>CAJXQE010000186.1 GCA_913058215.1 uncultured Verrucomicrobiales bacterium
GGCTCGGAGATGTGTATAAGAGACAGTTCTTAACCAGGTCCATCGCGACACTGATTGAAGAGTCCTTTTTGGAGCGAAGGGATTTAACCGCCGATTCCTCCATTCCGACTACTTGGGAAGCATGAACGATTTCAATTTTGGCATCCGCATAGTGAATGCGATCCAGCTCGTCCCGGATTTCTCTCTCGTCACCAACGAGGTAAAGCCTGTTGATATCGCTGCCGAATTCTTCCAGTGCCATTACGGCACCTTCGACAGCAGCAGCGGGGGCATGATCGCCACCCATGGCATCCAGAGCTATTTTCATCGCGGTAAGTCAGCCGCTATCTAGGAACAAGAGGCGAAAAGTTGCAACCCTGAAAACAAACAAAGTCACCCCGATAAGGGTGACTTTGCAAAAAAAATCGGGTTTTAAGCAGGATCGAAAACCTTAAAGCTCGTCCACCGTGATGACCTGACGGCCCTTGTAATATCCGCAACTGGGACATGCAATGTGAGAAGGTGCTGCACTGCCACATTCCGGGCAAACGTTCAGCTTGGCCGGACGCCAGCGATTACCGCTGCGACGAAGGCGCTTTTTCATTTTGGAAGTTCTACGTTTTGGGACAGCCATGGGTCAAAAAAGTGATTAGGAAGGGCGCACTTAACCGCGAAATAATTACTTGTCAACCGATCGTCACAAGAACTTCTTCGGATTTCTTAAATACGTCCTTCTTCGATATCGTAAACATCGAACCAGTAATAGACGATTTTGTCTTCGGGAAGAAACTCCGGAATGTATCCTTCGAGGAATTCCTGGAGTTCAATCGGCATTTCGCTGATGCGTTTGTAGCGGAGTTCATTGTTCCATTTTACGATCTCCTGATTGCTTGATTGTTTCGAATTTTCCTGTATCCACGCAGCCATTTCCTCATCGGAAGCTCCGCTTGCCACCTGGTCCCGAAACTGGTCTGCAGTGATCCCGGTGAACTCGAAGAACAGATTGTCCAGAGGGCAGTCGAAATGGTATTCACCGAGGGTCCCGGCTACTTCGGCCCGGCACTTATCCAGAGTCCGTGCAGCGACCACGTAGCCACCCAGCACTTTTCGAGGGCTGCGGGGAACGTCTGAGGAAAGATCGAGGGCGATTGATTTTACAGCTTCATTGCTCATGGGGATATAGTCGCATTGGACTTAAAGAAATTACAGAAAACTTGAAGCAGCAGCTCATTCGGAGGGCAGAGGGTTGGATCGAACAGTTAACCCCCTTGAATCGTCTCAATCACTTCGCGGCTTTGATGATGTCTTCCTCAATCGACTCCGCCCAAAGAGAGGGGAGCCCGTAATAGACGTTTGACCCTCCGCCTTCGTAGCCGCCTTCTTTCAGGACGCGGAGTGAGGGGATGTAAGCCATGACATCGTTGGCATATCCGGCGACCCAGGTGTTGGAGCCGCTACCTTCCTTTTTCAGCCGCAGAGCGTAGTCGACCACGACTTCGCCGCCGAGAAAGATGAAATCGATATGCTGGCCCTTGTAGAGCCCTCCAATTTTCCAGTGACCGACGGGGTAGGGGTAACTCCCTTTCAGGCCGCCCTGTTTCTCCATTTTACGCAGGAGATATCCGGCGCGGGCGACCTCATATTTGTTCGTCGATTTTGAATTCGTCAGGATCTGCTCCTTCGTTGGGACAGCGGCAAGGGGAGCTTCGATCGTTTTGAATTCGGTTTTCAATGAGGGCGACAATTCTGTCATCGGTGCGGTAATGACTTCTGTGACAGCTTCCGCGAGCTCGGCTCCGTATTCTTTGGCGAGGGCGACTTCACTCCGTGGGAGTGGATTCTGGTCGCCTCCGCATCCGGCCCAGAACAGAGCGGTAGCTCCGGGATTCAAGTTCTCCAGTTCCGCCTGGGCATAACCGGGATAGTCGCCGTTGAAGAAATTGAGACCGAGGACGGTGGCGTGGCAAGCGTAACCAAAGAGGATGGAGATCAGCTTGTCGTTTTTGTCCCGGGCGGTGAGGACGGGGACATCGTGATCGACAGGGCCGACCAGTTTACCGCGGGCGCGTTTGTCCGGAACCTCGGAATAGGGTTTATTGGTGCGACGGTTGACTGCGAAAGTGGATTTTCCATTGCCGGATTGAATCCGCGCCGGAACCGCACTGGAAATCGCCTTCTTGACGGTCGCGACTATCTTGACCTTCAGGGTTTCTTCATAAGCATCAATGACTTGCTGCTGGTTTTTATCTAAAGTCCAATAGTGAAGGGGGCCAAGGTTCTTCCCGATAACCGGGCCACTGTGGGTGTGGGAGGTGCAAATGGCGATCTCATTCCGGCGAATCGAATGCTCCTTCTCGATTCGGGCGCAAAGATCGTCGGCAAAGGCTTTATCGATTCCTACGACATCCAGGGTGATCATTAAACCTCTGCCTCCGTCCGCTGCATCGAGGAAGAGGGCTTTTGCGAAGAGATCCGATTCGGTTCCCTCGGAAGGAGAATTTCGACTTCCGTAGCCAGCCATAAAAATGGGCTGGTCCGGCGTGATGACCGTGCCGGCTGCGCCAGCTTTCCATTCGTATTTGAACTCAGCCTGAGCTCCGGTCAAGAAAGCGAAGGAGAATGCGAGGAAAAAGAGAATAGGTTTCATGCTTCGTGGACCTCCCAGCCTTTGCGGTAGGTTTTGGTAAGAAAAGAATTGGCTTCGGGAAGGTTGGTGATTTTTAAATTTTCAGCATCCCATTCCAGAGTTTGGCCCGGGAAGCGGGTTGCGACATTGCCGAGCTGGACGGCTTCGGTGAGGGGGCCGGCGTAGGCAAAGTTATCGGAGATGTCAGGATTCCCCGCGAGGCAGGCGTCGACCCAGTCGTGCCAGTGATGCGCAGGGCCGGCGTCGGGCAACTTGTAATCGGAGAAGTCGGCTTCGGGAAAGAGCTTCGGTGTACCCCAGTGAGGAATGAGCAGCGAGCCTTCGGTTCCGACCAATAAGGAAGCCGGTTGCTCCAACTCAGCAACATTGGGAATGCCGGGAACTTTTATGCGGGGGCGGCGACCACCGTCATACCAGGTGACTTTCAAGGTGTCGGACTCTGTGAATTCGGTTCCGGGATAAACGTAGGTGATCGTCGATTGAGCTGGCCAGATCTCATCATTCATCCCGCTGTGCTCATTGGTGATGCTGATCGGATTTGTGAGATCGAGAGTCGTGTAGAGCGGATCGAGCAAATGACAGCCGTTGTCGCCGATGGATCCGGACCCGAAGTCCTGCCAGTCCCGCCAGGAGAAAGGATGGTAAATCTTTTGTCCGGCGAACTCACGGAAGGGCGCAGGCCCGATCCATTGATCCCAACTCACTTCGTCGGGGGCGGATTCCGGTTTGGGCGGAGGATTGAGCAGTCCGGCCCGACCGTGACCGGCTGCAGAAATCCAGGTGTGAACTTCTTTGATTTTCCCGATCTTCTTGTCCTGCTGGACGATGAGCTTGCTGTTCCGATATTGTGGTTCGGAGTGAATCTGATTCCCCATTCGGGTGACGTTGCCGTGTTTGGCGGCGAGCTTAGCCAGTTGTCTTGCTTCCCAGACGGTGTGAGTGAGAGGCTTCTGGCAGTATACGTGGAGTCCACGCTTCAGGGCCTCTTGAGCGATGACGGCATGGGAATGGTCAGGAACGGTGACATTCACCGCATCGATCTTGCCATCCAGCTTATCGAACATTTCCCGAAAGTTGGAAAATTTTGGCCGACCGGGCCATTTCTTTTCCGCATAGTCAAAGTGCCGGGTGTCGATGTCGCAGAAGGCGACCATTTCCACCTGAGGATGGGAACCGATCGTGGAGACATCCTTCCATCCCATGTTGCGAACCCCGATTCCGGCAAAGCGGAGTTTTTCTTTCGTTGCTGCTGCCATATCAGGAATAGTGGAGGCATATCGATACGATGAACAGGACGCAAAGGCGGAAGCGATGTCACGCATTCGCGATTGCCAGAGTCGGTGCATTCGGTTGATGATAGTTCGATGAAGATTTTGCTGCTCACAATGCCTGCTGTTCTACTGAGCCTCTCATTGGCGCAGGGAGAGGACGGGATTCATCAACGACTGGATTGGTATCCGGACGGTGTCGAAACTCTTCCAATCGAGACGAAAGAAGATTGGGAGATCCGGCGGGCGGCCATCATGAAAGGTTTCGAAAGGGTCATTGGTAAAATGCCGTCGCGGAAAGATCTTCCCGATCTGGATGTGCAGGTGACGGAGAAGGTTGAGACGAAAAAATATACGCGCTCCACCATCACGATCGTTTCTGAGGAGGGGGATCGATTGCCTTGTTATTTGTATGTTCCGAAAGGAGGCGAGCCGCCTGCAAAGATGCCGGGAATCGTCGCGCTTCATCCCACTCACAAAATTGGCAAAGGCGTCGTTGATGGGCAAAGTGAGCGCCCCAATCGAGGCTATGCACGCGAGCTGGCTGAACGCGGGAATGTCGTGATTGCACCGGACTACGTGAGTTTCGGTGAATTGTCAGATTACGATTTTGCTGCCGATAAATGGGAATCCGGAACGGCCAAGGCGATTTGGAATCACGTGCGCTGCGTGGATCTGTTGCTCAGTCGGGACGATGTCGATGGAGAAAAGATCGCGGCGATCGGGCATTCACTGGGTGGCCACAATGCCATTTTTCTAGGGGTAGTTGATGAACGCGTCAAAGCGGTGGTCAGCAGTTGCGGCTGGACGCCTTTTCACGATTACAAAGAGGGAAATATCACCGGTTGGACCAGCGATCGCTACATGCCGGCTCTCCGCGATAAATATGAGCTCAACCCTGACAAAGTGCCCTTCGACTTCTACGAGTTGGTCGCAGCGATCGCGCCGAGAGCGTTCTTTTCGAATTCTCCGCTCCGCGATTCCAACTTCGACTGGCGCGGTGTGGAAAAAGCAGCTCCAAAAATTCGGAAAATCTACGATCTTTACGAAGTCCCGCGAAACCTGCGGATCGCCTATCCGGATTCAGAGCATGACTTTCCGGAGCCAGTGAGAATGGAGAGCTTCGAGTTTATTGATGCTCAATTCGCTGAGCCTGCTCCCTGATCGCAAGCGAGCAGCAAAATTCAGAACTCCAATTCAGCTCCAAAGACAAAGTTTATGCCGGGCTCATTTTGCCCGGATCCGTGAGTTCGGTAGGCTTCATCAAATATATTTTCTACAGCCCCTGTGATTCGTAATCCTTCGGAAATTTCGCAGCCGGCACGAACAGTCCCCAGCCAGTAGCCGGGAGTTCCTCCAGGAGGGATTCGTTGATCATCACGAAGGTCCCGAGTGCTGAGGCGATCGGCGTCACTGAAGGCTGTCACAAGACCCTCGACCCAAAAAGTTTCGCTATGATTTTCCCATCGGATTCCACCGTGCCCATTCAAAGGCATCAGACGGCTCAATACTTCTTCCCGCAACACAGGTGCTGATGTCGGAAAGGTGGAAACATGACTGTCCTGATAGGCGGCGCCACCAAAGACGGTCCACTGATCGCAGAGTTGATAGCGGCCTGAAATTTCGACACCTTGAACATGTCCGTCGCCCGAATTCAGTTTGGTGACTTCGTTGAGGCCATCAAGAATACGGCCGGTCGGAGTACGGAGGATCAAGTCCTTCACATCGGTGTAAAAATAGGAAAGACTACCGGTGAGCTTTTCTGTTCCCGCTTTGATTCCGATCTCGTAGGTGAGAAAATGTTCAGGTTCGAGATTCGGAGCCGGCGTTTCAATCTCGTTGCTTCGGTTTGTATCCAGTCGGGATAGGTCCGACAAATTCGGTGCCCGGAAAGACTGAGAAGCGCCTCCGAAAAGTCGGAACTGATCGGCTTCGTCGAGCCGATAGGAAATTCGTCCGCTTCCCACAAAGTTTTGCCAATCATTGCTGATCGAAACCTGATTCCCTGTCGCTGGATCCTGCACTTCACCGATACTGGCCTCCGCATTAGTGAACCTCCCCCCAAGATTGATATTGAGCCGTTCTCCTAAGGGCGTGGAAGTGTTTACAAAGGTTCCGAAGAGATGGTAATTGGAATCATCACCGACGGGACCTTGAATTCGGGCTCTATTAAAAGTGCCGTCCGCGCTGAAGTCATTCCGAAAAGAATCAACATCGTCGAAATAATAGCTTAAGCCGTAGGACAGGTCGGTATTGCCGAGGAACTTGTCGAACTGAGCAAAGGCCCCGTAGCTGTCAATGGTACTGCCCTGATTCTCGAACCTCCCATCGGCACGCTTTCGAAATCGCTCCTCATCCTGTTGCTGGTGCGAGACGCTGAGGAGGTAATGGTCAAAAAAACGAGAGTCCGAGGCTCCCTCCAACTGAACATAGGTGAGGACCCGGCTCTGATCGATGATCCGGGCCCGCTCGTCTCCGACAGTTGTTCCGGCAAAGCTTTTTGAAAACTGAGTTTTGTGAACGCGCCAGGCATCATCAATGTGGACTTGCTGGTGGAAAAAGGTGAGCCGGGTGTCTTCGTCGAGAAATAATTCCAGCTTGGCGTCAATGTCCCATTCCCCATAGCCGGTCCTGGGGAGTTGACCGTAATCAGCTGCGCGGATATTCCCGAAATCCTTGTAAGTTCCACCGAGAATGAATCCGTATTTGCCCGCTTCACTCACCGTATACTCATTCCTCTGAATAAAGCTGTCCTCACCCGAAGATAATCGAGTGTAGCTGCGCCCCCCGGTAAATTGACCGGTTTCCGAATAGACCGGGCGTTTTGTGAGCGCCTGGACAGTTCCGCCCACCGCATCGCTGCCATAAAGTACAGAGCCCTGTGACTTTACGAGTTCGATTCCATTGAGCCCGTGGGTGTCTACCGTATTCCAATATTGATTTGGTCCAGATCGGAAAGTCGAGTTGTTCAGCCGCACTCCATCAATCAGAAATAAATTGTGGTAACCCGTGAACCCGCGAACAACAGGGGAACCTTGACCGTGCGCTGTTTTCTGAACCATAACTCCCGGCGTTTGTTCGAACGCTTCGGGTAAAGATCGAACCGATCGTTCCCTCAAGCTTGTGGCGCTTAAAGTATCGACCACGTAGGGCACCGCAAAATTGGATTCCGCGACACGAAGCGGCGTGGAGACGATCTCCCCGGGCAGGGCTGAAGAAATTCGGTCATCGAGAATCGGGCCACTGAAGGACTGTCGAACTACGGGAGAAAGTCTTGTGGGCTTATCCGGTGTTGATTCTACAAGCGTGGTTTCGAGGATGCCGATGTCCGTTTCGTCATTTGAAGGAACTGATTCGGTTTCTACCTGGTCAACAATCTCCTGAGCATTCGATTGGATCGTTACGCTCGAGCCAGCAAAGGCAGCGAACGCCAATGCGACCGAGAGGAAATCTGACTTCATATGAGTTCGAGATAGAAGGGTAATCCCCTTGTAAATAGCGAGTCAGTTGATGAATGCAATCCGAAACTTAGATCTCATGGAGATCCATCATTGACCGTGGCGTTTTGGATGGGCTGGATAGCCTATTCCCCGGGCAATTTGTTTTCGATTCGCTTCAAGGTTTCCAGAATTTCGGAAAGGACGGCGGTTGATTCCGGTGAAGAACTCGAGGGCAAGGCAGATGATGAGAATCCCTCTTCGCCTTTGCTTGCCTTTTCGATCAGTAATTCCTTTTGCTGAAGTACCGCGTCGCGAAAGCGCTCAGGGTTCTCCACTCCGAGCAGATTCACGAGAGCTCCAGCAGAACCTCCGGCGGTTTCAACGGTCAGCATGGAGATTCCAAGTGCCCGCATTAGAGGCCCTTGAACCATTCCCATGTCGGTGATTTTTTCCAAGGGAACTGTTTTTTCAACACGGTTCAGGATTCCCTTTTTTACCTTTAGCGTTTTCGCTGTCAGCACAGCGTCGAGACTGGCCAGGTAGCGTCCCGATAAAAGGATCGCTGCCGGAATCCAGATAATGAGAAAGGGAATGCCGATGATGCTGAAGAACAGTCCCATGCTCGATGCCAGGGCCCAGTAGGTTTTTACCTTTGGGCTGAAGACCGCGCTTTGGATCACCACTTCGTTTTTCATCGAGCGGAGATATCAGGGCTTCAGCTCTTCGAGCTTGATATTCCGATAGTCGATTCCCATGTCGCGGCTGCCGTGGAGCTGAAGTCCGATGGGGCCCTTCTTCTGTCCGGACTCGGAGGTGTAAGTCATGACTTTCTGACCGTTGAGCCAACAAGTGTATGTCATTCCTTTTGCCTCAATCTTCATGTGGTTCCAGTCCTTTGCTTTCAGCAATTCTTTGACGCCCTCGGCTTCCACGGGATATCCCTTTTTGGGAATATAAGGGGAGGCGGTCATGTCGCGCTTGAGAGATCCGCTGATACCGATCTGAATTTGATCCATGTTCCGGATGTGAACTCCGGAGTCGACGATGCCTTCACCAAAACGAAAATCGAGCTCAACGACGAAGTTTTCAAACTCCTTCTCTGTCCAGAGAATCGAACCTTTCTTTTCCGGACCGCTCCGAATTTTCATGATCCCATCTTCAACCAGATACCAGATGTTGTTTTCCGGCACCTTCCAGCCTCTCAGGTCCTTACCGTTGAAGATCGCGGTCTGGTGATGGTCTGCCCGGGCGTTGACCGAAAGAGCCAGCAGGAAGATGAAAAGGAGAGAAAGGAATTTGTTCATAATCAGGATCAGAAAAGCTGCCGCATTTAGACTTAAAGTGTAAACACAAAAAAAGCCCGATCGACGTAAATCGAACGGGCTCTTTGGAAAAATAAGGTATTAAACCTTAGGCAGCTTTTTTAGCAGCTTTTTTAGCAGCTTCGACGGAGTCGACTTTTTTGTGCTCGCTAGTCACTTTGACTTTGGAGTCAACGAGGTCAGCAACTTTGGCTTCTTTGCCGTCAGCACCTTTGTATTTAGTGTCTGCGGTGAGAGTGAGTTTTGCTTCTTTGCCGTCTCCGAGATCGACAACGATTTCTTTGGATTCTGCGTTGTAGGACTTGAGAGTTCCTTCGTCAGTAACTTTTTTGCCGCAACCTGCGTAGGCGGAACCTGCGAGGAAAGCAACAGCTGCGATGAGAGCGATGATTTTTTTCATGTTTTGATTTTTGGTTTTAATTTCAGAGACAATACGCCTCTACGTCGAATATGGACGATAAGTGCAGACAAACTCAACAGTTTATTTGCGTTAAATAGTAGACGCTCTTGCGCCGAAAAAAGTCACTCGGGCGGTTTCCTCCAATAGTCGAATGCCGTTTTTCGACAAATTTGAATCAGTGGGTAGAAGGGATCTTACCCGAAACGCTTACAGCAAAAGGCCCGGCAAGGAATACGGCTTCCTGCAGGGAACGCTCATCTCTGAGTTTGACGAGGGCTTCCCTTTGGACCTTCGCGATTGACTGGCCCGGGTGACGGGACTCCGCCAGATCATCGTAGAATTCTGAAATAATTGCGACGGTCTCTTCGTCTGCGATGGGCCAAAAGGTCATCAGGAGGTGATCGACGCCGGCAAGGAAAAATCCGCGACGGAGTCCCATCACTCCCTCACCGTCGAATTGGTCTCCCGCAGCCGTGTCGCAGGCGGACAGGATGGCCATCCAGGTGCCGTTTAGATCGAGAGTGGATACTTCCGCTGCACTGAGGATACCGTCATTGGATGGGGCAGGGGCCTGTTTGTTCCTCCAACTCTGCAGGGTGCTGTCCGCCCCGGCCAGGGTAAGCATGGATCGTTTTAAGGGGTCATCGACGCGGCCCTGCTCTTGTCTCGAGCTGATGGACTGATCGCTTGTTGCTGCTACCGCGTCGTCTTTTTCAAGAAAAAGGCCGTGGGTCGCGAAGTGAAGAATGTCGGCGGAGGTCTTCATTTCTCTCAGCGATTCCTCTGACGCTTGCTGTCCGGAAAAGGAGGAGAAGGTCCAATCATGTTCCGCGGCGATGGAAGCAATCGAGTCCATTTCGTCCCGGGTGCCCGGAAGTGGAGGAAGCGCAGAAATATCGAGGCTGAAGGGGATGCTCGTTCCCCGGATTACCCCTGTCGAAGAGCCGGGCTTGATGGCCATGGAAAAGTCGGGGTCAGCAAACATCAGGACCGAGAGCTGTGCCGGAGGAGGGCTGCCGGGCTTTAACAAATCTCTCGCTGTTGAGACATAATAGAGTTCCCATTTTTCTGAGAGGAACTTATCGTTCGCATCGAGAAGCACAGCAAAGGAGAGGCAGGAAAGGGGGCCGTCGGGGGCGATGATGAGCCGGCTCCCTCCCGAAATCTTTTCCTCCATTGGAGAAATTAAAGCGGTATAGAGTCCTTTTAATTTCTCTGAAAGTATCGCGTCGTCAGCTCCGGCTCCGGACATGGCATTCTTTAACTCAAAGATTAGCGGATCGACCAGGCTTGCCGGCGCAAGGGGAAACCACTTCGGGGCTTCTTCTCCGGTAATCACGAGAGCACCGTAGAAGGGTTCAGTTCCTCCTTCTTCGCGAGGTCGCCGATAGCGAATGAATTCACAAAGTTTGTCTTCCGGCCCCAGAGCCTTCATGACTTCTCCCAGATTTGCGTTCAGAGTCTTAATCTGAGTGTTTCCGGCGGGCTGATGTTTTGCGAGAGCGGTTTCAAGAGCCTTTAGATTTGCCTGCTTTTCGGGAAGGTTCCCGGCTCCATGCCACGATGCGTTGAGGACCAGGTTTTGAGCGAACTTCGCCTGTCGCCGGGTTTCAAGGTGTTCCGGTGTCGTGTTTGTTTGCGCGGCTCTTCTGTCCTCGAGGACGGAGTCGAGAACGGCCCCTTTCAGTTTGATCACAGCTTCAGCGAGGATTTCAATTTCGTTCGTTGCAATCAGAAGCGAAAACGGATCCGAAGACTGGAGGTAGGCGAGGCGTTGTCGTTCGCTTGCGAACTCGAAAAGCCTTCTCGTCATTTCGAGATGTGTTTCGTGAATGCGGAGCGCTTCCGTTGCAGCATCGGGATCATCGCTCTGTAGAAGTGCCCAGGCGCGCCCTTCGCGAACTGCTGCGACGTAAGGGCTGTGATCGGGAAGCGTCATGCCTGTGTCTCCGTTGGGTTTGCTCACCGCATCGAGCGCAATCTGCCATCCTTCCAGCGCTTCGGTAGATCTGCCAAGCTCGAACAGGACCTGACCGCGGAGAGTTTGATATATTACCGTTCCACTGCCGGGGGTGATTTTGTGAAGTGCTGGTTGGCCAATCAGGGATAGGGCCTCAATCAAGTGCGATTCCGCCTCAGTATATTCCTTCAAAAGAAACAAAGTCTCGCCGGCTATTAGATTGTTGTACAAACGCTTCGAGTCTGCAGTGGCTCGAAAAGCCTTAACGGAAATAGTGGTAATGTCAGAGTCCGCGATTGTCGGAATCGCGCGCCCCATTGCCCGGTCATAGGAACTCTTTGCTTCCACTGATTTTCCCTGCTTCGCCTGAAGTTTGGCGATTTCGAGCCACTGAGTCCGCTTTCCACTGGCGTCGGAGTGGGCTCTGGGGCCTGTTTTAGGGGGTTTGGATCTTCTTTCTTCCGATCGTTTAATTCTTCCAATCGCGATTCTCTCGAGCGTTTCGTAGTCATTGATATACCCGGCTATTGCGCTGTCGCCCATGTCCCCTATCATTGCCCCAAGCAGCGCTGCCGCCTGAGGGGGAATTCTTGAATATATGGGGATTTTTTGGACACGCTCCACTACTTCCCCGGCGATTTCGACAAACCCCCGATTAAGAAGAGGATCCACCAGTCCCAATGCAGCGGTTTTCGAGAAAGCACTCAAGGAGTTGTTTTGCGGTATGCGATCAATTAGTCCCAATGCCCTATCGATGTGGTCGAGAGTATCGACAGATTCAATCATGATGGCGGCCTGGGCCACTCCGAATCCCAGTTCCAGCACCTCCTGATCCTTTACGTCCCCTGCAAGTCTCGCGTCGATATCGGTCTTGTTTTTTTGATAAACCTCCCAAACTTTCGAAGGCTTGCTTGTCCTGTTCCAGGTGATCTTGTAATCTTGAGCGGAAGTTGAGCAGCAGACAGCAGCAAATAAAATTGTTAGGATGAATCGTAGAGGATTGGGCATAATCAAGAATTGGTGAGTGCAGGTTCGAGCGGGCTTAGTATTCAGGAACTGGTAGACGGGAATAGCAATAGTCTTATTCAACAGGATTTAAAATAGCGTGGCAATGCGAATTTTAGTAAAGTGTTATGGAGAGAGGAATGCGGAGTCTATCTCGAAAGGCTAACTGGATCCAGGGAAGGAGAAGGCCCCGAAGAATGCTCTCTTTGGATCAGGAAAGGCAGTTCCCTTCATCCGTAGGATCAGGGCATTTGCAGATCGGCAGATTTCGCCTTATCAATGGAACGACTTCCACAATGATGAAAACTATCTCCACCTTACTCGCAGTTCTGGTTCTGTTTGCAGTTCCCGGTTTTCTCCAGGCCCACCCGGTTCCGGATGTTCCCGTAAGAACCGTTTTTGAAGCCGGAGAAGCTACGATCTCCGTGGAAGTGGATGTTCGCTGTTTCTCCGATGATCCGGAAGGGGAGCCCTATCTTGTGAATCGGGTTCTCAAAGCATCGACGGATCAGGAAAAGAAGGTCTACACCGATCAGGCGATGGCCTTAATTGAGTCATCAATTCGTTTTTTTCTCGAGCCGGTCGGTCGAATTCAACCTGAATTCTCCTTCGATTTCACGGGGAAAAACGGAGCCAGCCTGGAGAAGGATGATGATCCGGTGATGATCACTGCAAAGGCAAAGCTTGGAGTTCCTGAAGGTGCGGGCAGTTACAAAATTGAAGCCTCCGAGGCGGGGAAACTCAGCGTTGTTTTCCTCAATACCGTAGACGGGAAAGAAGTGGAGCGGATCGCCGTGCTTTTCCCCGGTGAGAAGAGTTATGCCCTGGATGTCTCAGGCATTGATCGCAGTGAGTCCGGTGAAGTAAAAAAAAAGACAACCGGGAAAGCAGCAGTGACGAAGAAACCGTAGATCCCGCTGCCGGTGGCAAGTGGGCGACTTTTGTCGAGCTGGTCCGCGAAGGGTTTGTTCACGTCCTGCCATTGGGGTTGGACCATATTCTCTTTATTCTCGGAATCTTTCTGTTCAGCCGGAACTGGAAGAATCTGTTGCTGCAGGTGACCATGTTCACACTGGCCCATACGATTACCCTGGGACTGGCCGCGGCGGGGAAGGTGAGTATTCCGGGTGAGATCGTGGAACCGATCATTGCCCTAAGTATCGCGGTGATCGCTCTGGAAAATATTTTCCACCCCAGGTTTACGAAGTGGCGGCTCCTGATCATTTTCGGTCTCGGCCTGATCCATGGTCTCGGATTCGCCGGGGCGTTCGGGGATTTGGGCCTTTCCACCTCGCTCTTTGTGGTGACCCTCGTTGGTTTCAATGTCGGGGTCGAGTTCGGTCAGCTTGCGATCGTCGCGCTGGCAATTCTTCTTACCTTCTGGATCAAGGATGCGCCATACCGGAAATTCGTGGTGATTCCTGTTTCCATTCTGATCTCGCTGGCCGGAATATACTGGACGATTGAGCGGATCTTTTTCTGAGTAGGCAAAGAAAAAGCCACTCCGGATTAACGAAGTGGCTCCTTTCAGAAAAAAAATTGGATTTCTGTCCAGGCTTCTCAATCGAGGACGAAGGTGACTTTCAGGTTCACCCGGTATTCATCGATCTTGCCATCGTCGTCAACGGTGACCTGCTGGTTCTGGACCCAGGCTCCTTTGACGTTTTTGAGAGTTTTGCAGGCCCGTGCCATCCCGTTTTCGACGGCGTCGTCGAAGCTCTTATTGGATGAGGAAATGATTTCGGTTACTTTTGCTACTGACATAATGATTGTTGGTTTGATTTGGTAGAGGTGAAGCTAAGGAGGAAGAGCTGCCAAATACAGCAAGCTGCTTCCATCCTTTCTGTTCGACGATAAATGTAAAAGATTAGTCACAGCGATTCCACGCATTTCGGGCGGAATTACCGGTGCCTTCGCGAATATCCGCCAAAGGAATCTTTCGAAAATTAGCTACAGCCTCAAAGGCACTGCGGCAGAAAGTCACGCATTGTCTGCGTGACGATCACCAAGAGGTGAGTGGTTAACAACTGTGCCACTCGATACCGCTTGTGGGAGGTTTTCCCTGGTTTCAAGATCTCAGGCTGAACTTTTCGCCGCTACTACTATTAGGTGAAAGAGATCCACTTCCTTCGCTTTCAGTCTATTCCTGTCTCTTATACACATCTGACGCTGCCGACGAAGAGGATAGTGTAGA
>CAJXQE010000187.1 GCA_913058215.1 uncultured Verrucomicrobiales bacterium
AGACACTCAATTTCGGTCGCCTGGCCTGCGACAAGGAGCTCTCAGCAGAACATCTCCGCCTGGAACTTCAGAAATATTCCGCGACCGATGCGGCCGAAGTCTGTCGAGGGGTTCGCCATGAGATGTCCCACGAATCGATGGCAGAATCATTCACGAATCTCTACGAAAAGGTCCTGGTCGAATGGGAAGGTCATGATCTTGACCTTCAAAACGAATCCCTCGCAAGCTCCCGTTATCTGGCTGGTCATTTTGACTATCATTGGATCACCAGAGCCAAACAGACGGCCCTCGATTTGGAACACTGGAAAACATCCGCAGAAAGTGCCCACAAGGGGTGGGCGGAATTAGGGCTTGAATATGAAAGCCTTCGCGCGGAAAAGGAGAGCGCTGAGACTTCAGATTCGAAATGACCACCCCCATTCCAACAGACGCCAGACTGGCAGTGGTCGTGAGCCACCCGGCGCATTTACTGACGATTGTGGGAATCCTTCTTCGCTGGCGTCCGCATATTTTGATTCTCGATGAGACTTCCCGGGGACCCGGGGCCGGGCAGACGGAATTGATCCGGGAGGGATTGAAATTGTTGGGCCTCGATGGGAAAGCTACCTTTACCGGAATCGACGAAGATGAATCCTATCAGCTTGCGATCGCACAGAATTTCAGCAGTCATCTGAAGATCTCTGATTTGGTCTACGATTGGCTGGAAGAAACCAAGCCGACTCACGTGATCGGAGACGCCTACGAGGCATCGAACTTCCAACACGACCTCGGGCGTCTCATGCTGGACGATGCCGTGCACCGGTTTCGAAAATCTGTAGCTCCTTTGGAGAACCTGGAGTTCCCCCTCTTTGCCCAAAGAGAAGAGGGGGACTCACCGGGAGTTTATGGAACTTTTCTCTCTGGTGATTTTCTGGAATATCAACTCACTGAAGCGGAGGCTTCCACCAAGCGGAGAATCGTCGAGCAGGCCCGGCATGCCGATGGCTTCGTCAATCGAGTCGCCGAAGAATTCCCCGACCTTGGCAGGGAACCCTACAGGATTGTGCCGGAGTCCCGCGACTACCAAAAGCCACCCGAAGGTCTCAGCCTCTATTACGATGGGCGCGGCAGGGAGTTCGTCGCCTCCGGAAAATACAAAACTGCGATCAGTTTCGAGGAGCATTTTCTTCCACTGGTGTCTGCCTTGAAAAGCAGAAACTGACACTTCAACCACTCCAAAAAGAGGCATGAATCTGAACGAGAAGGCGAAGCGCTTAAGCGAAGAATCTTTCATTGGATTTCAGCCTGAAGATTTTGATCGGGGCGGAAGAGAGCAGTTCATCTATCTTCTGCGGGAAGGGCTCCATCCTGATTCAAAGGTTGTCGACATCGGCTGCGGAGTGCTTCGAGCGGGCTACTGGCTGATTCACTTTCTAAATCCGGGATGCTACTTCGGGATCGAACCTCATACCGGAAGGCTGGATATGGGGAAGCACCAGATTCTGGAGCCTGAGATCATCGAAAGCAAACGGCCAAATTTTGATACCAATCCCGACTTCAACACTTCCGTTTTTCAGGAGAAGTTTGATATTTTTCTCCTCTACTCGATTTGGACGCATGCGGCAAAAGCAGGCATCGAAGCGACCCTGGATTCCTTTGTGCGCGATGCATCGCCGAATGCCGTTTTCCTGACGTCCTACCTTCCAGCAAGTGAAAAGCATCCCGATTACCTCGGGGAAAACTGGGTTGGCTCAAGTCATGAATCAACGACACGAGGCTGCATTCATCACAGCCCGGAATGGATCCGGGAAATCTGCGAGAACAGGAAGCTCGAAGTGGTCGAGCTTCCACCGGACAAAACGTACGGAATGAACTGGTTGGCCATCCGGCGAAAGACAGATTGAGATTGATTCATTCACCGTCCCTGCTGAAACGGAATCCATGCGGCATGCGCCGTATTGATGAAAAGGCAGCCGGAGCGGCCGCCCTACATTACCGCTTTCGAACGCAGAAGATGTAATCGCTTAGGTTCTCGAAGAATCCATGCGGCATCCGCCGTATCAATGAAAAAGCAGCCGGAGCGGCCGCCCTACAGTACCGAGATCGAAAGCAGAAGATGTAGGGCGGGCGCGTCGCCTGCCATTGAAATCCTACCGCGGCAGCGGCAAACATCTCATCATCACCCATCGAGCGACCTAGCTTCGCGACGACAGGTAAAGTGTATGCCCAAATTCCTTTCGACTTCTGAAAACCTTCACCCCATCGATTCCTTCCACGCCCAGAACGCCTTCTCCCTCGGTTTCATATACCGCGCCATTTCCGTAAAACTCACCGGCGCGTAATCCGTCGCATCAACGCCGACATCGCGCGTCAGAACCCGGGAATTCTTCACGTCCTCTTCCTGCAATCTCGCATGAACATGCCCGTACAAATGCCACGATCCGTGAAAGGATTTATCCCAACTGCGCATCGGGTAATGATTCAGCCAGATTTTTTGCCCCTCGTGTTTGATCATGCCCTGCTGGATCGTCTTGTTGAAAAGCGACTCATACGCCGGGAGATCGTGGTTTCCCCAGACGAGGTTGACCCCTCGACAGACAATCCGGTTCCGATAGACCTGCGCCTCCTCAATACTGCAGAGTGAAAAATCCCCGAGAATCCACAGTGTGTCGTCTTCCGCGACTCGCTCGTTGATTGCGTCGATCAGGGCATTGTCGTGACGGACAATCGTATCCCGCGAAACTTTCCATCCTGAGCGTGCATCGGACGCAGCTTTGCTTTTCTCCTCTTCATTGAGAAAAGGCCGCTGGCAGTACTTGATAATATTTCCGTGACCTAGGTGAAGGTCTGCGGTGAACCAGAGTTCGGACATGATGGTATCTTAGCGGGAAAAAACGGATTTTCACCCCCGACTCAATTACCCGAATGGAAAAAGTTCACACAATTCGCAATTCTGTGAAGAGATCGTGAATAAGCCTCGAAATGATCGTGAACAAGCTGGTACAAACTTTTTCGCCAATCGGAAAAATCGATGATCAACCGAACAGGGATTGAAAATAAACACAAGTGAACAGAATCCATTGCGATCTAAATTTCTGAGCGTTCTGTGGAAGGCCCGCGATGCCTGCCGACTTGCTTGAAGAATCCCCTGCCTACTCGTTTTTCGAGGGCATGTTGCGTATTCGAAAACCGCCCACCACCATCACCGTGAGAGGCTGGCCCGATCCCTGTGCCATGAGGCGAACCGACGGCCAGTCCGCCTGGGAGAGCTTTCAGCCGGAGTTCCGATTGGTGAAGCCATATCGCCCCGTTAAAAAGGCCCCAAAAAAGTCAGGGGAAGAACAGCTCAGCTTTGGGTTTCACAATCAGTCGCGCCAACAGACGCCCTACCGCCTTTTGACCGAGACCCAGCAAAACAAACGGGCCTTTGAGCAATTTCGTTTTTCTCTTCCCAAACGTGTTGCCAAGATTGTTGAGCCTTTCCGGACTCATCAATGGGCCATGTTGATCCTGCTGCGCTACGATCCGGGAGCAGCAGATCTCGCGGAGGCCAATCCCGCACTGGCTTACTTCCTGGCGCAGAAAATGAGAGGGGACAAGCAACTGATCCAGTCACTGAAATGCAGTTCGATGCGGCAGCGCGATTTGCTGGACGTCCTCGGATTTGAGGGAAGTAAAAAGAGCGTCGGTCTTTTTCGAAAAGTCGCCGCCACTTCGATCACGGGCGACAACTGGGAAGCAATGGTCCGCCTCTTCGAACAGGAACTGCAGCGCCCGAAATCCCCGCTCAACCATCTGACGACGATTAACTCGGGCGTCATGGAAATCCTGCTCGACCCCGTTGCCTCGCGGGCGGCCACGCCTTCGCTTCTCGAAGAAGTGGCCATCGACAAATCAGAGCGCTTTCGCGGGCGCGTCGTCCACATGATCACCAGCACGATGAACATGCAGCAGGATTTGCACGCCGGCCAGAACTGGGAACGATTCCCATCGGTGGAGCGCCTTCGACAGGTTCACGAGCAGGTATCCGAAAATTACCGACGCCGAATTCGCCAGATGATGGATGTCAGCGCTCACGGATCAGATAGTTTTCGCCATCCACCTATTCCGGGGATCATTAGTAAGATTGAACCCATCACCAGCCCCGAAGCGCTCGTCGATGAGGGGGAGGAGCAAGGGAACTGTGTTGCCAGCTATGCCTCCCGCGTCAAGGAAGGGAGAACCTTCATCTACAAAGTCCTTTCTCCACAGCGGGCCACCCTTTCGATTGTCCGTTCCGATGCCGGGTCGGATTGGGAAATCGGGGAATTGGAATCCAAGTTCAACACCGAGGCCACTACCGATACCGAAGCGCTCGTTCAGGCGTGGCTTGATCGTCATCAGGCTATCTTGTAAGGTTTCCGATTTAGGAAAATTCGAGACCAAGTTTGAATTTTTCCCGTGCAGCGACGTCTAAACTGTAGACACAAACCCGAACGCACATGAAAAGCCTCATTCCCTCCATCTTCCTCATCCTGGCCTTCCTTCTACTTGGGCTTATCAGTGCCCGTGCGGAAGAGGGCCCACTCACCCTTTTGAAATTCGAAGCCGACTGGTGCGCTCCCTGCCAGCAAATGAAACCAAACGTCCGGAAAGTATCGGCAGCCTTCGGTTCCAAAATTTCCGTCCAATCGATCAATATCGACAACAACCAGGCGCTTGCTGACAAGTACCGCGTCAAAGGCATTCCTCACATCGTCGCGATCAAAAACGGCAAAGTGGTTGGAAAAGTGACCGGATATCAGAGCGAGGCTGCTCTCACGAGATTCGTAAACCGGAAGCTGTAGCCCCCAGCGACGCAGGCACTGTAGGGCGAGCGCTCCGCTTGCCTTTGTCATCTACCCGCTCTGCGGGCTGAAATCCTTCGATGCTTGTCCACGCTCAGCGCCAGGGAAAGATCAAGCTGCTGGCGCAGGAGGCTTTCAATGCCAGCCGGAGCGGCCGGCCTACAGGGGGTAGACGATAGCTCTTCCTCCATAACGACAGCTGGCACTGTAGGGCGAGCGCTCCGCTTGCCTTTGCCAACCACCCGCCCCGCGGGCTGAAATCCTCAGATCCTTGTCCAAGGTCAACACCAAGGGAAAATCAAGCTGCTGGCGCAGGAGCCTTTCAATGCCAGCCGGAGCGGCCGGCCTACACGGGGATCTCATTCGTTAACCGAAAGT
Organism: uncultured Verrucomicrobiales bacterium; assembly: GCA_913058215.1. Taxonomy (GTDB): domain Bacteria; phylum Verrucomicrobiota; class Verrucomicrobiia; order Verrucomicrobiales; family DEV007; genus Arctic95D-9. The sequence goes on from CAJXQE010000187.1 coordinate 5,184, forward strand.
TGTAGGCAAGTCAGGGCCCAGCCTGATCAATAACAATAGATCCGAGCCTTTTTATCCAACGAAAACCGGCTTCTTCCAAATTGGCACTGTCTCCTTGATCCTCCGCAAATACTCCCGGCTGATTTCAAAAGCAGCCGCGCTGTGTTTTGTCTGCACCCGGATCAAAATCGAAGCTTCACCGACAGGCACAAATCCGACGCAGTGATGAACCATCGCGAGATGATTGGGAAATCCCTCTCCCATCTCCGCGCCGATCTTTTCCAACTCCGCTTCCGCCATTCCCGGATAGCTCGAATACTCGATCCCCGAGATTTCTTTTTCATCCTCCAGATCCCGGACCGCACCGTGAAACCGGACGTCGGCCCCATGCTTTGTCGAAGGCGAAAGCGCTTTTTCGACTTCCGGCACAGTTTTTTCTGAGATCGATGATGAGAAATGATCGCTTGCCATTGGTGAATCCTGACTAGTTTGTGGCCTACATTCAAAGGAACAATAAAATGAGCAAGAGCGATTTCGGATTAATTGGCCTGGCCGTAATGGGGCAGAACCTGGTGTTGAACGTCGAAAGCCGGGGATTCCGGGTTTCGGTTTACAATCGGACCACGGAGAAAATGACGGATTTTATCGCGGAGAATCCCGATAAGAACCTCTACGGAGCCGAAACTCTCGAAGATTTCGTCAACAGCCTGGAGCGTCCCCGCAAGGTGATGATCATGGTGAAGTCCACCGCTGGCGTGATTCCTTCGGAGCGCGATGCAGTTGATGCCGTGATCGATTCACTCGTCCCACTTCTCGAAGAAGGCGATCTCATCATTGATGGCGGCAACACCTATTTCATTCATTCCGATCGCCGCGCCAAAGATCTCGGCGAACAGGGAATTCTCTTCATCGGCACCGGTGTTTCCGGCGGAGAAGAGGGCGCATTGAAAGGGCCATCCATCATGCCCGGCGGACCGGCAGCGAGCTGGGAAATCATCAAGCCTGTTTTCGAATCGATCGCGGCCAAAGTCGGAGACGATCCTTGTGTAACCCACATTGGGGAAGGTGGCGCCGGTCACTTTGTGAAAATGGTTCACAACGGCATCGAATACGGTGACATGCAGCTCATTTGCGAAGCCTACGAGATTTTCAAAGCGGCAGGATTCACCACCGAGGAAATGGCGCAGGTCTTTTCCGACTGGAATGACGGAGAACTCGAAAGCTACCTCATCCAGATCACCAGCAAGATTCTCGAAGAAAAAGATCCTGAGACCGGCAAGCCCGTCGTCGATGTCATCATGGACCGCGCCGGCCAGAAAGGCACCGGTCGCTGGACAGTGATGAACGCGGTCGACAACGGCATCGTTGTTTCCACGATCAACGCCGCAGTCGAAGCCCGGATTCTTTCCGCTCTGAAGAGTGAGCGAGTCGAGGCAGCTCCAGCTTTCAACCGCCCCGAAGTGAACATCTCCATGGAGAAAGCTGAGCTCGTTCAGAAAGTGCACGACGCTCTCTACGCTTCCAAGATCATCAGCTATGCCCAGGGCATGGACCTGATCAAAAACGTCGGCGAGAAACACGAGTGGAATCTGGACCTCGGCTCCATCGCCCGGATCTGGCGCGGCGGTTGTATCATTCGGGCGCGTTTCCTCAATCGCATCACCGAAGCTTACGAGCGCGATTCCAATCTCACCAACCTCGTGCTCGACCCGTTCTTCACCGAGATCATCAACCGCTCCCAGGACAGCTGGCGCGAGGTCGTGACTCTCGCGGTGAACAACGCGATTCCAGTTCCCGCATTCTCCGCATCTCTGAGTTATTTCGACGGTTACCGCTCCGAGCGTTTGCCCGCAAACCTGCTCCAGGCCCAACGCGACTTTTTCGGCGCTCACACCTACGAGCGAATCGACAAAGAGCCCGGCGAAATGTTCCACACCGACTGGCCGGATGTGATCGAATAAACTGAGTTTCAGACTCAGCAAACAATGATGCCTCAGGCATCAAAGCCAACAGCCCCGGATCGAGCAAAGCGAACATCCGGGGTTTTTTGCGTATTGGCGTGGCCGATCCTGAAGGGATCGCAGCAGGGGTTCACAGGAAAACGCAGATTCGATTTCCTTTGCTCCAAATAAAGTATCACTTTAGTATCACTTTATGAAAACCGAATTAGTGACCTCATTAAAGCGCAAGGCCACCGAGATTATCGGCCAACTCAATAATGATCATGAACCAGTCCTGATCACCCAGCACGGTAAACCGGCCGCTTATCTCCTCGACGTGGAAAGCTACGAGGCAATGGAAGAACGAATTTCGCTGCTCGAAGGAATTGCCCGTGGAGAACGAGCGATCGAGGAAGACCGCACCCTTGGTCATCAAGAGGCGAAAGAACGGATGAATCGATGGCTGAAATAATCTGGACCGAACCTGCCCTTTCAGACCTGGATGCGATCGCCGACTACATCGCCCTGGACAAACCCGACGCGGCAAGCACACTGGTCGCCCGGATTTTCCACCATGTTGAAAGACTAACTGACAATCCAAAGCTAGGCTCGATTCCTCGCGAACTGCGCCCAATCAAAACTTACCGTCAAATCGTGGAACCTCCCTGCCGAATTTTCTACCGCGTCCGTAACGATCAAATCTTCATCGTCCACGTACTCAGGGGAGAGCGTCAGTTGAAGCGAAAAAATATGACTCCCCGATAACGCCCTTCACTTTTGCTCCAAATCTGACATCTTTTATCCATGAAAAAACTCACAAGCTCCGCCCTTCTCCTTGCCGCCCTTGCTTTCGGCAGCTTCGCCATTGCCCAGAACCAGAAAGGCAAAAATAAAAAGAACCAAAAGGCACCTCCGAAAAAGGAGCTCTACTCCGGCAAGCCCATTAAGGCCCTCATCATCACGGGAGGGTGTTGCCACAATTACCTTTACCAAACCTATGCTCTCGGTTCCGGCGTTCAGAAGCTCGCCAATGTGAACTTTGAAGTCATGAATGTCGGCGGCACGGGAACCGAAGCACAGATCGATCTCTACAAGAACCCAAAATGGGCGGATGACTATGATGTCATCATTCACAACGAGTGTTTCGCCAAAACGACCGATCCTGACTACATCAGGAAGGTCACCGATGCTCACAAAAACGGCACCCCGGCTGTGGTCATCCACTGCGCCATGCACACCTACCGCGATGCCGAGATCGACGACTGGCGACAGTTCCTCGGCGTGACAAGCAAGCGTCATGATCACCAAAGCAACTACCCGGTCAAAGTAGTGGAAGCGGAACACCCCGTGATGAAAAAAATCCCCGCAGACTGGGTCACTCCGATGGATGAACTTTACATCATTGAGAAACTCTGGCCCGGCGCCAAAGCCCTCGCCACTTCTGTCAGTGAAAAAGACAAAGCCGCGCACCCGGTTGTCTGGACCAACGAATTCGAAGGCACTCGCGTCGTCGGCACAACCTACGGCCACTCCGACGAAACCTTCGGCGATCCTGTTTTCATCCGCCTCCTGGCCAATGGAATTCTGTGGGCAGCCGGTGTTGAGGAGTAGTCCCGCCCCCCCCTTTTCGCTGTAAATACCTCCCCTATCCCGACCGGGCTGGGTGGATGCTTGCGAATATCTCTCCAACAGATAAACTTTTCTTTTTGAAAACGGAAACACCTTCACTCAAGGACTCTGAAAATCGCTTCCGCCTGGTTGTGGAGGCCTCTCCCAATGGCATTGTGGTAGCGGACCAATCAGGGAATATCGTCATGGTGAACGCCAGGGCTGAAACACTTTTCGGCTATTCCCGCGGGGAATTTTTAGAGCTCAAAGTCGAGGACTTGATTCCGAAGAACATTCGCCCCCACCATCAAACGCTAAGAAAGGAGTATTCCCATCATCCGGAGGTCCGGTCCATGGGGGCAGGGCGTGATCTGTATGCCCTCCGAAAAGACGGCAGCGAATTCCCCGTCGAAATCGGACTGAATCCCCTCCAGATCGATGACTCCAATTTTGTATTGAGTTCCGTTGTCGACATTACCGAGCGAAAGAAAGCGGAGGAAAAGCTGCAGCAGCTAACGATAAAATTACAATTTCAGGCAGAGATTCTGAAGAACGTTCACGATGCTGTTTTCTTTGTAAATGAGGAAGGTGTCATTCAGGATTGGAACGAAGGCGCCGCAAGAATTTTCCAATGCGCCGCGGAAGAGGCAATCGGGAGTAGCTTGCTCGATTTATGCCCCCATACCGGAGGGCATCCTTTCGAGACACGCATCAAACCGGCAGTGGAGAGCAAAGGTGTCGTTCAGGAAATTCTCCGCTGTGCTTTGCGTAGCGGTGAAGAGATTTTTATTCAGGTTCGGGTCACCCGAATGACGCGGGCGGATCAGAGTGGGTACGTGTTCTGTGCCAGTGACATAACGGATCGGAAACGGCTTGAAACCGAATTGTTAAAAGTTGCCGAGGAAGAACAGCGCAAGATTGGACAGGATTTGCACGATGACCTCTGCTCGCAGCTTTCGGGAATCGGCTGCCTGACGAAGGTCCTTGAACAACAGCTGAAAACCGAAAACGCGTCCGAAGCCGAAATGATATCCAATATTTCGGAAATGATCGCCAATGCCGGAGTGAAGGCACGCGAGATTGCCTACGGTCTGGCTCCTTCAGTTTTAGAGAACCAGGGCCTTGAGGATGCGCTTCGGGATCTAGGGAAACGAACCCGGATCCTGTTTGGCGTCACTTGTACAATCCATACACCAGGCATTGATCAGCTGGTAGCTCAACTCGACGCCAACACCACGGTGCAGATTTATCGAATCGCGCAGGAATCCATCACCAACGCAGCAAAACACAGCGGTGCAGAGTTAATCGAGCTGATTCTGACATCGGAGAACGGCCGACTTGAACTCTTGGTCCGGGACAATGGAAAAGGAATGTCCGTGGATCTCGTCACTGCAGGGATGGGGCTCATCACCATGCAACGTCGGGCGGAGTTGATCCAGGCAGACTTCACCATCGAGGCATCACCCGGAAAAGGAACCTCAGTCCGCAGCTCGGTTCCCCTTCTCTGAATCCAAGTCCTCATGAACCCTAAAGAATCTCAATCGCATTCTTCAGCCAGAATCGTCATTGTTGACGACCATCCGGTGATGCTAATGGGCCTGAAACATCTCATTACATCTGCTGACGGTCTAGCGGTTGTAGGAGAAGCCGGCACCTGCGCCGAAGCTCTGGCTGTTTTTGCGTCGTGTCAGGATATTGATCTTGCGATCATCGATGTTTCACTCCCTGATCGCAGCGGGTTGGAATTGCTCAAGGAGCTCCGTATTGTTTGGACCGAATTGAAGTGCCTGGTGATCTCTTCACATGATGAAGAGGTTTATGCTGAGCGAGTTCTGCGTGCCGGTGGCCGGGGGTATGTGATGAAGGACCGGGCACCGGAACAGTTGGTCGAAGCCATTCAGAAAGTGCTGGCTGGTGGTATCTTTCTCAGCCCGAAAATGACGGCGCAGATGATGGAGACATTCGCAGGAGGAGGTAGCAGCGGATCCACCGTATCCGCACTGACGGATCGCGAACTTGAAGTTTTTCGAGCCATCGGTGAAGGCAAGACCTCCCGTGAAGTTGCGGGGGAACTCGGCATCAGTATCCGGACTATCGACGCTCATCGCACCCATATTAAAGACAAGCTTCAGATAAAAGACGCGGCGGAGCTTTCCTATCAGGCGATCCGCTGGGTTGAATCCCAGAGTTGAGAATCTGATCGTACGCAATTTTCGTATGTGCCCTTAGTCACTGATCACAGGGTTCGTTTCACAATCGGTGACAATTCAAAAGATGAGCACCCGGCTTGATGCTTACCCATCACCGAAAGCTCACTATGAATGATCATCGCAGCGCTGAAGAACGCATCTACCTCAAACTTGTCGAATCTCCTTTGTTTCAAACCTATCGGGAGGCATTCATGAATGCGACAGGCTTGAGCCTGACCCTGATTCCTTTCAATGAGAATTTCAAGACATCAGCCCAGCCAAACGAGTTTCTAACCCCGTTTTGCGAGCGCGCGAATCAATGCAATGCCTGTTCAGGGTGCACTGCAGCCAATCGCACTCTGCGGAGGCTTGCCGGAGATCGACCGGAAACGATCACCTGTTTTGCGGGAATGCAGGAAACGGGAATTCCAGTCCGGGCAGGAGGAAAAACAATCGCCATTCTCAAAACAGGCCAGGCTGTCGTCGGATCTTCTCGACCAATGGATTTCTCCGAAGTAAAAGAAACTCTGGTTGATTCAGGCGTGCCCCTCACAGAATGCGCCGCCCTGGAAAAATTGTGGCGGGAAATTCCGGAGCATGCAGTAAAAAAATACGAAGGAGCGATCACAGTGATGGCAGCCTTCGCCCAGCAACTCTCCGATTTGGTGAATCGACTTGTCCTCGAGAACACGCAGTCGGAGCCGGACCCTGTGGTGCGGGCAAAACGCTTTGTCAGCGAGAACATTGAAGATAAAATCTGTCTTGAAAACGTGGCCAAACATGTCGGGGTCAGTCCCTATTATTTCTGCAAAATCTTCAAACAATCCACCCGGATGACTTTGACGGAATACATCAATCGACGCCGGGTGGAGAAGGCCAAGCAACTGCTATTACATCGACGCAACAGGATAACCGAAATCGCCTACGAAGTGGGCTTTCAATCACTATCCCAGTTCAATCGCAGTTTCTTGAAGTATGTCGGCGTCTCCCCCACCGGATTCAGGCAGAAGGAGACTTCTTCCAAATACATGAGTGCCGTTCCGGCCATGTAGCCATCCACTTCAATTTACTAAGGCATGGTCCCGGTTCTGAGATTCAGGCCCGCGTTGCCATGGCGGTGGTAACGATAGAACTGAGCGGCATAAGGACTGCGGCGAGAAGCGGATTCATCAAGCCGGCGAGACACAATCCGACCGCGGCAAGATTGTAAATCACTGCGACCAGAAAGACCATCAAGACAACGCGACGACGCCGACGCGCTGCGTGAAAAAGCCGCCGGACCGCCTGGAAACTTCGTCCGACGAAAACGAAATCGGTTTTACTTTCAATTGCCCGGATACCGGTTGCGGGCGATCCCGAGCAGCCTGCCGCATCGAGCGCGAGGCTGTCATTTCCCCCATCACCGATGAAAAGTGTCGTCTTCGGATCGCCACTGGCAATATGTTCCGCTTTTTGATTCGGTGAGTAGGAGGAATAAATATGGGTCGGGGAAATACCCAATTGGTTCCCAATCTTGATCACGCGAGCGCGATCCGGATCGCCGCTCAGAATTTCAGTTTCGTAGCCCTCGCGATGAAGCGCAGCAATTTCATTTCCGGCACCTTCCCGAATGGTCTCTGCGAATTCGAAGGATGCCATCCGATCCCCGTTCTTGGTAAAAACGGTTTCGGGAGAGGTATTATCAGTACTCGCCCATGAAGATTTTCCCAACCTCCATTCTGTCTGCTCCCGGTGGACTCGCATTCCCTTACCGGGAAAATCTTCGACTAGAAAATGATCCAACCCTTCAAGACTCCGGGGCCCCGGCCCCTGAATCAGAGCCTCCCGAATCGCCGCAGAGTGAGGGTGATGGTTCGCATTCACCAGCGAGGCAAGAGCGGCGAGATCGTTCCCGGAAATCCCGGCAAGAACCTCCGGATTTTTCAATTTCGGAACCAGCTCGGTAAGCGTGCCCGTTTTGTCCAGTATCAATGATTTGATTCGCGGCAACTTTCTCCAAATCTCCCCCGAGCGAACGAAAACTCCGTGTCGACGCATCCTCGAATTCAAGATTTCATCAACCAGAGGCAGGGCCAGACCAAGAGCACAGGGACATGACACGACGAGCACGGAAATTAGAACCTGCAGAGTGAGGACAATATCACCGGTGCGATAGAACCAGGCACACGCCCCAAGAAGAGCGACGACGAGAACCGAGTACAGGTAAATCGCCAGCACCCGCGGATGGCCACCCGTTTCGCCGGACGGCTCGGGAGTCGCCTGCATCAGTTTTTCTATCAGCGAACCGGAAAATGAAGTCTGGGCGAGAAGACATAGCGAGCTGCCCGAGGCATTGCGGGAACCGGCGGGAATTCCCTGCCCTTTGCTACATTGAAGCGGCTCCGGCTCTCCATTAATCCAATCCCCGGAAATGACAGAGGAATCGGGGGAGACCAAATTCCCCCGGACCGGAATCAGGGAATCGGGGGCGACTTCAATCTCATCACCGACCTCGATGTCCGCAGGTTTCACCGCCTCCAACTCTCCACTGGAGTTCCGCCTTTTCAGATGCATGATCTGTTTCTCTCGCGCGCGAAGATCACGACGATTTTTCTCAATCAGGCGAATGTGCAGCCAGCGTCCCGCCAGCATCAAGGCGGAAAAAGTGGCCACAAAATCGAAATACATCAGAGATTCGATTCCTGCGAGAAGACCACCAACGGACCCGAGAAATGCGACAATCAATCCGATCGAAATCGGAATGTCGAGATGCAATATGCCGGCCCTCAAAGCATTCCCGGCGCGTTGGAAGAAATACGAACCACCCACGGCCATTGCGAGTGTGGCCGAAGCAAAACTAACGAGCCGGAAGAGCCCGGCCAGCGAATCGGAAAACTCGAGACCGAGATAGGAAGGCAGAGTGAATGCCATCGTGTTCAGCGCCAGGCCGAAAGTCACCCCGAGCCGGGTAAGCAAAGCGCGACTTTCCGAATGCGTGATGGTCTCAATGTCTTCTTCAGTCAGTTCTTTTTCTGAAACAGGGTATCCAAAACGATGCAATTCTGCAGCGAACGCGACGGGATCAAAGCTTTCAGGATCCCACCAAATCGAAACGGCTCCCCGATTCACATCAACGGCAAGACGAAGCGCTCCTTTCTGTTTGCGAAAGAGTCTCTCGATCAACCAAACGCAAGCTGTGCAAGTGAGATTCCCGACGTGAAGAACCATTTCGCTCTTTCCCTCAGACGCATCTTTCAACCAGTCGAACTGAACCCTGTCTCTTATACACATCTGACGCTGCCGACGAAGAGGATAGTGTA
>CAJXQE010000188.1 GCA_913058215.1 uncultured Verrucomicrobiales bacterium
GATCTACACTATCCTCTTCGTCGGCAGCGTCAGATGTGTATAAGAGACAGGAAACCGCCGGGCCCTGCTTCCTTACCTCAGTTAAAATTTCGATGATCCGATCGAGTTCCTTTTCCGGCGACACTCTTCCGAGACAGGCGAAGCCAAGCGGATCCCTCGCCGTGCCCGGAATCGCTTGAGGGAGAACCACGGGCGGATAGATCACCGGAGAATTCTGAACATTGAAAAACTCGTCCAGCTGCCCGACAGCCCAATCAGAGTTGGCAAGAATATAGTCCCCCCGGTCTTCAAGCGGGCACTGCGTTATCCCGACCATGTCCGCGACTTTCAAATAACACTTCCGCAAGAAAGATTCCCGATGCCGAAACGAGTCGTCACCATGCACATAAAGAAGCTTGCGCATTTCCTCACTGAAACTGAAATCGCCAATCAACTGAATACCCGATTTCCCGAAGTCGACCGGATTGTAACTACTGATACACAAATCAAATTCGCCGGCAATGGAATGACAATGCTTCTCAAAATAGCGATGCTGCAAATTCACGAGACGCGTGCCGCTGTTAACTGAGGGCAGCCGTGGAGCCCGAAGGCAGGTGACCTTTTCCGGATCCACGGAACATCCATAGGCCCCATTCAACTCCGACCAATCCAGGTCTGAGGCGGTTACAAAAGTGACTTCATGATCATCCTGAAGAGCCTGCAAAGTCCAGACTGCAGTTGCTTCGGACCCGCCCCTCCCCATCCAGGGATGAGTCACCAGAATTCTGAGACGATCCGTCATGATCCTGCCCCGACTGCATTTGCGGAAACATCCACCGGCCTTTGCGTTGGTTCCCAGGTGCTATTTTTGACACCACTGAGAAATCGCAACATACCGAGAAAAAGGGCCAGATTCATCAGGTAGAAGTAACGCACAAAACGACAGAGTTTCACGGACAGCTTCCACTTCGCCCTCACGCAAAGCGCATCAAAAAAGGCAGCGACAAAAGTTGCCGCGAATCCCGCGAAAGGCAGAAGATAGAATGGGAGGATGCACGCAAGAGCCACGCAGGAAACGATGGCCGCGATTAAGAACAGAGGTCCAGTCCATCGGAGTCCTTTGTGAGACCAGAAGGCAAACCAGGTCGCAAATCCACAGTTCCACGGCTGGAGAAAATTACTGAAGTGATTCAAATTTTGAAAGTTCCCCGTTGAGATCCTTTGCTTGCGCCGAAATTCCTCGCTAATTTCTTCGGAAACCGCCTCGTAGCATTTTGCATCGAGATCGACAATCGCATCACGGCCTTTCTCAAAACATCCAATGGTGAGGAAAAAGTCGTCGACAATATAGTTCGTCGGCACCGGCTCAAAGAGTTCCGCACGCATCGCATAACAAGCTCCAAATGCACCCATGGTCCGGCCCCATAAAACTCCTTCCGCATACTTCGTCAGGTTCTCCCCATTCACATACGCCTCTTCGGCGGCCCCGATTCCCTCATGATCGTCACGGCTATCAAGTACATTGGAAGCAACGAGACCAACTTCTGGCCGCCGAAAATGTTTCACGAGATGATAGATCAGCTTCTTCGACCAGGAGACATTCGCGTCGCAAAGGATGTAGACGAGGTCTTCATGGTCAGAGAACTGCTCCTTCGCCAGGCTGGAGAGGTGATTGATTATCCGGATCTTTCCATTTCGGCCGGGAAACATTTCGAGATGCAAATTCGCCTGACTTTGCTGAAACGACTCAATGATCGCATGACTGCCATCGCTTGAATTGTCGGATCCGATATAAACGCTCAGTTTTTCTTCCGGATACTCGTTCGCAAAAATCGATTCGAGAGTCTCCTGCAAGACATCCTCCTCATTGTAAACCGCGAGTAAAACGACAACTTGAGGAAGCTCGTCGCTGCCTTCCGACATCACCTCTTCCGGCAGTTTTAAATTTCCTCCAAGTCTGCGGAGAATCACAGGATAGATTGCGTAGGTATGCACAATGGCTCCTACGCCGACCCAGAAAATCAATTGTAAAAGAACCAGTAGAATCGCGTCCATCTTTTCAGCCTTGAAAATTGGGATGAGAGTTCTCCGGAGTTCCAGTCTGCGCAGGTTGATGATGAGGGCCCGCTGATGATGAATCGTGATCGATGTATTCTTCCGGAAGCATTTCGTCATCCAGAATAATCTGAGTGGCCTCCTGACCGACTCCTTCACGGTATTTCAGGAAGAATGCGCGATTATAAAAGAACTGGGGAAGCGCGATCATGAATCCTAACAGAACGCCAGTGAATCGCTCATCAAACGGGTTCCTCGTGATGCTCTCACTCAGCGTCGCCCACATGGCTACGAAGGGTAAAAACATCAGAAAGGAATCCCAGGCCCTCGGACCCATCACCGTTTTAGAAATCAATCTCGCCGAGTGGAGGCTTAGACCCATCGGAATAAAAAACGCTCCCAGAGTAAAGCAAAGACCGATCACCCCGCTGGAAAACAGCGTGTATGTCCAGATACTGTGACCCGCGCTGAAGATTTCATCAGGAAACTGGTGGCGGTCATTCGGATATACCAGAAACAACTCAGGATAGTAGGCCTCATCCCAGTAGTAGGCAGCTCCCAAACCTTTCCCGTAAATAAAGCTGTGGGGCTCGTCGGAAAGGATATTGATCATCGAGACCGCTTCGGCCTTCCGCATCAGCGAGGACAAATCCTCCGTCGTCGCACCACTGGCTCCACGATTATCAAAGAACCTGGCGTACCACCGGTCCGCCATATCCGGCATCGCCATCAGCGCTCCTAACAAAAGTAGAAGCGCGGCAAATCCCATTGCAGTGAGCGGCATCAGTTTTTTTACAGGAAAACGCATGTCATACATTTTCCAGACAATTCCAAGTCCAAGACAGAACCCCGCGGTGATGAAGGAAACCCCCAATGGAAGAATCATACTTCGCGTGATCGAAATGGCAGCGACCAACAATGGCAGTCCAAAGATGAGCACGGTCCACCAGGTAAATTTCCTGCGTAAAAGAAGCGCGCAGCCGGCCCAGGCGAATAGGAATCGCATCGAAGGGCTCAGGATTTCCATGCGGATTTCCGAGAGTGGAATTCCGGAGAAGAAAGCGCCGAAGAAAAATCTCCACAGCACATTTGTTACTCCTGCAATCAGAAACCAGCGAACCACCTCACCCGTTCGCATTCCGTTCGCCGCAACAATCAGTGTCACATTGATCGAGAGTCCCACGAGAAGAGGTGGGATCAGAAGTCGAAGGAGCCTTCCAGGTTCATTTCCCCACAGAAGAGACACCACAACCATGAAAGCGACGTATCCCCACCAGAAAAATACCATCAGCACGCCGGGACGAACTAACAAACTCCTAAATCCCAAGAGACTTGCCAGCCCTCCGGAAAGCAGAGCAAGACCAAGGAAAGCGTATTGAAAAGGAGAACCGCCGGTGCTGGTTGCTCCGAACTCAATATCGGGGGCTTTGTAATCAAAGACAAAGGAGAAGAGAAAGACGACGAATAGAATTCGCATCAAACCCAAGCGATTCGTAGCCGGAGCGTCAAGCTCAGCCTGAACAGTATCTGTTGCTGGATTTAAGAATTTCAAACCTCACCTCCTTCTTTATCAACAAGCGTTCTCTCTCTTCAAGAATGTCAAAAACATGATCTGGAAATCAAAAATCACATTCCAGTTCTCGATGTAGTGAAGATCGAAGCGAATTCGTTCCGAGAGATCGGTGTCACCCCGCAATCCGTTAACCTGTGCCCAACCGGTGATTCCCGGCTTGATGTTGTGGCGGGCATTGTAATGAGGAATTTCTTCTTTAAAGACTTCAATCAGTTCCGGACGCTCGGGACGCGGTCCGACCAGGCTCATGTCGCCTTTGAACACATTCCAGAACTGCGGAATCTCATCGATATTCAGTCGGCGCATCAGTTTTCCGATCCGAAGACAGCGGGGATCGTCCTTTACTGTCCAGCCGACCTTGTTGTCCCCCTCCGCATCGAGTTTCATACTGCGAAGTTTGACCATTTCAAAAATCTTCCCGTCCGCACCAAGTCGACGCTGTCTGTAAAAAATCGACCCCTTGCTCTCTGTGTAGATCATTGCCCCGAAGAACGCAATAATTGGGGCGGAAAGGATCAATCCCACGACGGCACCGAGGACATCAAGCCCCCGCTTCAAATATTGGTTTACGGTATTATGAAGGGGCAGTTTAGAAATCCCAAGGACCGGAATTCCCCCGACTGACTCAAGATGGAGGCCGGTCAGCAGCACTTGAAAACAGGTCGGAACCAATTTGAACTCGACCATTTCCTTTTCGCAAAGCGACGCGATATGCATCAGGTTTCCGTTTTTCAGGGCATCATCCGCCACGATCACGACCTGAGCGGCTTTCATTTGGAGCAAGAGGCCAAGACTCTCGTATGCCCCCATCACCGGCATAGTATCAGGGACTTCCTCAGTAAATTTTCCACCGGGAGGTGCGATCACCCCAACAATATCGAAATGACGTTCCGATGCATTTCCAAAGGTCTCGATCGCTTTGGCAAATTCCGAACTCCAGCCAACGACCATCGCCCGCTGACGAAGGCTACCGGATACTCTGTCCGTTTTGATATATCGCCACATCACCGCCCTCCATGCCGGTAGAATCAGGAGAATCGAGCCAAGACCGATTCCACAAAAGATCCGTGAGATCGGCGGATCAAATTTCAGCACGAGTGCCAGGGTCACATACGAAAAGATCCACAACACTGATGATTTCAGAACCACCCGGAGAGTGTTGGTGTAGGAGAGGAGGTTCTTGCGACTGTAAAAGTGAAAATTGGCCAAAAAGAGGACCATCAGCGAAGTCCCAATAATGATGTGACCGCTGTAATCCCTGAGTGTTCGCACCGCGAAATCCTGAACCCCGAGTTCAACGAGTGAAGTGCCGAAACGAATCCAATAGGCAAAAATCAAAGCTCCAACAACGGCAACAGTATCCAGAAGGAATGCGATCGTAACCAAACGCTGATAGTAGGTCTTGGAACTCGACGCAGTCTGTTTGAGAGGGAGACTGATCGTGGCGTCGCTTTTTGGTCTGGGGAGGCTAAACATTTTACACTGGGGAGGCTTATTTATGATACCTACAAAATGAAGGCTTGGGAGTGCTGGGTTGGGATGTTGAGGAGGTTCTAATAGCTCGCCCCTGTGGGTTGAGGTTTTTGTGCAGGGCGGCTGATGATCGCCGACTGCCGGACAGCGGTTTGCATATAGTCCAGCTGCATTTGATTCGTTTCAGCCACTCCATTCAGAATGCAGCCAACAAGAGGCGCCCGCATTCGGCGGAGTTCGCTGGCGACATGTTTCGCAACAGAAGCTTCAGTCTCCCCGGCCTCGATCACGAGGGCCACGGCATCGGCATGCCTTGCATAAGTGAGGCCGTCGCTTACCACGGCAAGAGGAGAGGTATCGATGATTACACAATCAAAAGAGGAATAAGCCTCCCAAAGCATCGAGGCGAAAATTTCACCATTCATCGGTTCACCAGTCGTCGAGGTGAACCGACCACAGGAAAGCAGAAACAAATTCTTGTAGATCGTTTCCTGACAGAGATTCTGGGTGGCCAGTGCTCCCGATGCGGCCGCACCTTTCATCGGGTCAGTAAAGATTTCCGCCATTCGCGGTTTTCTGAAATCCGCATCTACCAGCAGTGTCCGGTATCCGAAATGAGCCTGCAGAAGCGCGAGGTTTGCTGCGCAAAAACTTTTTCCTTCACCCGGCGATGAGCTGCAAACCATCACGCTTCGAGGAGAATGCGACGAGAGGGAAGTACGGAGTGCCCGGAACCCTTCGCTTACCTGAGAGTTGGGATCCTTGGTGACAAAGAGCGAATCTTTAAGGTCCCACTTTCCATCGAAAGCTTTTGGAATTTCCGCCAGAACGGAAAGCCCGAGAGTCGACTCCACCTGTTTCCGACTGTGAAGTTTGCGATCGAGCAAACCAATTCCGATCACCGCGGCCAGCCCCACAAAAGAGCCAAAGACTCCTGCGATTCCGACGACCAACTTTTTCTTCGGCGAGACAGGTTTCACTGGAACAAGCGGCGGGCTGAAAGTCCGGACGACAGTTTCATCAAAACCGTCGGAGGCGTCCGTGTCGTTCATCCGGTCGAGCAATCGCTGGTAGGTCGCGTAGGCCGCGTCCACTGAGCGCTTCAATGTCCGAAACTCGTTCCGAACACTATCTACCCCGAGGAGGGTCTTTTTCTGATCGTTGACCGTTTTTCCCAAATCCTTTTCGCGAGCAACAGAACGGGAATAGTTTTTCCGAATCGTCTCGCCAACTTTCATCGCTGCAAATTTGACTTGCTCATTCAGGCCGTCGAGATCGCCTTTGTAAGATTCATAGGTGGGGTGCCCCGGTTCATACTGCTGTTTGATCCGAAAAAAGCTGGCCTGCTTTTCGTCGCGAGAGAGAAGCAATTTCTGAATCGAATCCTGCTGCCCCTCACTACCGATATCGAGGATTCTCTCGACATCCACTTCATCGCCCATTGCCTCTAGCTGATCGAATTCAGCCTTCCGTTCGATCACATCAGTCGCCGCTTTGCTGAGAAGCGCGTCGAGATCCGCAAGCCTCGCATTGGCCAGCCCACCTACTTCATCCAGGGGAACGTTCTCGTTTTTCTCACGAAACGCCTGCACCTTTTGCTCTGCGGCATTGACCCGAACCAGTTGCTCAGACAACTCTTTCTCCAACAACTTTCGCGTCCGGTTCGAGTTCTCGACGTTTTGTTCCTGAATCAGGGTCTGAAACTCGTCGAGAAAGGCTTGAGTCATCTCTTTCGCCCGCACCGGGGACGTATCTTTCACGCTTACATCGATCAGGCGCGTTCCACGACGAAGTTCTGCATTCACCTGTCGGCTGATAAGCTCAACCATCTCAGAATCGGAATATCCACCTTCCTGAGGTTTCAGAAAATCCGGATCATCTCGCAAACCGAGCGATTCGACGACCCGGAGAATGACTGTGCCGTTCGAAATTCCCTGTGCCATCGATTTCAAGGCATCCAGAGTCTCCCAACTTGCCTGGGAAGCGCCTTTGATTCCCGAAGATTTAGCAGATTCGTTCTTCGGATCGACATAGATCACCGCAGAGGATTCGTAAACTTTCGTCGCCGTCAGCACATAGAGAATCGCAAGGGCAACAATGCCACCAGCGATAATCATGGCCAGCCAAATACGTTTCCGCACCACTTTTAACAGGCGCCCGACATCGAGAGTCGGGAACCCCGGGAAGAGGGGATCAGAAGCACTGGGCTGAGAGGGAGTTGAACCTGGTCGATTCATTATTTGCCGAGGGATCACGGACGAATATAATTTTTGTTATAAAAATGGTAATTACCATAAAACTACCCCCGAAACTTACCCTTATCAAGAAACGAGTTTAAATATTTAGAGTTTCCATAATTATAAGGCTTTTAGAATTTTAGTTTTCGCTGTTTGTTTAGTCGATTTTTGGAGAAGCGATCGTTTGCATGGCTACCTCTTCAAGAGTAGGTTTCCGGTTCGCTTGCAGCTGATTGGTTTGAGGAATTTCCGCCTCGCCGACAGCCTTCCGCTCAACACCATGCGTTCTTTTATCGACTCAGTCCTCATCAGGATGAATAGCCGTTTTCTCACACTCTTTTTCCTCGTCCTCACCCCCGGTTTTGTTTTCGGACAGGATCCAGAGACAGCGACGGGACAAACTCCGACAGCCATTCCAGAAGGACCTCCCGAACTTTCAATTCTCGACCATCTCATGGCCGGCGGCCCCTGGCTGATGATTCCCCTGGCGGCTCTCTCGTTTCTGGCAGTTATTTTCGTGATTTTCTACACCTTTACTATTCGGCAGGGCACGGTGGTCAGTAACAAATTCATGAACGCAGCGGACGCCTTGATCCGAAAGCAGGATTACCTGGGACTTATCGCCGTTTGTAACCGGGAAAACGAGTGTATCGCCCGGATCGTCTACAAGACCCTGGATTTTGCGACAAAGAATCCTACGGCAAGCTTTGACGAAGTTCGCGAGGTCACTGAGGCGGAAGGAACCCGCCAGGCCAGTATCCTTACCAACCGAATCAGTTATTTGAACGACATCAGCCGCGTAGCCCCCATGGTGGGTTTATTAGGAACCGTTCTCGGGATGATCTCAGCTTTCAATGGAATGGGTGAAAGTAGTGGTCGCGAGCATATGACACTTGCACCGGGTGTCGCTCAGGCGCTTGTCACAACAGTAGCCGGTCTTGTTATCAGTATTCCCTCTGTGATTTTTTACTCCCTCTTCCGCGGAAAAGTGCAGAAACTTATCGCCGAACTCGAGGCAGCGATGACTCACATCATGGCCCTTCTTGCAGCCCAGTACAAGCGGGCCAACTACCGTTCCTCCGCACGGAGGGAATCCAGCGACGCAGAGTAAGTAATCCGACAGTGATTAAAAATGAAATTCCGCGAAACCAATCTTCAGCAGGGAGCCGAACTCGAACTGGCACCGATGATCGACGTGGTCTTTCTGCTCCTCATCTTTTTCATCGTGACCTGGAAATCAGCGAAGCTTGAAAGGGATATGGATATTTCGGTTCCAGCGGCTGAAGAAACGACCGATCAGCCGAGCACGGTGGCTGAAATCATCGTCAATGTCCGGCAGGACGGAACCATTATCGTAAACGGCTCAGAATTGTCCGAAGAAGATCTGTTGGCAAAATTGAATCTGATTTCTCAGGATTTTCCGGATCAGGCGGTCATCTTACGTGGATCATCTGAGGCGCAGTTTCAGAATATTATCAAGGTATTGGATCAGATTAAGAAGGCAGGAATCTGGAATGTTGCCTTCGCGACAACCAAACCCGTCAAAGAGTGATGATAGTGACTTTTTCCGGTAAAATTGACGTCTCGTGACGTAACCCTCTTGAATCGAATAGATGAATCTGTTGAATCGTAAGCAATCCCCTCGCCGAATGCACTGGATAGGATTGCTGGTGTTCGCTGTTTTCCTCGCTTTCCTCACCGTGAGTGAGTCACCGGCTCAGGATGCTGCGGCAACTGCCAGAGAGGATGTGCTTTCCTATGCGGATCTCCTGTATTCGAAGAAAAAATTTGGACTGGCAGCTCAGCAATACCAGATTTTCATCAAGGAGCAGCCCAGAAGTGTCAACATTCAGTCAGCCTGGTTTCGACTGGGCGAATGCTATCTGCAGGTGAAACAGCAGCCCGACGCCGAAACCACTTTCAACTACCTGATCACCACCTTCAAAAAAGGGCCTTTTGTGGGCTCTGCTGCGTATCGACTCGCGGTGGTTCGCTTCAATACGAAAGATTATAAGAACGCACTCACCTTTTTCAAACTGGCTTCGACTGAACTGACCAACGAAGAAGCGAAGTTACAGGCTCAGTTCTACCTGGCCCGGTGTTATCAACTGACCAAGCAGCTGCAACTTGCTCTCACTCAATACGAGTCATTGGTGGAGAAAAATGGGAAACCGGGCGAAAATCCTTTCTACGAGCGCAGCCTGCTCGCAGCAGCAAGGTTGCTATTTGATCTTGGTGAAACCGATAAATCCCTGGAACGCTTTGAAAAGCTCGCCAACGAAGCGAAGACAAAAGAAATCAAGGAGGAAGCGATCGTTCGTGGCGGTCTCCTCGCCGCAGAAGCCGGAAAACCGGAATTGAGTGAAAAGTTCCTCGATCTCGCGCTTCGCTTTTCCGACACCAGCCCCTGGAAATCCCTTGCCCAGGTGGGTGCGATTTTCAACGCCTTTGCCCGTGAAGATTACGACAAGGTAATTGGAATCTACAATACTGGTGCTTACGATGCACCCGTTGAGTCGCGTGCCAAAATGCTGCTCATCGTGGGCCATTCCTTCCGGATGAAGGACGACCTGGATTCAGCGCTTCGCTTGTATTCACTCGTTGAAGGAAAATTTCCGGATCAGCCGGAAGGTGCGGAAGCAGGCTATCGAAAACTGCAGATCCTTCATCAACAGCAAGGAGCAACGCTCGCGGCTGAAGCCGCACGATATATCGATCGGCAGCGTCTCTCCAACCCAGAGAGCAAATACATTGATCTGGCCTATCTGATGAAAGCAGAGTGGCATTTCAATAAGGCGGAGAATTCAGCCAGTGGGCCGGAGTCGAAATTCACCAAGGAAAACTTCAAGTCGTCTGCGGAAGCTTACAGCAAAGTAAGGGTGAAAAATGTGGACGAGAAATTTCACGAAATTCGACTCTACAAACAGGGCTGGTCCGAGATCGAATCAGGAGCCTACGCCGAGGGAATCAAATCTCTGTCGCGATTTCTGATCGCCCATCCAAAGAGCGACCTGGCGTCCTCTGCACTTGCCAAAAGGGCAACAACGCACCAGGCAATGAACAATCACACTCTTGCTCTAGGCGATTATCAGGGAATCGTGGATGCCTATCCCTCCGCGCCCGAACTCGAGTTTGCCATGCAGCAGGTTGCACTGATTCAGGGTCACCTCCGACAAATTCCGGAAATGATCGCGTCCTATCAGACTCTCTTGAAACGCTTCCCCAAGACCTCAGGCGCTTCCGAAGCTCATTATTGGATTGGAGTTGGCCATTTTGATCAGGAAAAATACGAGGAATCTATTCCCGAGTTGGAAAAGGCCAGAGAACTCGGCGCGGTAGAATACGGGGACAAGGCAACGCTGCGGCTGGTTCTGGCTCACTACCAATTGGAAAACATTGAGAAACTGACAGTTGAAACAAAGGCTTACATTGCAGCGGCTTCGGCTCCTGAAATCGAAGTGAAGAAGAAAATCAAGAGGACGACTATTCCTCCACAGATTCTGGAGTACCTCGGCCGGAAACTTGCAAAAGCCGGGAATTTTACCGATGCCGCTTCCTTTCTGACAGCAATGAGCACACCTACTGAACCGGCGAAAACGCAGGCTGATGTTTGGAAACTTCTCGCCGAGTGCCAGGTCGAATTAAAGGAGCATCAGAAAGCCATTGATGCCTTTGATCACTACCTCGTTCAAACCAAACGTCCCAGTGAGCGAGCTTCCGCCTATCTGAACCGGGGTAAAGCTCAATTGTGCCTCCGCGATTTTGCCGCGGCCCGCGAGAGCGCCCGGGAAAGTCTCCGCTCTCAAAAAGAGGGCCGAACGAATGCCGAAGCCCGCATACTCATGGGCGACGTGTCAGTCGTAGAAGGCAATCTCGATGAAGCGGCTCGCGAGTATTTAGTAGTCAGCCAAATTTTCACAGACAGAGAAGTGACTCCAAAAGCACTGACCAAGGCGATCAATGCCTATATCTCTCTGGGAAAACCGGATCAGGCCAACAAGCTGAAGGAGCAATTGCTGAAAGCTTTCCCTGACTACAAGGCGCCTGAAAAAATGGACGACGACTGCTGAGCAGCGGAGATCTCCTAAACAAGACACGCCTACTCAGAGATTGGTGGAGTTTGATCAAATTGCTTTCCTCCAGAGAAAGCCAAGTGAACTCAAGGAAATCAAATTCCTCTTATTGCTCTTCAGCAGGAGAGGCTTCCCGTTCGCCATCAGGCACAGGGTCTTCCCCTTCCTGCCTCACTTCTTCAATCTCACCGGTGTCGTTGCCCAGAGGGTTGGGAACGCCATCGCGGTCACTTACCGGCCATTTATCTGATCCAATGTTAATCTTACCCGGTGGAGATACGAAAATCTCTTCACTACCCGCACCAATCATGAATTTTCGTTCCACCAGAGGAACCGCAGTGAATGTCATTCCGTCGTTTTCGTCCCTGTGAACGTGAATGACCGCTGCACAGGTTGCTGATTCTTCAATACTCAAGGGATCACCCACCCGAAACAATTCTTTCGCTCCATCCTTTGAAGGGAGGACCAGATCGATAAAGGCGTCGGGAAAGGTGTTTGCCTGAGCCCTGATCGCCAGCCCTGTGGGGAAAATATCGTCCTCGTTAAGTCGTCTCACCGAAACGACTTCAAAGTCGCCTTTCAAAAAAGTCACATCGTCGCGTTCGAGGTAATTCTTTAAGTAATAGCGTTTTAAAATCCCGTTGTAAGCATTGAGCTCCGATGGATTGAAGGGATAAACCTGGGAATACAGATCCTTTGCCGAATAGAATTTCCCACGGGGCGCTGTTACCTGATTGAACCCCTTCAGCGGATCGAGCTTTTCCAGCTTCATCAGGAGCTTGTAGTTCATGGGATGTTCAGGTTGCCCGAACACCCACATACAAAACGACCAGGAGGCAAAATTCAGCCCCACAAGAACTGCGATAGCCGCGAGCCAGAGGATCCAGTTTCCCCCGACATAGCGCCCCTCATCTTTTTCCCGAGAACTCCGGGAGAACGAACTCTCCTCAGTTAATAATTCCATGCCGGTCGAAATTCCCTATTCACTTCCACCGCAAACCTGGCCATCCATGGTCTCCGGATCATATTCGGGAGCTTTCTCCGTTTTTGCAGGCTCAAAAGAAGTTCCACAACCACAGCTTCTGGCGGCATTTGGATTTTCGATTTTGAAACCCGAGTCGTTCAATGCGTCGACGTAGTCCAACTCGCACCCATCCAAAAACTCCAAACTCTCCTGATCAACGAAAAACTTAGCCCCGCTCTTTTCGAGCAGTAAATCCCCTTCAGCACCCACTCCGATCTGCATTGCATACTGCATCCCGGCGCATCCGCCTTTCTCCACAAAGACGCGCAAGCCTTTCTCCTCCGGAGAAAAGTCTTTCTGCTTCAACATCTTAAGCAGTTGCCCGGAAGCATTTTCTGTCACTGTAATCATGGGGATACAAACTGGTTTCAAAAGCCAAGCTCAGTATAACCCACCTTTCATACTCCTGAAACGTATTTCAGCGCCCAAAAGTGCCGAATCCAGCCAGTCCATTCCCCCGGCTTCATCAAACATAATTGAGAACCTTGAACTTTACCCTTTGGCAAAGCTGTCGATGAGGTTTAGCAATAAGGCGCACTCTTTTGACCTGCCCCATGGGAAAAATCCGTCTCCTTTCCGAAGCACTCGCCAGCCAGGTAGCGGCCGGTGAAGTTGTTGAACGTCCGGCCTCCGTAGTAAAGGAGCTGGTTGAAAACAGTATCGACGCGGGCGCGACTAACATCGAGATCCGGGTCCAGCGTGGAGGCATTTCCCTGATTCGGATTACTGATGACGGATGCGGAATGAATCGCGACGACGCCCTCATGTGTCTGGAAAGAAACGCAACGTCCAAAATTCGTACGAGCGAAGATCTCGCGGCCATTCATACCCTTGGTTTCCGCGGGGAAGCGATTCCGAGTATCGCAAGTGTCGCCAAATTTCGACTGACCACGCGGGAACCGAATGCACTCTCCGGAACAGAAATTGTAATCAACGGCGGAAAAGTTCTCAGCGTTCAGGATTGTGGGGAACCTCCCGGAACTCAAATTGAAGTCCGCTCCCTTTTCTACAACATCCCGGCAAGACGCAAATTCCTGAGAACGGAGAACACTGAATTTTCCCATCTCGAACAGGTGGTGAGAACTCAGGCAATTGCCCACGAAAATATCCGCTTTGCTCTCGTTCGAAATGACAGGATCGTTTTTCAGCTTCCAGCCACCACAAATCTCAGGGAACGGATCGGCGGCCTGGTTGGCAACGACCTGGCTGAGAGATTGCTGGAAGTAGCGCCATACGAGCACAAAGACATTCGGATCAAAGGTTACATCGGACCTCCCGGAATGGGCCGCAGCGATCGAAAGCAGCAATACACTTTCCTCAACGGTCGTCCCGTCGAAGCAGCCATGATCACTCGGGCACTGCGTGAGGGTTATCACACTGCACTGATGAAGGGACAATTCCCGGTGACCTTCCTTTTCATCGAGACCGATCCTGCAGCTGTTGATGTCAATGTCCATCCAGCGAAGCGGGAAGTTCGCTTCCACGATGGTTTCGGAGTTCAGGATGCAATCGTCGGAGCAGTGCAGGCAACGCTCCGCGAACGCATGCAGCGACCAGTCTCAGGCGTAGGCCTCACCGGATTGAAGCGCGATTCAACTGTCAGCATCGATGAGCAGGTCAAGCAGCAGGACCTCATTCCCCAGGCGGAACAGCGATCCCTTCGAAATGACTGGATGGATTCGACGACTGCTGCGTCTTCCACGCCAGGCAACCCTCTTGAATCGATGACCCAACAGCTGTCTCTTATACACATCTCCGAGCCCACGAGACCGAGGCTGATCTC
>CAJXQE010000189.1 GCA_913058215.1 uncultured Verrucomicrobiales bacterium
GATTCAGACCGAGCTGGCGCTGAATTTTATTGAACGACATGCGGAGGATCCCGACCCGTTTTTCCTGTATCTCGCCTACTACGGCCCGCACTCGCCGCTGGATGCTCCGGAGTCGCTGACCGATCAGGTACTGTCGCTTAAAGAGTTGGCCGCCAGAGGGTACGACAACACCAGGAAGTCGTACAAAAAACGGACTAACTATCCGCGGCCTTACACAGAGGCCGAAGTGCGGCAGCAGGGACTGGCCTTACTCAAGGGCATCGACAACGGCGTTGGCGAAATTATCCAGCGGCTGGAAAAATCGGGAGAGCTGGATAATACCATCCTCTTTTTCATGGGCGATAACGGCGCGCCGTTGTCGACGAAATCGTGGGACGGATCGGTTAATGATCCGTGGCACGGTTCCAAAGGCATTATTTTCGAAGGCGGCGCACGCGTACCTTACTTTGTCTACTGGAAGGGAGTTATCGAACCTCAGGTGTTTGAAAAAGCGGTGAATACGCTCGATGCCGGAGCTACCGCGGTGGCACTTGCTGGAAGTGACCCGTCGAAAGACTCGATGCTCGATGGCGTCGACCTGATGCCATTCCTGACCGGTAAGAACCAACGTGATCCGCATCGTTACATCTATCAGCGCTACATGAATACGGCGGCCGTAATCAGCGGAAAGTATAAATTCATGGCCCATGAAAATGGCGAAGAACTGCTGTTTGATGTGTCGCTCGCCGCACCGGGGCAACACGATGCGGATAAAGAGTTTCATGAGACGGTCAATCTTATCAAACAGCTGCCGGAAAAAGCCGCGGAGCTGCGCAAGACGCTGGAGGACTGGAAAAACGAGTTGCCGGTTCCGAACTATGATGGCGGCTACCACGACAGCCTGTTGGACTTCATCGAAAGGCAGTGGGGGCTTCGAGAGCCTGCGGAATAGCTTTCTTCTCGTCCTCGGGAACAATCGAGTTCGAAAATAGAAGAGAAACTATTTTGAAGACAAGCAGCAGCAAATAGATGAATTCATTAAAACAACTCAGCCTTCTCGCCCTGACAGGATTGACTGTATTCAGCGTGTCTGTGGAGGCCGCTGACCCCGCGACGGGCGAACGAACCAGACCGCTCCTCGGCGTGCAACGTTGGGACATGTTCTCAGGCAAGGGGTCCACGCAGGAAAAAGAACTGGGTTATCTGCCAGGAGGGCCGGGCTTCTTGAAAGACTCCCAATGGCACGACCGGGTGCCTTTCTTCTGCCGACGGACCGAGGATGTCGACTGGATCGAGCATCCCGCCGATGCTGGTCCCGTGTGGTTCAACCATCCTTTCAGCCAGGAACTGCTGCAGGAGAGCATGGACCAGGAACTTCGCTATGCCTACAACGCCGGAATTGATTTCTTCGTTTATCACGGGCCGGCGCGGAAGCTCTTCGCTAACGGCTGGGAACTAAGGAACAATTTTGATTGCTACCTCTCCAGCAAGATACCAGAAGCTAAGAAAGTGAACTTCACCTGGGCTCTATACTCGCACAGAGCGGTTCGTTACACGCGAAGCAAAGTGGCCACCATGATGGACGAGACGATGGAATACATCAAAATGCCAAACTGGCAGACCGTGATGGATGGTCGCCCCTTGATCGTTGTCTACCATCCCGAACGATTTCGGGCGGCCCTGCAAGTCGCCAAGGGCAAGCAGCACATGACCGGCGACGAATTTGTGGGGTATGTCAGGGCGCGGGTCGAAGCGGAAGGACTGAAGACCCCTTACATCGTTGGGTGCATGGAGCCGAGAGACAGTTGCTTGCATGCCGAAATCTTGAAAGAAGAGGGTTACGATGCCTTCATGGACTACGAGGGAGCCTATGGCGGGGCGGTGGCAAAAAGGGACGAAGGCCCCACCTATGCCGCGGCCACGGAGGAGATGCTGAAGACCTGCGAGCAAGAGTATCTGAACCGTGGACTCCCGTTTCTTCCTCCCTGTCCCAGCATGCATTATCGGTGGCCCCATGCCTTTGATCGAAAGGGACAACCCGTGGAAGAAATGTATCACTTCCAGTGGCCGAAGGAAGGCGACCTTGCCGCCCGAGTCGAAGCCGTTCTTGATTTCGTGGCGGCCCACCCCAAGGACTGCGAGGCGCAGACGGTGATCATGTATTCATGGAATGAACACTCCGGGGGTGGCGGCATTTGTCCCACCATGGGCAAGTCGCCCGAATACAAACCCGAGACGCGATGGCTCGATGAAGTGGGCGAGGCGCTGGCGACGTGGAAGTATCGCCAGGAGTCCAGCAAATCCATACAGCCGGGGAATTCAGAGAGCGCATCGATCCAATCACCCATCAACAAGAGCGGTCATCGCCACTGATTGCCCACTTAACTCTGGAAACACCAACCGAAAATGAAGCGTCCACCAATAGTTCCAATAGTAATCTTGCTGATAGCCAGCATCACCCTCAGCCACGCGGCGAAGCCGCATGAAGGTCAAGCGGAACGCCCCAACATTCTCTTCATCGTATCCGATGATCATGGCTGGGGTGACCTGCCGTCGAACTGGGACAAGACCGAGGTGCAGCTTCCCACGTTGGACGCGCTGGCTACCAAAGGGGTGCGCTTTCCGAACTACCATACCGTCCCGCTCTGCGGACCTGCCCGTGCTTGCATGTTTACCGGCCAGTACTCGACGGAAAACGGGATGTGGCGCGGCCCCGGCAGTCAGCCGTTCGGTTCACCGGACTATCGCGGCATCAAGCGCGACGTGACCATGCTCTCGGAGCATCTCGCCGAAACCGGCTACAACACGGGAGCCTTCGGCAAATGGCATATGGGCGCGCTGGAAGGGGAAGTGCCGAATGACCGTGGCTTCGATGAGTTTCGCGGATTTCTTTCCGGGGCGCATACGTACTGGATCAAGCCGGGCAGGTCGAAGATCATGCACAATCGCGAACCGGATGGCGCTTCCGAAGGGCACGCGACCGAGTTGTTCACCGGGTGGGCGGAAACCTTTATTCGAGAGAGCTCCGCCGAGGAGGAACCCTTTTTCTGTTACCTCGCCTACAACGCCGTGCACGGTCCGCTTCGCATCGACGAATCGCAGCCGGCCTCTGCGCCCGAGGCCTGGGTGAACAAAGCCCTCGACCGGGGTGTCAGTTTCCTGCGCAGCGACTACGTCGCGATTCTCGAACACATGGATCACCACATCGGCCGCCTCGTCGACCTGCTGGATGAACTGGGCGTCGCCGAAAATACGCTCGTCGTCTTCGTCAGCGACAACGGCGGCTGCACCATGGAAGAGGCCGCCGCTGGCGGAAGGTTCCCCGGCAACAATGGACCCTTCCAGGGAGGCAAGGCGACGACCTATCAAGGTGGGCTGAACGTTCCCTTCCTGATGAACTGGAAAGGCCGACTGCCCCAAGGAACCGTCTCGGATGCCCAGACCATGCACTGCGACATCTTTGCCACCCTGCTGGATGCTGCGGGCATCCCTGTTCCAGAAATGAATGGCAAGAACCCGGTCCGCGGGATGTCGCTCATGCCGCATATGCTTTCGGCGGGAAAGGATACCATCCCCGAGCGATCTATGATCTTCGAGTTGTGGGGCAACATAGGACTGCGAAAAGGGGACTACAAACTCTGGGCCGATGTCGGGAGGGAGCACTCCCCGGATTGGGCGGCTGAAATCGCAGCATTGGAGCACACCGATCTCGCCCTCTTCGACCTCAGCAAAGACGTCGCCGAGAAAACTGATCTGCGAAAGGAGCTCCCTGAGGTGTATGCCTCCCTCAAGGCGGAGTTGATCGACCATTTCGCCAACATCAACGCCGAGTATCCGGTGCCCGAAACTTCAGGGCCTTCCCCGAAAGAAAAGCCCGCCGCCACGCCCAAGGCTCCCACTCCCAGCTCGGACGCCCGGACTCCGGAGAAGTTCTTCAAGGCCCGTGACCGCAACGATGACGGGGTGGTCACCCTGGAGGAATTCATCGGCAACCCGAAGGATCGCAACGTTCCTGCTCTGACCAAACGGTTCAAACAGTTTGATGCCAATGGCGACGGCAAACTGTCGATCGGTGAATTGAAGGGTCTATAGAGCTAATTGTTGGTCCCCTCATGACGTTTTCTGTAACGAACCAACCGCTTCGGTGTTTTACGGGGAAATGATTCCCGTGCAAGACTCATGAAATACAAGATCCTGAATCAACTCGCCGCCCTGTCGTATTGCGTCATTTCAGCGGCGTGGCTGACAACGTCCACACTCGCCGCCCCCGCGACCGTCGACTCCCTCTTCAGCACCGAAGAGATTCTCGATGAGAGCACGCTCGAGACCAAGATCCTGCAGGACTGGCATGTGGACACGGTGACGAGCACGACGCGGCAGAAGCTCATCGAGATCAAAGGAGATTGGAGATTGAAGCATGCCTGAAGTAGTCGAGGTAATCCCGGATGCATTGGCTGCAGAAGCCGAGGCCGCCCGTGCTTGGTTTTCCAAGGAACGCGGCAGTGAGTTCAAGTTGACCGGGATTGTCGATCCCGATGACGTTGGTGCGCGAGTTTCAGCCACGGCCAGGCGCGAGTTCGAGCTGATTCTGTGCGGGAGCCAGGATGGGCAGGAGGTGTGTCTATGTGAGCGCTTCGCGCTTATGCCCTCGAAGGATGGCTTCGATGTGGCGCATCTCAATGAAACCGCCCCCGACCCCGGCTCGCCGGCTCCGCTGCTCGATCCTCCGGCGGGAGTTCGCACGGGGTGGCTTGATGCCGTAGCCGCTAAACATGCCTTCATCGTGCTCGTCTTCTACCGTGGCTTTTGGTGTCCTCCCTGCCGTCGCGAATTGCTCGGCTATAAGCAAGAAGGCATCGTCAAAGCGATTCGTGAGGCGGGCGGCGAGATCTACGCCGTCACCAGTGAACCGCACTCGCTGGCGATTAATGCGCAGAAGGAATGGAAAACAGGCTTCGATCACGTCGGCGATCCGCACCATGAAATCCTGGCCGAGTGCAACGAGCGCAGCTGGCTCTCGCTCTTCATTTGGCGCCATCTCCCCGACTTCCGTCCGGAGATAAGCAGGTCGCTCTCCCACCCCAAAGGGATCTTCCAGCCCGGAGCGCTCGCGTTTACCCGTGAAGGACGTGTGTTGTACCGGTGGAGAAGTCTTCCGAGCAGCAAGAACATCGGCGGCGCCATCTGCAGAGTAACCGCTACACACGTTTGGAACAGCGTGCAGGCCGAACTGGGGAAACCGGCCGACGCGCCTGACGCGCCATTGGATGACGCAGCAGAACTTGACAGCAACAACATGCCCTGGATCCTTTTCATCACTTTGCTATTCGCCAGCGGTTGGTTCCTGAAACCGAACTTCTTCGTTATGGAGGCTCGCAATTCTCCCTTGAGCAAAATACGGAGGCAATATCGTATTGCGCAATTGCGCGCTGTGATCTTCATCGCAGTATGGATCGCGGCTTTCACGTTGCTGCCGATCTGGATCCCGGCCCTGGCCCTCGTTGGCTGGACAGCCATCATCGCGCCCCAAATCTACGCGCTGAGTAAGGCGGGGCGACAAAATGTCAAATTTGGCGAAGAAAAGACCTCTTAGGGACAGGCCCCTGGACAAGCAGGACGACGGCAGGCTTCGCCCAGGAAAACACCATCGGCGGCGGCGAATCTGCGACCTCGAAGA
Source organism: uncultured Verrucomicrobiales bacterium (assembly GCA_913058215.1). GTDB lineage: Bacteria > Verrucomicrobiota > Verrucomicrobiia > Verrucomicrobiales > DEV007 > Arctic95D-9. Next base: position 5,657 of record CAJXQE010000189.1, read on the forward strand.
GCGGAAAGTTTACCGCCGCCGCAGTAAAAAAATTACCAAGCACAGCCGTAGCCCTTTAAGATATTAGACATCATGCAAAATCTCTTTCCCGTCACCGCGCTGGCACTGCTCATTGCGGCTCTGCCTGCGTCCGCGCAAAATCAGCGCGCGCCCAAGAGTTCGGTCTCCGCTGAGACCGTTGCTCTCTACGAACCCGGTGAATTCAAAGGCGTCCAGTACCGTCTGATGAAACCCATCGACTTCGACCCGGAAATAACCTACCCGCTCATTCTCAGCCTGCACGGCGCCGGAGGCCGAGGCACTGGGAACATCAAAAACCTGCGCAACTGGAATGAATGGCTGACCGAAGACGCTCTCCGTCGCAAACATCCCTGTTTTGTCCTCGCCCCGCAGTCGCCCACTTCGTGGTTCGATCCTTCCGCCAAGCACAGCGTCCTGCCCGATCCTGAAGCGGTAAAAATCGATGACCTCCCCGAGGGCATGCAAAAATACGGCAAACGTGCCCTCGAGATCGCCGCTGCCGTCGCTGAGAATTCCAACGACCCGCAGATCCAGATTGGTGTGCTTGGCAGGGTTCTCGAATACATCGACACCGAGCTGTCCGAGAAATACAAGATCGACGCTAACCGTGTCTATTGCCTCGGTCACTCCATGGGCGGCGCGGGAACCTTTACCGCCGTCTACCAGCATCCCGAACGTTTTGCCGCCGCGATTCCTTCGGCCGGTATCTTCTTTCCCTGGCTCGATGCCAGCCGAATCAAGAACGTGCCGCTCTGGATCTTCCACGACAAGGATGACAAGGTCGTGGACTACGTTGGCTCACGTCATCCATTTGAACGCCTCCAGAAACTCGGTGCCAACACGAAGCTGACGACGGTCACCGGGATGGGCCATGCTCCCACGCTTTCATTCAATTACCCGGGGGACGATCCTGAGAAGGGCTACGTCACCGAGTATGCATCCGATCGCCCTGACAAAACGGATGATGTCTGGGATTGGTTGTTTCGCCAGAAACGGTCGGTGCAGGCCGAGGTAAACGATGTGGAACTGGACGAGGCGCTGGCGGCAGTTAACCAGCGATTCGAAAACGTCGAGGTGGAACTCATCGAGTGGCCGGACGCGTTGCAGGGACAATTAGGAGTCTTGAAGAAGATCGCTTTCGTGGCGTATCCGGTGAAGCGCCCTGAGGGAAGACTGCCGCTGTTGATTTCATTGCACGGAGCAGGCGGTAAAAAGATGAGTTTGCCCGATCAACTCACTCGATCCGCAGAGGTCAAGGGACTCAGACTGGCGGAGCTGGCGGCCAAGGAGTTCATTCTGCTCGAGCCCAATGCTTTCGATAGCTGGGAGCCCGCTTCGCTGAATGTGATGCTGGACTACGTTTTGGAAAACCACCCCGAGGTCGACGAAAATCGCCTCTACGTGATGGGCCATAGTATGGGCGGGGTGGGAACCTGGAATTGGATCAACGAATCGCCGGAGCGATTCGCAGCGGCAGCACCCTGTGGGTGTCCGGTTGATGAAACGGGAGATCCGGCCCGTCTCGTGAACTTGCCGATCTGGGGCATGGCGGGAGGGGACGACGGACCCAGAACGGCCGGTATCAAAGAGATGGTGAAGCGCCTGCTCACGGCCGGAAATCCCAATGTGAAACACACCGAGTTCCCGGGCGCGAGTCATAGCCAAGGCAATGCCGCGGTGTTCAGTTCAATAGAATTGGTGGATTGGATGCTTGGGTTTGCGCGAGGGGAATAGCAGGGGTCAGGCAAGAGTGGCAGGGTATTAGGGTGGTTTTTCGACAGGCTGCTAGCGGCCCAACGGGCCAGATTCAAACTAGCCTGGGGCAACGCCCCAGGTTTGATGGTAAAAAACCAGGGAGCGCTGAAGGTGCGACTTCAAATCGCTTCGTAGGGCAGGTTGAAGCCGGCCCTTTGGGCCTCTAAATCAAGCTTAAAACCGTGCCATTCACTGCTGCCCACTATCTCACTACATCCCACTTTCACCGCCGGCTCACGCACGCGCCCACGAGAACAACCACTCCAACACGCCCGGCTCATCCTTGGAGCGCCCGGCACCCGTCGCGTGATTGGCCCCTTCGAACACCGAGATCTTTACCACGGTTGAACCCAGCTCCTTCAGCGCCTTTTCCATCGCCGGGATTCCCTCCACCCGGGGCTTGGAATCTTTGTCTCCCACCATCGCCCAGATCGGCAGGTCAACCATGCCGTCGATTTTGCTGAGGTCCAGAATGAAGCCCTTGGGAATGATCGCGGCAAAACGATTGGGATAGTGCATGGCCCACTCCCAGGTGCCTTTGCCACCCATGCTGTATCCCATGCAGTAGATCCGATTTGTATCCACATCAGGATTCTCGCGGATCACATAGTCCAACATCGCTTGGAGAGAGTCAGGATCCCACTCTCCATCGCCTTGAGGCTCCAGAACGAGGGCCTCATACTTCTGATTCTCCGGCGGGAGGAATTGTCTGATCGTGCCCTGCCACTTTTTCTGCTCAATGTCACGTCGGCCTCCACCAGAGCCGTGCAAGGTCACGACGAGAGGTAGTTTCTCCTGAGAGGTTTTAATCGGGCGATAGAGCAGCACCTTGGGCTGAAGTCGTTCAAATTCCGACGCCAATCATGGATTAAATGGCAGAAGAGTTGGCTCATAGGGAGAGGCCCTGGACGGAGTCTTTACCGCGACAGAAAGTAGTCACTCACGACGACCTCCCGGATCATGGTGCGCAGGCCGTAGTCATCCGCCTTAGTCGCTTTCACGACTTGGTCGACGGAAAGACGATCCAGGGCTTCGACGCGGCGTCCAGTTCCGTAGGTTAAAAGGCGCTCGGCGAGATGTCGGGTGAAAACATCTTTTCGCTTCATGAGGTAGCCCTTGAATTCAGTCGGGCCCGCAAAAGGCGTGCCGTCTGTGGTTTCTCCCGAAGCATCGATCTTTGCCCCCTGACCGGCACGTCCTCGATGATCTGGGTATTTTGATCTCCAGCGCCCGATCGGATCAAAATTCTCCAGGGCAAACCCGGGAGGATCGATGCTCACGTGACAGGCTGCACAGGTTTTTATCTCACGATGCTTGAGAAGCTGGTCCCGAACCGTGGTCGCGCCGCGTGTATCCGGCTCCAGTTCTGGCACTTCATCCGGTGGCTTCGGAGGCGGTGAGCCTAGCACATTCTCCAGAATATAGATGCCCCGGACCACAGGAGAGGTCTCAATCCCATTCGCGCTGACGGTATGCACGGCCGCCATTCCTAACAAGCCGCCACGATTGGAATCAGTCAGACTGACTTTCTGGAAAGTGTACCGGTCATCATTGGGAAACTGATCCTGAATCCCATACAGCTCCGCGAGAGGATAATTCACAAACACGTAGTCGCTTTTGAGGAAATCGGTAATGGCCCCATTTGTCTCAACGAGATTTCGGGTAAAATGCTTCACCTCCTCCTTCATCGCCGCCTCAAGATCGTCGTAGAAATACTCGCCTGAGACACCTCGATCCGGCGGCTGGTCTCCCAGTGCCCGGAGGTTCAACCAACTATCGAGGAAGCCATCAAAAAAGGCCTCCGAGCGCTCGTCATCAAGAAGGCGATCGACCTGTTGAAGCAGCACTTTCCGATTCAGGATGCGACCGGTATCTGCCAGTTTTGTCAGCTCATCGTCCGGCATCGTTCCGCTCAGGAAGTAGGAAAGACGACTTGCGAGGTCATGAGCATTGAGCAAGCCCTTCTGTTCAGCAGCGGCTTCGTTCAGATAGAGGAACGACGGCGCACAGAGAATTCCCTTGATCGCATCCAGTGTCGCCTGCCGTGGGGAATGCCCTGCCGAAGTACGAGCGTCAACGAGATCAATGAACTGCTTCATCTCTGCGGGTTTCACAGGGCGACGAAAGGCCCGCTGCGCGAACTCGGTCAGAATCATTTTGGAATTCTCTTTCTGAAATCCATTCTCACCGAAAACAATCCGTTGAGACTCAGGCGGCCACTCGTCGTAGAGCGGTCCCCGCAATTTCACTTCGCTGATGCGAATATGCGGCATCTTCCCGTATTTCAGAACGATGCGACGGGCGTGTACAATACTGCCGTCGTGCTTATCATCGTCCGGCCAGTCATTCTGGTATTCCTTCGCGATCTTACCGAAGGCCTGACGACAGTTCGCCATCCCGTTCGGAAAGGTGAATCGGGGCTGCTGCCCTTTTTCCAGCCAGACTTTCATCGTGTACCATTGCGGCTTACCATCCTTCAGAGTGACCTCAGCCAGCTGAGGCTCGATAGGCTGAGGGTGATGCAATTCACCAATACTACCATTTCCCGTCACAATCCCGAGCCGATACGGCTCCGAGAGATCCATTTTCAGGATATCCGTATCGTAGTGTGAGTCGCGATGCATTGGCTGAGCGAACACTTTCACCTCGTAAAAACCATCGGCATGCACGCCTTCTTTGAACTCATTGATGCCTCCGTAACCACCTTCGTGATTTGAAGAATTCATCACCTCGTAGACACAAAGATACCGATTTTTGAAAACCGCTTTGTGAGAAAAACTCATTTCTCTCCCGGGCATAAACGAATCCTTAAACGCCCACTCTTTCAGTTCGGGTTTTTCGATCTGCCCAAGGGATTTTTCCACGACCTGATCCGCCGCGTGAAAGTAGTTATCGAGCAGGAATCCGGAAGTAACGAGCACATCCCCAATCGTATCGACGTGTTCGTCTGTCTGATCCGGGGGGAAGTTTCGGGTCGGTGCAAAGGTGTCGATGCGGCGCGCGAACAGGTCCTCAAGCGTGTTTAAATACTCTCGCTCGTTGATACGCCGTAAGACCGTCTGGCCTCCGGTGCTTTTGAGGCCTGCATACACATCGGCGACCTGCGCAGTGAGCGCCTCGACCGCAGCAAGGCGCTCTTTATCGTCAGGCTGATCCGCTTTTTTCGGCGGCATATCGCCCAAGTTGAGCGCATCGATTATCTCCTGGACTGCGATGAGCCCTTTCAAATCAGTGATTGGAAACTCGAGATCGTAAAAGCTGCGTTCGCCTTCCTGAGTCAAATCGTCGTGACACTCGAAGCAATAGTTTGCTACGAAGTCCATCGCGACCTTAGCCTTGGGTTCTTTATCTTCGGCGAAAACACTTCCACCAAGCGCGAGGAGCGCTATCGCTGATACTTGAATTTTCATTTCAGAAAATCGGACTAGGCCTAAGCAAAAGTTCCAGTGCTCGTTCCAAAATTTTCCCGCTCGACACCAAAACGATTCAAGACGCTAAGATACAAATTACAAAGCGGCACCTTGTGACGTTCCATCGGAACATCTTTGAATTCTCCGTGCTCGAAGCCTCCGCCGGCGAGGATGACAGGCAGGTTGGAGTTTGAATGCGAATTGGCGTTGCTCATGCCACTACCGAAAAGTACAGACGTGTGGTCCAATAGAGTGCCTTCCCCATCTGGGATGGATTTCAATTTTTCGAGGAAGCGGGCAAACTGCTGAATTTGATAGTCTTCCAGGACGAGAAGCTGATCGATGTTTTCCTGCTTCTTTCCGTGGTGAGATAGAGTGTGATAACCTTTTTCAAGTCCCAAATGCTTTGGCTCAAAGTCGCCGCCGATTTCTAAAGTGGCGATACGGGTTGAATCCGTTTGCAGGGCCAACACCATGAGGTCGTAGAGCAAGGGAAGGTCTTCCACCATGTTCTTGTTTTTCGGCTGATCAAACGGTGCCTCGGGCTTAGGCACATCCACCCACTGTTCCTTGAGCTGGAGTTGCTGCTCGACCTCACGAACCGAGGTGAGATATTCATCCAGTTTATCACGGTCTTCCTGGTCGATCCGCTTCTGCAAGGTCTTCGCATCGCCTCTTATTGCGTCAAGAATCGATCCCTGGAGCGCGTGCTTGTCTTTTACCTGCAGCAACTGAGAAACCGGCTCACCAACAAAGAGCCTTTCAAATAATTCCTTCGGACCCGGAATGGGAGGAACCCGGACACCACTGCGTGTCCAGGAAAGCTGACAACCTCCATGAATTCCGGATTCAGACCCGATCGTGAGTGAGGGAAAACGCGTCCGACCAGCGGCTGACTCGGCAGCCAGTTGATCGAGACTGATGTTACCATCCGGCCGCCCCTTGGCGTCTATGCTGAGAACTCCGGACATAAAGGCGTGAACGGCAAAGTGACCGCCCTTGACCCCGTGATCGAGGCCGCGGTAGAGCGTGTAGTCTTCGCGCAAACCCTCGAGTGACTTGAGGAGGCGGGTTGATTCGTAATTTTTGCCCGGGGTTTCCGGAAACAGGTAAGGCAGCTGAAACCCGAGCAGGTTAGCCACCGCCACCATACGGTTCGGGGTGGAAGCGTCTGAGATCGTTGCAGCCAGAGCGCTCCCGGCACCCAGTGTATCGGGTAGCAAAGAGTGGAGCGTCGGCAGCGACAAAGTTGCTCCTACGGATTTCAGAAAGTAGCGTCGGGAAGGAGACTTTTGGGATGCCCTCATCGTGCAGTATTGCGTCGTCTGGAAGGCTGCGCAACTACTGCTCCCTTCCGATCCTTATTTAAGCAGTCAGGCGACATTTCTTGATTTTTGTTCCATCAGAGTTGCCTGTGAAGAATGCTGAGAGCACCACGAATTGAATTTGAAGGGGCTATTTACCACATCATGGCGCGGGGTAAGCGACGTGAGCCCATTGTTTCTGACGACGGTGATCAAATGCTTTTCGTCTCCGCTTTGTCCGAAGCGACGAGGTGGAACGCGAAATTCCGAAGTCGCTGTCCGTGAAACAGAGGATATTCTTTTACCAACCACCAGACAAGCGGACCGAGCGCAATCCGGTCTCTCATCGCTTTGCTAAACGCTTGAGGCCAGTTGTCGGTGATGCTCCAGCCATATTGGGTCACGAGCCCGGTGAGGACAAGAATCCGGACACCGATCTAGATTGCGGCGTTCCGTCCGGGACGGTAACTGGAAGGGGGAACTGGATCGGATTCAGGCACGTAATCCTCGTTACTGCCGCGCCGCCTTCGGCTATGGCAACGAAAATTGAAATGAATATGGATGATTCATCCCACAAATGGCAGGATTCATCCCATTTTTACAAACTTTCTTATCAAGCCAGTGTTTTTAGCCCCATGATATCCGCAGCTAGATCCCTCGAGTCTGTTTTTCGTCCAGCCATGAATCGAATTCTAAAGCTCGCCTTTTTGGTCATTCTCTCCAGCGGGTTGCAGGCTGAAGATGCCATCCCGCCGGAGCATCTCGACTACTTTGAGTCTCACGTCCGGCCGGCTCTGATCAAGTATTGCTACGAATGTCACTCGGTGGAGGGCGGCGAATCACGCGGCGGTCTTTATCTCGACACCCGGGAAGGAATGCGGGACGGCGGTAGCAGCGGACCGCTCTTCGAGGGGGAGTATCCGCTTTTTATCGATGCAATTACCTGGGCGGACCCGGATTACGAGATGCCACCGAAAAGCAAGATGCCGCAGGATGTCATCGACAAGCTGGTCAAGTGGTTCGAGATGGGAGCTCCGGATCCCCGCGTCCGCGAGACCTTTCTCGTCGAGACCGAGATCGACATCGAAGCCGGTAAGAATCACTGGTCTTATCAGAAACCGGTGCGCCCTTCGGGAAAAACGATCGATGAAATCGTCGAGAAGAAGCGAAGCGTTGAGGGGCTCGATCCTGTGGGAGAAGCCGACGCACTGAGTCTACTCCGTCGGCTGACCTTCGACTTGACCGGACTTCCACCGACGCCGCCGGAGGTGAAGGCTTTCCATCAGGAATTCGAAAAAGATCCGAAGCAGGCTATCACTGCGCGAGTCGATCAACTCCTGGGATCAAAACACTACGGGGAGCGATGGGGGCGTCACTGGCTCGACGTCGTTCGCTACGGAGAATCCAGCGGAACGCTCAATATCGTTTATCCCTACGCCTGGCGATTCAGGAACTACGTGATCGATTCGTTCAATGAGGACAAGCCCTACGACCGGCTTATCACGGAACACCTTGCGGGCGATCTTTTGCCGGCGAGTTCTGATGAGGAAAAACAGGAGCTGCTGATTGCGACGGGTTACCTGGCGCTTGGTCCCAAGAAGCAGAATGAGAAGAATCGGGAGGTCTTTGCGATGAACTTGATCGACGAGCAGATTGATACGACCACCCGGGGATTCATGGGGACAACGGTGGCCTGTGCACGCTGCCACGACCACAAGTTCGATCCCATTCCCACCACCGACTACTACGCGATCGCAGGCATTTTCAAAAGCACGGAGACGCTGTGGGGAACGGTTGCCGGGAACCAGAATCACCGCACGACTGAATTGGTGGAGCTTCCAGTTCCTGATGCTCACATTTCCTCGGTGGACCAGAAGGCACTCTACGCGGAGAAATTGGCGGAATTTGAGAAGGCGAGGGAAGTCTTCGCGGCTGGAAAACGCAATGTCTGTCTCTTATACACATCTGACGCTGCCGACGAAGAGGGTAG
>CAJXQE010000190.1 GCA_913058215.1 uncultured Verrucomicrobiales bacterium
CGAGATCAGCCTCGGTCTCGTGGGCTCGGAGATGTGTATAAGAGACAGGCCGTTGCCCACCCCGAACGGAGTCCGGCAAATCACTTCCATGATGCTTGTCGAGGAAATCCTTGTTATCGAAAAGATCGACATGACTTGGTCCGCCCGATTGAAAAAGGTAGATCACCCGTTTCGCTTTCGCGGCAAAGTGGGGAAGGCCGGGCAAGCCTTCGCTCGAGCCGCTTTCGAGAACATCGAGGCGCTCGTTTGCATCAGCAGCTCTTCCGTCATTACCTAACAGATCACCCAAAGCCATGCCGCCGAGACCTGCCGCCGTATTTCCGAAGAGAGCGCGACGCGTCATCAATTGCGCCTCCTTCTTTCCGAACTGATCTAGAATGGAATTACTCATAATCGATTAAAGGCGTGTAAGGGTTTCACTGAGATTAAAAAGAAGAGTCGAAATCTGGGTCCACGCAGCTTGATCCGCTGAATCCAATGCCTCATCCGGCGGTGAATCACCGACCGTGATTAGTTTCTCCGAAGCTGAAAGATCAGTCCGGAAGCGTTCCAACTCATCACCCAACAAAGACGCCAGGGCATTCATTTCTGATTCCTGAGGTGGCCTTCCTGTGACTTCTTCAAAGGCATAGCGGAGGCGATCTCGATCCTTCATCTCCGGCGTCTCGTGGATCAGCCTTGCTGCAAATACACGCGAAGCTTCCGCAAATTGAGGATCGTTCAGAGTAACCAGAGCCTGCAGAGGTGTATTTGTCACTCCGCGCTGGACGATACACATCTCCCGATTGGGAGCATCAAAGGCTGACATCCCGGGATGGGGACTCGTCCGTTTCATGATCGTGTAAAGGCTACGCCGGTAGAGTTTTTCACCTTTGTCCTGAACAAAGACCTGCTTGGTTGCAGGGCTGCTTCCAAAGTGACTCACCTCTTTCCACAATCCCGGGGGTTGATAGGGTTGAACGCTGGGACCACCGATCCGCGGAACCAGCAGTCCACTCGTCGCCAGAACCTGATCCCTGATAAATTCAGCCGGAAGTCGAAAACGCGGCCCGCGTCCGAGTAGCCGATTCTTCGGATCTCTCTCACGCTGTTCCCCCGTCGCCGACGAATCCTGCCGGTATGCCGCACTGCTTACGATTTTACGAATCAATGCCTTTTGGTCCCACCCCTTTGCCACAAAATCATTCGCCATCCAATCGAGCAATTCCGGATGACTTGGCCATTCTCCCTGGGAACCAAAATCTGCAGAGCTTGCCACAATTCCAGTTCCAAAGAATATCGACCAGATTCGATTTACAGCAACACGGGCGGTTAATGGATGATCCGATTGAACCATCCACCTGGCAAGATCGAGCCGGTTCACTTTCCCCTCAGCCGGCATAGGTGGAAGCACCTTCGGTGTATCCGACGAGACCTTTTCCAATTTCGCATCATACTGCCCCCGATCGAGGCGGAACGTCACCCGCGGCTTCGGAGACACATTCATTACCATCGTAGAATGCGGCTCCGTTAGGATTTTTACCCGCTCTTCGAGATTGGCGATTCGAATTCGGACGCCTTCCAGTTCGGGGGCTGTGTTGCGAAACTTTGTCAGTACTGTTTCGCGATCTTTCTCTGACCACTCTCCCTCCACTCGGGAAAGAATCGTAGCAACGGCATCATCAAAGACACTGTCAGTATCGATTCCACTGAAGCCTTCGATTTTCCAATGGCTGGGCAGGGACCCTGAAACTCCGTAGAAAACCATCACCGTTAAATATGGCGTCTTTGCCGGATCTACCGGCTTGTCGAAAGTGAGAGTTAAGCGTGTTTCTTTATTCCTATCGACGGGCTGCCACCAATCGACACTGGTTTCATCGATGATTCCGTGCGGCGGATGTCCTTCCGCAGAGGATTCGGCTGTAACGTGATCAAAACGAAGTTGTCGATAAATATCCACCTGCTTTGCAGGCTGATCCCCTGCAGACACGAGAACTGTAGCCACCTTTGGAACTCCGTCAGGGTGGGGAGTCAGGACTTTCTCTTTCTCCCCACTGGGGTAAAAGCGGATCCGGATACCATCGACAGAATCGTCACCGGAAATGCGATAGGCATGACTGAACGCGTTGGTCCCCCCGGAAGGTTTTGTCAGGACCACAGATCCATCAGGCTTTGCCTCAAAAGGACCGGGACGGTTCGGTGAGGAAACGTCGAGCACTTCCATTGTCTGAATTTTAAAATCCCTTCCCCGATCAATTTCCCGTTGTTTGACTTTGGAAAGCCATTGAGGGAACCCTGCCGTGGTCGAAGAAAACTCTGCCTTCACGATTGCCAACTCTTTTCGCAACTCCTCTACCTCTGTGTCAGGAATAGATGTTCGCGCGTCGATCTTCGGGCCTGCATTAATTCCGGCATTCCCGTCGTTCCCTTTGTCACTCAACTCATTGAAGAAGGAAAAGAATTCGTAGTATTCTTTCTGAGAAATCGGATCAAACTTGTGATCATGACACTGCGCACATGCCATCGTCAGGCCCAGAAAAACTTCGCTTGTGGTCTTAACACGATCGACGGCGTAGTTGGTCAGATTCTCCTCAGGGATCGTTCCGCCTTCGTGAGTGATCATGTGGTTCCGATTGAAACCGGTCGCCACCTTCTGTGACTCACTTGCATCTGGTAACAAGTCACCCGCCAACTGCTCTATGGCGAATTGATCAAAGGGAAGGTTTCTGTTGTAGGCTTGAATCACCCAGTCTCTCCAAAGCCACATGTGACGACCTCCATCAATCGAATAGCCGTTCGTGTCAGCGTAACGGGACTGGTCCATCCACGGTACCGCCATACGTTCACCGAAATGAGGCGAATCGAGCAATCTGGTGATTACATCCTGCCAGGCTTTCTCCCCAAGATCGCTGTAATCTTTCAAAAATGCTTCGACCACCTCTTTCCCTGGAGGCAGTCCGGTAAGATCAAACGACAGCCGCCGAATCAGCGTGCGGGGGTCTGCTTCATCCGAAGGCTTCATGCCCTCCTCGGCCAGTCTTTCGAAGATAAAGGCATCAAATTCATTCTTCCCCCAATCTGAACTTTTCCCGGGAACCGGGGGATTGCCCGGAGCTTGATACGCCCAATGGCCTTCATATTCTGCCCCCTGTTCAATCCACCGTTTGATAGTCAATTTCTGATCATCAGTCAGAACCAGATGCGACTCAGGCGGCGGCATCAGTTCGTCAGGATCGTCAGACAAGATCCGCCCCCAGGCTTCACTGTTTTTCAGATCACCCGGTTTGATCGCCTGGTACCCACCAAGGTCGGCAAGCGCTCCATCGGAGGTGTCCAATCGAAGCTCAGCTCTCCGACCATGCTCATCGGGACCATGACAATGAAAACAGGTTTCAGAAAGGATCGGCCGGATATCGCGATTAAACTTCACTGGACGTTCCGAATGATTGCCGTTTTTAGGGACAGCAGACTCCGTCATCCCGGGGTGCTTCACGGAACCTGTCGAATTGATCACTTTCCAGGGATCACCACCAGACGGATCACTCGCCGCCAGGCCCATCTCTTTTACGCTCTCTCTCTTATTTTTCACCGGACCTGAAAAATCGGGAGAAGGATCTTCAGTTTTCGGATTCGAGACAAAGTAGGCGACTCCGGCCATTAGGAGAATTGCTGCCGCCACCCCGACAATTAGCTGAAGACGACCACCCGATCCGGATCTTGCCTCCGCATTCAGTTTTCGCGTCGCGGAAATCTCGGTGAAATCCGGTGTTTTGATAGTGTCCCCCGCTGCCGCCAGCCATGTCTCTATTTCACAATGATCAATGTAGCGGTCGAGCGCCTCCGGAGAACTCCGCAACAGTTCCTGCAACTCGTCTTGTTCCGACTCCGTCAAAGGCCGCTCTACTAACAAGGCAAGAAGCTCGTCTATCCTTTTGATTTCATTCATGACATCACACTCCTTTTAATCCTTCTCCGTCCAGTTCCTGGTGCGATTCGCGCTTCACACAATCGATCAAATTTTGCCGGGCACGATGGAGAAGCTGCCCCACCGCATTGGACTTTCGTTTGCTGACCTGCCCGATCTCCTCGAGAGACTCGCCTTTTAAATAAAACTGTTCTACGACTTCGCGTTGGCGATCCGGTAATTGGTCGAGACAGGCCTGGAGCAATTTCCGTCGGCGTGCATCCTCCAACTCTCTTTCGTGATGCCGGGTCTCTACCATCTGTTCCAAATCAGAATCAAGCAGGGGCACGGTCGAACGCGATTTCCACTTTCTGGATTCGTTGCGATAATGGTTCAGAGCAATCGCTCGCATCCATGCCGCCAAGCTCGACCCAAACTCAAAGTTCTCCCGCTTTTCCCAGGCAGTAAGATTCGTCGCCTGCAAGAGATCACGCGCATCCGCAAGATTTCCGCACAGCCGAACCAGATACCCAAGAATTGGGACCTGTGTCTGCTTCAATTCCTCCTCAAACCGGGACTCTGAATCGTTCTGCAAGGCTTTCACTTTATAAAGAGATGTATTCTCCTGGGAATTCTTTACGAAAAAAAGAAAAGAAAATCATTCAATACGGTCAAATCGATCGCCCAACACGGTTCAAACGCCGGAAGTGATCGCGAAATGTGATTCGGACATCACTACTTCGGAAGTGAGCCACATCACTCCTTCTTGGTCTGGCCACCGATAGGCAGCGGCGCATTCAACAACAAACTGTCGAGTTCCTCTAAATTGCGCTGGGCCATGCCCATAAACTCTTTCTCATCATTACGATGCGGCATCGCATCGCAGATCGCTTCCATCTCATGAATCTTGAAACGGCGGGCGGCGTCTTTCGCATGACCGCTCTCGTGCCCAAGTTCTTCCAACACTGCGATGGCACAATCCAGTGATGTTCCGAGCTGCTCGACAAAAAACCGCACCCCGGCCTCGTGCAGACGATAGGCATGATCCCGGGAACAGGCCCGGGCGAAGATTTTCAAATGCGGAAAATGCTTGCGACAAGTCTCGATGATTCCAATGGACTCATCTTCGTCATCGATGGCCAGGATGAGAATTTTGGCATCTTCCGCACCGGCCGCTTTGAGAAGGTGGAGGCGGGTGGCGTCTCCGTAGTAACATTTTAATCCAATCCGCCGGAGAAGGTCGACGTGATCGCTGTCTCTTTCCAAGACCGTAGGCATGCAGCCGGCACTTCGGAGAAGACGGCCCATGGGGTGGCCAAATCGCCCGAATCCTGCGAGGAGAACCTTCACTTTGTCGTTCTCAACATCAGGGGAACGCACCTCCCCATCCGTCTCCGTCGTTCCGAATCGTGGCAGGATGACTTTTTGAACGAGAATGAGGAGGGGCGGAGCAAGGGCCATCGAAAGTGCGACCGCGGCGATCATCTGAGCAGCGAGCTCCTCTCCGATGACACCCTGACCCACAGCAAAACCTCCCAGCACAAAGGCGAATTCCCCACCCTGGGCGAGCGCCGCAGCGAATAGCAGCCGTTGATCAAAGGCCATCTTGAACCATGTCGCGAGCCCATAGAGGATGGCGGCTTTCAATCCGATCAGCCCGACCACCATCATCCCGATCGTAAAAGGCTGTGAAGCGATCAGGCCAAAGTCGATACCCGCTCCCACGGCGATAAAAAACACGGCCAGCAGTAAGGACTTGAACGGGTCAATATCACTCTCCAATTCGTGGCGGAACTCGCTACTCGCCAGCATAACTCCGGCGACAAATGTGCCCAAGGCCGGGGATAGACCGACCTCGTTCATGAGCAGGGCAATTCCGACAACCAGCGCCAGAGTCGTGGATGTCAACGCTTCGGGAACCTTCAGGGACGCAACCCACCGAAGCCAGGGAGAGAGAACAAAGCGCCCGATCACCACGACGATCAAGATTGCTCCCACCACGACGAATCCGCGGCTCCAGTCCGGGATCGATTCGATCAAGGTATGACCGTGCCCTCCGTGACCATCGCTACTGGTGACAGGCAAAAATGCCAGCAAAGGAAGCAGAGCGATCATCGGAATCACGGCAATGTCCTGAAAGAGCAAAACGGCAAAACTCTGCGTACCCGAGCTGGTATCACTGATGCCTCGCTCCCGCAGGTTCTGCATCACAATCGCAGTTGAGGAAAGAGCGAGAATCATCCCCATTGCGAGGGCTTCACGCCAATCTACTTTCAACAATAGGCTCGCGGCAGCGAGAACCAGAGTCGTCAGCAATACCTGAAGACCTCCGAGACCAAGGATGGGGCCGCGCATTTTCCAAAGCCGCGACAAATCGATTTCCAAACCGATCACAAAGAGCATCAGGACCACTCCGAACTCTGCGAAATGCATGACCTCTTCGCGATTCTCACCGACTAGGCTGAAAGCCGATGGCCCGATGATCGCGCCGATGATGAGATAGCCAAGCACAGCCCCCACTCCGAGCCGCCGACCAAGCGGTGCAGCCAGTGCTGCGGCTACGAGGTAAATGAATCCGTTGAGAAATAGGTTTCCGTCCATTTAGTGTAGAACTAGTTCGTGCCCTGACTTTTGCAAGCTGCCGGCTTCAGTGAAGACATGTTGAATTCGAGGTCGTTTCTTTAACCGTTTACGTTCTAATCAAGGCATTTACTCCCATCCTGAGACGACAAGTTTGCCTATCGATTTCCCAGATTCGAGACGACGATGGCCTTCGAGGATGTTCCCGGCGCTGATGGGACTGAGATTATCATTCGCTGTTGCGAGGAGTTTTCCCTCGTCGATTAGCGCGGCGACCCGATTCAGAATGTTGTGCTGTTCGATGATGTCATCGGTCTTGAACATGGGGCGGGTAAACATCAGCTCCCAGCAGATCGTGACCGACTTCACCTTGAACGGTCCGCCCATATCGAGGTGGTTCCTGTGTTCGGTGATGAGGACAATGCTGCCTTGCGGAGCTACCATTTCTCCCATCGCCTCCCAGGAGCGGTCGATGTCGTTGTAGTTGGCGATAAAGTTCACATTCTCGATGCCGAGTTCGCTGAGCTGCCCGGGCATGTCTCCGTGGTGATTGATAATATGATCGGCGCCAAGTTTGCGGCACCAGTCGGCGCTTTCATCGCGGGAGGCGGTTGCGATGACAGTGAGGCCAGCCAGCTTGGCGAGTTGGATTGCCATAGACCCAACCCCGCCGGCTCCGCCGATAATCAGAAGAGTTTTCCCTGCGTTCTTGTCAGGTGTTTCGAAGTCGATGCGGAGACGGTGAAAAAGTGAT
This sequence comes from uncultured Verrucomicrobiales bacterium, assembly GCA_913058215.1. Lineage (GTDB taxonomy): Bacteria > Verrucomicrobiota > Verrucomicrobiia > Verrucomicrobiales > DEV007 > Arctic95D-9. The sequence goes on from CAJXQE010000190.1 coordinate 7,218, forward strand.
TCCCACGCAGTGAGCGCAGTCAGTGGGAGTGCGGCGCTGGTTGCGGCATCCAGTGAGGTCGGACGGATCCCGACAATCCGCTCGTCCACGAGTTGGTATTCCGCATTGGATCCGGGTCGGGTGACATCCCCTGCGTAGTATACCAAATCACCTTCTTTAAAAATCGTAGCGTCACTTCCCCCACTCACCACGACTCCCGCCGCATCGAAGCCGAGCGTCTTTGGTTCGCTCCCTTCTCCGGGACGAACTTTGAAATCGACCGGGTTCATGCCAACTGCTTCGACTTTTACGAGAATGTCGTGCCCTTCCGGAGTGGGTGTCGGCAGTTCTACCTCGCGAGCCGAACCTGCTTCGCTGCTGTCTTTAAGGAATTGGATGGCTTTCATGCTCGTGTTTTTATTGTGAAGAATTTTAGAACTCTGCTTCAATGGATAGAGAATTGTTACGGACTTGGAATAAGAGAACTTGCTGTCAGTTGACTATGGCCTGCTGATTCGAACTTGAAAGCATGAACGCCCCCGAAAGTTTATCATCTGATCAGGCACGAAAACTGGTTTTACACAGCCAGCAACTGCCGTCGCCACCCCGCAAAGGGACCGCGCTATCTGCTACGCAAACCGCGCTGGAGCAACTTGGCTATATCCAAATTGATACCATCTCCGTAGTCGATCGGGCACACCACCACACCTTGTGGAACCGGAACCCCCGCTATCAGAACAGCCATATCGATCAACTGCTTGCTGACAAATCGGCATTTGAATATTGGTCTCATGCCGCGGCCTACCTGCCGATGCGCGATTTTCGCTACAGCCTGCCTCGTAAGCAGGCCATCAAATCCGGCGAACAGAGTCACTGGTTTTCGCGCGATGAAAAATTGATGGGGTTCGTAAGTGATCGGATTCAAGCCGAAGGCCCCCTGATGGCGAAAGACTTCGAACACAGCGGCCAGAAGACCGGAGAATGGCAAAGCAAGCCCGCTAAGAAAGCTCTGGAAAATCTTTTCATGCAGGGAGATCTCATGATTTCCCGCCGGCAGAATTTTCACAAAGTCTACGACTTAACGGAGCGAGTCCTGCCGGAAGGAATCGATGCCACGGTACCGACCGAAAAGGAACACGCCCGATTCATGATCCGACGGTTTATGGAAGCCAACGGGTTAGCTCAAGCTCAGGACTTCAGTTACCTCATCAAAGGAGTGAAACCTGCGATTCTCGGCTCCTTGGAAGAAATGTCCGAGAATGGCGAATTGATCCGTATTCAGGTCGGAGAATTGAAATATTTCGCCCTGCCCGAATCGCTTGTGCTTCTCAACAAACCCCTCGCCCGAAGCAAACTGAAAATTCTATCGCCCTTCGATAATCTACTCATCCAGCGCCAGCGGATGCGTGACCTCTTTGCTTTCGATTATCAGATCGAATGTTATGTGACCGCGTCAAAACGAAAATTCGGCTATTTCAGCCTGCCCATTTTATGGGATGGCCGCTTCGTCGCCCGGATGGATTGCAAGGCCGAACGGAAAACGAAGACGCTACAAATTCGGAGTCTCCATCTCGAATCTTCACTTCGAAATATCGACGGATTCAGACTCGCATTGAGCGCTACACTTGAAGACTTCATGCAATTCAATGCCTGCGAAAAATTAGATTTCGATGAGAGCCGCATCTTTCAAGGTCACGAAACATTACCTCAAAAAGGGTAAGAGGAAGCGCCCATCTGTGAGGAACTATGTCAGGACCGATTACTCGTGGTCATGATCGGGAGTCTCACCTTGTGAGCAATCCTCCGACGGCAACTCGATTTCCAGAGTGATGTGTTCAAAGGTTTCGTCATCGATGAGTTCGCGAACTCTTCGCTTCACCTCCACCAGATCCCCGGACTGGTCGCTAAGCACAACGTGAGCACTAAAGACATGGCTTTCGCCATCAATGGACCAGCAATGAATGTGATGAAATGAATCCACACCGGGAATCTTTAGCCCTTCTTCCTCGAAACGATCAATGTCGAAGTCCTCTGGAGTGGCCTGAAGCAATACGAGAATGACCTTTTTTAAATTTCGTCCCACATTCCAAAGAACGATCATCGAAATCCCTATCGAAAGAATTGGATCAACAATGGGTAGATTCCAAATGGCAATGACGGCCGCACCAATCAAAACCGCCACCCAACCGAGCAAGTCTTCGAGCAGATGCCAACTGACCAATTTCTCGGTCAGCGATGTTCCACTATTCATTCGCAAGACGGCAGCCCCGTTGAAAGCAATTCCTAAAAAGGCCAAAACGAACATGCCTGAAACACGGACTTCGGCGGGTTCATTCAGGCGGAGGACGGCATGATAGAGAACGAACCCCAATCCGATCAACAAAACCAGTCCGGTGACAAGGCCGCCTAAAAGCCGGAAACGCCGGTATCCATAAGTATGCCGGGCAGTCCTTTCGTGTTGCGACAATCGGTCGAAATACCAGGCCAGTCCGAGGGAAACGGAATCGCCGAAGTCGTGAATGACATCGGTCAAAATGGCGATGCTGTTCGTCCAGATCCCGCCGAATAATTCGATCACGGTAAATACCAGATTGAGGAAAAACGCAACCTTCAGATTACTGCTACTGGAATGGTGATCGTGATCGTGGCCCATTGAATTACGTATTCTCCCCTCTTGATACTGCGATTGAATCCGTTGAATGTCCAATCCTGCTCTATGAGAATTATCCTTTTGACGCTTACTTTCGCCTTTCTCCCCGCTTGTTCCGAAAAGCCGGTTTCACGAAGTGGTCCGGTCGGAGCGCCTGTAGTTGCGGCAGTCAACTATCCTCTAGCCACTTTCTCTGAAATTCTTGCTTCGGGAAATGTGGAAGTCCTGTTTCCGGAACTCGAGGGCGACCCGGCTTTTTGGAAACTGTCTGATGAGGAAATAGCGAGGTTTCAATCGGCAAATCTGATTCTGAGAAATGGCGCGACTTACGCAAAGTGGACAAAAACGGTCAGCCTTCCGGAGTCGACTCAAATCGATACTTCTAAAGCATTTTCCGGTGATTTCATTGCCGAGGAGACTTCAGTAAGCCATACCCACGGTGATGGTGATTCACATACCCACGCCGGGACAGCATCGACAACCTGGCTCGATTTTCAGCAGGCGATCTGGCAGTTGGAGGCAGTCCGGGACGCTTTAATTGAATTGGCTCCCTCCGATGAAAAAGGAATCAGGGATCGATTCAATAAACTCGCGGACGAAATGGACAAGTGGCATACGCAAATGAGAGAAATCGGGAATACTCTAAACGACCGACCGATTCTGGCCTCACACCCGGTGTATCAATATCTGGCGAGACGATACGATTTGAATATCAAGTATTTGCATTGGGAGCCGGATACGGAACTAAGCGGCGAAAATCTCGAAGAGTTGAAGGAGTTAATCAGCCGCCACCCCGCAAGCGTCATGCTGTGGGAACAAACGCCCCCTTCCGAATCCATTGAGAAACTGAAGTCTCTCGGAATCGACAGCGTGGTTTTTGATCCCTGCGGAAACCGACCCGACACGGGCGATTTCCTGACAGTGATGCAGGAAAACATCAAACGCCTTGATGCGGTATCCGGAAACTGAGGGATTCGCTTTCTTCTTTCTCTTCAGGAAATAGAAGCAATGATCCCATTGAAAGTCGCACTCGGTCGCATCGCTTCCCCGGTAGCAGCTTCATCGGAAATGTAATAACCTCCAATATCCACGGCCGATCCCTGAGCAGCGGCGAGTTCTTCGATAATCGCATTTTCGTTCTCAGCCAGTTGGGCAGCGAATGGTGCAAACTTGTCGCGAAGCTCAGTATCCTCACTTTGATTCGCCAGAGCCTCAGCCCAATAGAGAGCTAGGTAAAAATGCGTCCCCCGGTTATCGAGTTCGTTCACTTTCCGGGACGGAGACTTGTTGTTGAGCAAATATTTCGTCGAGGCATCGTCGAGAGTCTTACCAAGGAGGGCAGCTTTCGGATTGTCGAAATTTTCGGCGAGATGTTCAAGAGAAACAGCCAGGGCGAGAAATTCGCCGAGCGAATCCCAGCGAAGGTGACCTTCTTCAACAAATTGCTGCACATGCTTCGGCGCTGATCCGCCGGCTCCTGTTTCGAACAATCCTCCGCCGTTCATTAGCGGAACGATTGAGAGCATTTTTGCGCTGGTGCCGACTTCGAGAATCGGAAACAAATCAGTCAGGTAGTCACGAAGGACATTCCCGGTCACTGAAATCGTATCTTCTCCTTTCGCGATTCTTTCGAGAGTGAATTGCGTCGCTTCAACCGGAGGAAGAATCCGAAGATCCAGACTATCGGTATTGTGATCCTTGAGGTAGCTCTCCACTTTTGCAATGAGCTGCGCATCGTGAGCGCGGTTCTCATCGAGCCAGAAAACAGTTGGAGTGCCGGTAGCGCGGGCGCGATTCACAGCAAGCTTCACCCAATCCCGGATTGGTGCGTCCTTCGTCTGACAGGCGCGCCATATGTCACCTTCGCTGACAGAATGCTCGATCAATGTCTCGCCGGCAGAGTTGACGACGCGCACTGTTCCAGCCGACGCAATTTCAAAGGTCTTATCGTGAGAACCATACTCCTCAGCTTTTTGAGCCATCAGCCCGACATTGGGCACCGTCCCCATCGTGGTCGGATCAAAAGCACCATGCTCTTTGCAGAAATCGATCACAGCCTGATAAACACCGGCGTAACTGCTGTCGGGGATGACCGCTTTAGAATCCTGTTGTTTTCCATCCTTGTCCCACATCTGACCGGAAGTACGGATCATCGCCGGCATGGAGGCATCGATAATGATGTCACTTGGGACATGAAGATTGGTAATTCCTTTGTCGGAATTCACCATGGCAAGATCAGGTCCGTTTTCGTAGCAGGCGCGAATATCGGCTTCGATTGCTTCGCGTTTGTCATCGGGAAGTCCGCTAATTTTTGCTACCAAATCGCCGAAGCCATTCTTCTCATCGATCCCAAGCTCATCAAGTGTTTCACCATGCTTCGCGTAGAGATCAGCAAAGTAAACACGAACAGCATGACCGAAAATAATGGGGTCGGACACTTTCATCATGGTGGCCTTCATGTGAAGCGAAAAAAGGATCCCCTGCTCTTTGGCATCGGCGACTTGCTCTCCGAGAAAAGCGACCAGCTTGTCTTTGCTCATGGCAGTTGCGTCGATGATTTCACCAACCAAAAGCGGAAAAGCTTCTTTCAATACCGTGACACTTCCATCGGCAGCGACGTGCTCGATTTTTACCTCGGTCGCATCATCGACGGTGACTGACTTCTCGTTGGAGCAGAAATCTCCCTCTTCCATGGTTGATACATGAGTTTTGGAATCACCACTCCAGGCACCCATTGAGTGAGGATTGCTGCGGGCGTATTCTTTGACCGCTTTGGGAGCTCGCCGATCGGAATTTCCTTCACGCAAAACAGGATTCACAGCACTGCCTTTCACCTTGTCATAGCGGGACTTGGCATCCTTCTCTTCGTCATTCTGAGGCTCTTCAGGGTAATCCGGAATGTCATACCCTTTGGCCTGCAGTTCCTTGATTGCTGAAATCAATTGCGGGACCGAAGCACTGATGTTCGGAAGCTTGATAATATTCGCTTCCGGTGTTTTCGCGAGTGCTCCAAGTTCAGCGAGATGGTCCGCAACTTTCTGATCGTCGTTTAATTTCTCCGGAAAAACTGCGAGGATCCGTGCGGCCAGAGAGATATCACGCGTCTCAATATTGACTCCTGCAGAACCCGCAAAAGCCTCAACGACAGGCAGTAGCGAATGTGTCGCCAGAAAAGGAGCTTCGTCGGTTTTAGTGTAGATAATGGTGGATACAGGGGCCGTCATATTCGAAAAAATCAGGAAGTTGGTTCAGAATTTCTGGCCTCACTTACCCGTGCAAAATGATCTGAGCAAGTTCAAAAATACGGCGATTTCTCAGAACTCGCCGGTTTACAATTCGGATCAATGAATGCTCAGTTGTGGAATGCATAAATTATTGAGCATTCTCCACCTGTTTGGCGCACTACTACTTGCCTCGACCACAGTGGCAGCCGAGAAGCCGAATATCATTCTCATCTACACCGATGATCAGGGGTACGGCGACGCCAGCTGCTTAAATCCGGACTCGAAGTTTTCAACTCCAGCTCTGGATCGCCTCGCTGCGGAGGGAATGACCTTCACCGATGCGCATTGTTCGGACACGGTTTGTACTCCTTCCCGTTATGGATTGCTGACCGGCCGATACAGTTGGCGCACCACTTTAAAAAAGGGAGTTTTCGGCGCGGAAGTCGCCTGCCTCATCAGCGATGACCGGATGACCCTGCCCTCGCTTTTGCGCGACAATGGATACGACACCGCCATGGTCGGCAAATGGCATCTCGGGATGGATTTCCCCGGCGAGTGGAATAATCGCGACTGGAGCCAACCAGTCAAAGACATGCCGCTCGATAAAGGATTCGATTACTTCTGGGGCATCCCCGCTTCGATGAACTACGGTGTTCTGGCTTGGTTTGATCAACGGCATGCTGCGGTTCCTCCGACACTTTTTACCCGAAAGAAGCCGAATGACATCGCGATCAGTGACTACCGGATCATGCCGCCGTATGAGAAGACTCCCAAGAAAAAGGGGGATCTTGAAGTGGCACCGGACTTTGTCGATGTGGAATGCCTGAGCCGCTTTACTGATAAATCGCTGGAATGGATCAAAGCGCAATCGGGCGAGAAGCCATTCTTCCTTTACCTCCCCTACACCTCACCCCACAAACCGGTAATTCCTGTAGATCAGTTCCTGGGAAAAAGCCAAGCCTCCCGCATTGAGAGTCGAATCGCCATCAACGAAATACTGGATTCCGCCCTGG
>CAJXQE010000191.1 GCA_913058215.1 uncultured Verrucomicrobiales bacterium
CACTATCCTCTTCGTCGGCAGCGTCAGATGTGTATAAGAGACAGGCATGAACAGATCAAAGATTTGCCGGCTGGAACGAAGGTGGGGAAAATTCAAGTTTCGGATGGGAAGGGCTAGAAGCTTCCTCTTGTAGAATCGAACTTCAGTAGATTCATTCGCACTTTCTCGCTGCATAATCCGGAGTCATTTTGTTGAACTTCGAGGGTCTATCCAAGACAAGCAAATCGCCGAAAGCCGCGAGCAATCTCTCGACCGTATGACCGAAGAAGCCCGCTCTCCCGGGGCGGATGCAGTGGTGGGAGTGAGATTCGTCACTTCACCAGTGATGCAAGGGGCGGCAGAGCTTTTGGCCTATGGAACGGCAGTGAAGCTGATGAGGTAGAGACGAGTCCTGTTGAACTGATGCCCCCGAAAAAATGCATCGCCGGAAAAACAGGATAGGGTTACTCTGTAGAGTTCAGTTTCCTCTCCATGGCCGACCTACTCGTAAAACTCTACGACCTTCCTCCTTTGCAGCATGCGATCGACCGCGTTGCTGAAGCGGGCATCATCATCAAGCGTCCGCTTGTGATTGAGCGCCATCTACTCGTCACTTGGGTTGAGGATCGCTTCGGAAAATGTTGGGCAGATGAAGTAAGAATGGCTTTCTCCAGTCAAGCGATCAGTTGTTTCATTGCTCTGGATAAAGAAGCAAGCATCGTCGGGTTTTCCTGCCATAACACCACCTTCAAGGGTTTCTTCGGTCCTACTGGTGTTGACGAATCCGCTCGTGGAAAAGGAATTGGATCCGCGCTACTGCTGCGCTCTCTTCATGCCATGAGTGAGGATGGCTATGCCTATGCTGTGATCGGTTATTCAGACGCCGACGAGTATTACAGGAAAACGGTCGGCGCGATCCCGATACCGGATTCATCGCCCGGCCCCTACCGCGACCGCATCGGAAAGTGAAAATTTCTCAAGGCTACTTCCAAACCAGCACCGGAACCATCCATCGAACTGCGACGTCGCAGGACGCTGGGCGCCAGATGTCAGCCCCGGGCCCGAGAGGGTCGTCCTCTCCCCAGTACATATCGATCTGACTTCGATAGAGTCCGCCACCGGTATCATCAACCTGAAAACGCACCGCCCCGAACTGGTTGTAGAGTTCGGGGTCAAGAATCCAGGCGCGGGTTCCTTTTCCAAAAAGCGGATTGCCACGATGCACAGCGATAGATTCGCGATCCAGAAGCGTGTTATTCCGGTTTCCCAGAATCCGCGTATGAAAGCGTCCGTTGTAGGCAAGGTAGGGACGACCCTTGTCCGGTTCCGCGAGCCGACCGAAGCCCTCGACGTAAGTAGCTTTGACAAAATCGGACGGGTATTTCCTTGAAGGCAACGCTTTCAGGGAAGCCGGAGTGGTATTGAATCCACGATAGGCAGAGAAGCCGCTTTCCTGGGGCGTGTAGTAAACCGTGCAGAAAAAATAGTGAGTTTCCGGTGGCTTATCGAAAGTCTCGTAGACTGCTTTAAGAACTTCTGTAAAAGGACGGATTCCCTCGACGGCGACAGAGCGGGGAGGAACTACGTCGTTGAATCCTTCGGGCGACTGGAGGAGACCTTCATCGAGAATCGGTGTCGCCAGGATCTCCCGCCAGGTCACGTCAGGACCGGCTGCCCGGGCAGATATCGAGGTGAAGGCGAGTAAGGAAACTGCCGCGAAAATTGGAGCGAATGACAAGGGTTTGGAATTCATTTTATCGTTCTATAAATGAGGAGCTTCAAAAATCTCATCAAGCGGCCGACCGCAGAGGATTTCGATAGGGAGTTTTTCGTGTTCGTATTCGTAGGGAGGCTGTTTCCAGGCAAAATCATCCGGATAGTCGTTCCGGATTCGATTCAAAATTTCCAAGCCGGTTCGGTAGGGCAGGAAGCTGTCACGATCCGTCACGTGCATTTGCGATCCGCGGCAGACTTGATCGGCAAATTTCTGAAACTTAGGTTCGAATGCGACTTCTCTGAAATGAACTCCGGGAAGCCCAAGTTGATTCAATTTTTCCGTCAATGCATGGCCTTTAATCCAGGGAGCACCAAACAGCTCGAAGGGGCGCGTCGTGCCCCTTGCTTCCGAGATGTTGGTTCCTTCGAGTAGACACATTCCCGGGTAAACAATCGCGGTATCAAGTGTAGGCATGTTCGGTGATGGCATTACCCAGGGAAGTCCGGTGTCATCGTAGAACATATCCGGAGCATAGTTATCCATCGGCAGAACTATCAGATTGCAGTTGGGAAAGAGTTCATCGCGAAACTGAAGGGCCAATTCGCCGATCGTCTTTCCGTGACGGTTGGGGAGAGGGTGAAGTCCGACAAAAGAGAGATAGTCCGGATTTTGGGGTAGCCCCTCTTTAATCGAACACCCAAGAGGGTTGGGTCGATCGGCAACGATGACTGTTTTCCCCGCGGCTTCGCAGGCTTTCATGCAGAGGAAAAGCGTCCAGATGAAGGTGTAGTATCGACTTCCCACATCAACGAGATCGACAAACAAAGTGTCGATATTTTCAAGCATCTCTGGAGGAGGCTCGCGATGCTCGCCATACAAGCTGTATACAGGAATTCCGAGACGTGGGTGAGAAAACCCCGCCCATTCGATCATGTTGTCCTGGGTGGTGCTTTCAAATCCGTGCTGAGGACCGAACAAGGCGGTCAATTCAAACTTTCCGTTCGCAGTTGTGTCCTCAAGAACAGACAAAGTCGGTTTGAGGTCGGCATTGACGGATGCCGAGTGAAGAAGCGCACCGAGGCGTTGTCCGCGTAAATGATCGGGCCAGAGTTCGGCCAGTCGATCCACTGGAAGAATGACGCGACTCACTTCTTCTTTTCTCCTTTTTCCTGAGAAGACTTCTTGATGAAGGCGATAATTTCCTCGGTGATCTCCGTTGCTCCGGGGGCGTGAACAACTTGAGGGAGCCCATTTGATGAAGTGGAGGACTGATCAAATACCAGCGAATACTTGCCGTCGGCATTGAATTGCCTGACCGCTTTGCGGATGTCACCCATGATTTCGACTTTCGTCTTTCGAAACCTTTCCTCCAGATCCCGAAGACCGGTAGTGCGCAGGGTAGCGACCGCTTTCTCTGCTTCGTTGGCGTCCTTTAACTTTTCAGCGGCTTCCTCCTTTTTGCCCGCCCGGATTAGCTCCTGATGTTTTTGCAGAATCTCTTTCAGAGTATTGGATTTTTCTTTGAAGTCCGCCCGCGAAGCTTCGCGTTCGTCGGTGAGCTTTGAAGAGGCTGCTGCTGTTTTGGGATGGCTTTCAAACACCTTTACCAGATCGACGACGGCGATCGAAAGCGCGTTGGAATCCTGGGCTGATAGCTTGAATGGATGGACCAGTACAGTGGCGAGGAGGAATGCAGTAAGAGCAAATTTCATCGTCGCTATTTTCGCATCGATCGGGATTTCTGGCCATCGAAACCTGAATTAACCGCAGAGTTGTATTTTCATTGAGGAGAGAGTGCTCAAACTTCAAAGGCGCCAGTTGTGGACGCGAAAGAGAAAATGAATGCCGCCGGGAATCCTGGTCGCGGATGAATGTCGGCTCCTCACTGCTGATGAGGCAGTGGGGGAGGCACTGCTCTTCGCGGAGGCAGTGGCGGAGGCAGGCGTTGTCCGCCTACGATTGCTCCTGACACCACCAGAGGGTCAAGTCGGCTGAGAGCTCTTACTTCCTCTCTTAGTTTGCCGATGGTTTCCTCGAGGTGAGGAAGGTCCCCAACGCGGGCGGCTCTCTGTTTCCGGTAGGCCAGTTTTGTCGCTCGATGAAGGAGTCGCCTTCTTTTGAAATAACCGGTAAGGCCAAGAGAAAAAATGTTGAAGCTGCTTCGTTTCCAATAGGCTGCAGCGTCCCGCGCCTGCTGGGCAAAAATGACCCCGTCATCCACTTCGTCGGCGAGATGGATTTGGATCCACTTGTTCTCATGAAAGAGGCAAACCCCTATAAGAACTCCAAAGAAACAGACTCCCAGAGCACATCCGAGGATTGCATAGAGGAGGGATTCTCCCCCAATGGTGGCAAAATAGTTATGGAGTGCATGGGTTGCCATCGCAGCGGCGAGCCCCAGAAGAGGCCAGCCAATTTTCATCAAAGGAATGCGGGTGAATTTACCGAGCGCCAGGCCGGTGCCTGTCAAACCCGTGAACATCGCGTGAAGAAATCCAAAGATAAACGCCCGGAGGAAAAAGAGAACTGCGAGGCTGCCAGGGTCGGGCTGAGAGGAAAAGTAGAGGATGTTCTCGATCGCCGAAAAGCCGAAGCCGACCATGCTGCCGTAGATCATGCCGTCGAGAATCGAATCGACTTCTCTACGGAAAATGCGCATGACCAGCCAGACTCCGAAGGCCTTGATAAATTCCTCCGTCACCGGTGCGTGAATACTCGCCTGCGTCAGTTCATCCATCAAAGTGGGTTCTCGACCGCTCATTTCCAGCGGGATGCCGAGAATCACCTGGGAGATGAGAGCAAATATCGCAGAGGGAATGAATCCCCAGAAAAAGGCCGCTAACATGAGCGGGAAGGGTTCCTTTTCCCAACGATCCAGACGCCAGACGATCAGGGCATAGACGACCATCGGCACGATGCCGAGAATGATCGAAGCGAGAAAAAGTCCCATGGGGGCAAACTGTGAACTAAAAGTGTCGCCAAGTCATTCCGGAATGACGGAATTTCGTGTGATCGGGAATATGTTAGGCTCTGTTTATGAAAATACGTATCATCCTATCCCTATCAATTCTCGCCACTCTCGTTGCCTGCGATAAGCCGAACGAAGTTGAATCTGAAAATCCAGCGGTACCCGCAGTCACTGAAGTTCAAAATGTAGACGCAGCCTCTGCGGCAAAATTGCTGAAAGATGATCCCGGGATCCTTGTTCTGGATATCCGGACTCCTGAAGAATTCTCAGAAGGTCATATCGATGGCGCAAAGAACATCGATTTCAAAAACGCCACTTTCAAAGCTGAAATTGGGAAACTGGATATGGGCAAGTCCTACATCGTTCACTGCCGGAGCGGGGGAAGGAGCGGTGCCTCATTGCCGACATTCAGAGACTTGGGGTTCTCCAGAATCTACCATCTGAACGGTGGTTTTCTTGACTGGAGTGATTCGGGTTTGCCGGTGGCGAAGTAGAAAGCTTTATCCAGCATCCACCTGCAAAAAAAAAGAGCGACCCGAAGGTCGCTCTTTTGTCATTTAGTGAATGTTAAAACAGTGAATGTGCTGATTACTGACAGGCTTCGCACTCTTCGCCGTTCATGAGGGCTTCCAGTGAGCAGGCCTGTTTCTCATCCTCTGTGAATTCCTTCCCTTCGTCCGGAGCAATGTGACGGACTTCTTTGTCCACTTTGATCGAGGCTTTCTCGATGTTGCTGGCTTGGAGGGTGCGCAAGTAGTAGGTGGTCTTGAGCCCTTGGTGCCACGCAGCACGATACATGTGGGAAAGTGTTTTCAGATCCGGAGTTCCCAGGAAAAGATTCACGGATTGAGACTGATCGATCCACTTCTGACGTCGGGCTGCTGCATCGATGAACCACTGATAGTCGATCGCAAAAGCGGTCGCATATTTTTTCTTAAGATCAGCAGGGATTTCGTCGATATCCGCTACTTCACCATCATGGTATTTGAGTCGCTCAACCATATCCTCGTCCCAAAGGTCGAGGTCCTTGAGATCATTCACCAAGTGACCGTTGAGAACGATAAAGTCGCCGGAGAGGTTCCCTTTCACGAAGAGATTCTTGTAGGTCGGCTCAATACACGGTGTGCTTCCCATGATGTTGGAAATCGTAGCAGTCGGTGCGATGGCGAGAACGTTGCTGTTCCGCATGCCCTGCTTCTTGATTTTCTCGCGAAGAGCATCCCAGTCCATTTTGGATCCGCGAGGCACCTCGATGGCTTGGCCACGTTCTTCTTCGAGCTGCTGAAGGGTGTCGAGCGGCATAAGTCCGCGATCCCATTTTGAACCCTCGAAAGAGGAGTAGCTTCCTCGCTCTGCAGCAAGATCACTCGATGCTTCGTAGGCAAAGTAAGCGATGGCTTCCATGAATTCATCGTTGAACTCAACGGCTTCCTCACTGGCAAACGGGGTGTCGCGTACGAAGAGTGCATTCTGCAGTCCCATCACTCCAAGGCCGACCGGGCGATGGCGTGAGTTCGCGTTTTTCGCTGCATCAGTCGGATAGAAGTTGATATCAATCACATTGTCGAGAGCACGCACAGCGATCTGAACGGTTTCGCGCAATTTCTCCAGATCGAGAGCGCCATCCTCTTTGAGGTGGGAATCCAGGACGATGGATCCAAGGTTACAAACCGCAGTCTCTTCATGGGAAGTGTTGAGTGTGATCTCGGTGCAAAGGTTCGAACTGTGGATGATTCCAGCGTGATCCTGAGGGCTTCGGACATTGCAGGGATCTTTGAAAGTGATCCAGGGGTGCCCGGTTTCGAAGATCATTTTGAGCATGTTCTTCCAGAGATCGATCGCGGGAACTTCGCGGCCGAAGATTTCACCAGCCTGAGCCTTTGCTTCATACTCTTCGTAACGTTTCTCAAAAGCGCTTCCGAAAAGGTCGTGAAGGTCTGGAGTTTCGTTGGAGCGGAAAAGAGTCCAGTTCTGGCGGCCTTCCATCCGTTTCATGAACAAGTCAGGAATCCAGTTCGCTGTGTTCATGTCGTGAGCGCGACGGCGTTCGTCACCCACATTTCGTCGAAGCTCGAGGAAATCATTGATGTCGTTGTGCCAGGATTCAAGATAGGCGCAACCGGAGCCGCGACGTTTCCCGCCCTGATTGACGGCAACGAGCTGGTCGTTGTGGAGTTTCAGGAAGGGAATGACTCCCTGGCTTTCGCCATTGGTTCCTTGAATATAACTGCCTGTTCCACGGACCGAGGTCCAGGATCCGCCGAGGCCGCCGGCCCATTTGGAAAGGTAGGCATTCTCCGCGATACCACGCTGCATGATGGACTCGATGCTGTCGTCCACTTTGTAAAGGTAGCAGGAGGAAAGCTGGCTGTGGAGTGTGCCGGCGTTGAAGAGAGTAGGAGTCGAAGAGCAGAAGCGACGGCTTGCGTAAAGTTGGTAAAGGTCAACGATCTTGTCCTCCGCATTTTCTTCTTCACCCACCATCAGGCCCATGGAAACTCGCATCCAGAAAAGCTGGGGAACTTCAAGGCGCCGGTGATTTTCACTGGTTTTATCGATGATGAGGTAGCGATCGTATAAAGTCTGAATTCCGAGATAATCGAAATCGAGATCCGCAGCGGGATCGATGGCTGCCGCCAGTCTGTCCAAATTGTAATCGAGCATCCGCTCGGAGATCCGCTCAATCTTGACACCCCTGACGAGATTGGCCTTGAAAGCCTTGCGATGAAATTCACCCAGCTTTTGAACGCCGTCGGTGACAATGTCCCAACCGAGAACTTCTTCGTAGATGTAGGTAAGAAGGATCCGCGCAGCGAAACGGGCGAAACCGCTGTCTTTCTCGATCAGGCTTTTCGCATTGAGAATGATCGTCTTCTTGAGGTCGTCTTCAGACATTTCGGAGAAGAACGCCCGGCGCAGTTCCTGCTCGATCTGCTCGGAGTCGATGCAAAGGTCGAGACCGGTGGAAGCGAATTGGATTCGCTTGCGCAGATCGACCCCGTCCCAGAGATCACTGGATCCGTCGGCCCGATTCACAACAATCATGGAGCCCTGTGAGCTCTCGTCCAGTTGAGGAGTGACTTCCTCTTTTTCCAGAAGGCGGGTCTGGGAGCGGTGGGCGCGATAAAGGATATAGGCCTCTGCAATTTTGAAGTAGTTCTGACGCATCAACTCCTCCTGAACCCGGTCCTGGAGATCTTCGATACGGATGTATTCCTGGCCACTCCGTGCAATACGTTCGGTCAAAGCCTTGGAAACGTCAGCAGCGGGAGACGAATCCATTCCCAGAGAAAGGAAAGAACTGCGAACGGCTACTTCGATTTTGTTGGCGTTCCATCCGACCACTTCACCGTTTCGGCGAATAACTTTGCAGAGTGGTTTTTCGTTACTGGAAAGATTGACTCCGTGACGGGCGTCTGCGGCTTTCTTCCGGATGATCAAGCTTTTGGCGACATCATGCAGATTTTGTTTCACCAGCACCTTTTCGATCAGGTTGGTGAGCTCTTGCTGGCTCAAAACCACCGGGCCTTCAACATCTTCGGCGTCGACTTTTTCCACGAGAGTTTTTGTGACGGCCTTCGAAATCGTGGTAACCAGCTGACGGTTCGTGTCGGTAAAAATTTCGGATTCATCCTGATTCCTCGAAAGTGCAAGATCAGTGAGGGCTTTTCCTACTGTTTCGGCAATCTCTTCGACACTGAAATCACTTTGGCTTTCTCCGGCCTGCACATAAATGCGTGAAGGCGGAATTTCCTGACTGGTGGAAGCCATATCGCGCCAGTTGAAGCGCGGTTTCATTTCTTGAGGAGTGGCTGCGCAGCGTTGCAGCTCCATGTCCTGTTCTATAAATTCTCTAGTAATCATTTTCGGGGTGTTATGGGTGGTGAATCCAGTAATTCGATGGGTGGATCTTCTCGGTGGGATCCTGTCAGTTTGTGTGCGTGTTGGGCGGGAAAGGGGAGTGGGTGGTGAGCTGATTCAAGAGGGTGAAATCGATGTCGCAACCCTCTTGAATCGTCTGCGGTGCAAAGCGGGGTTTCTAAAGTTCGTCGTCGTCGTAGCTGGTGCCGTCGAGAGCGGACGCTTTCTGATACTCCGTGACTTTGGTTTCAAAGAAATTGCCTTCCCGTTTCATATCCATCGACTCAGCGAGCCATGGGAAAGGGTTGGTCGCGCCGGGAGTCAGAGCGTTCAGCCCGACGCCTTCCATCCGGCGATTTGCGATGTAGTCGATGTATGTACAGAAGTCCTCCACATTGAGCCCCACTGAACTGACGGGGAGACAATCTTTGATGAAATCTTTTTCAAGAGCAACCGCTTCACGCATTGTTTCGGCAAGCTCCTCTTTAAAATCGGCATCCCAGATTTCCATGTTCTCCTGGATGAGGTCCATGAAGAGATTCCGGAACACTTCGATGTGATTGGATTCGTCACGAAGGGTGTACTGGAACATTTGTCCGATACCGGGAAACTTATTCTGGCGCTTGAGGCTCAGAATCATTCCAAAAAGTCCGTAGAACTGGGTGCCTTCCATGCACTGGCCGAACACAAAAATGTTCCGGGCCAATTTCCGCTTGTTGGCGGGGTCGGTGAGATCGACATCGCGACGGAGTTCATGGGAAACGCGGGTGACGAACTCGTTCTTACTCTTGATCGTTGGGATCTGTTCAAACATCGCTTCGCATTCGTGCGGATTGATGCCGAGGCTGGAGATCATGTAAAGGAGACTGTCTGCATGGATATTTTCCTCATGAGCATGTCTTCCGAGAACCAGTTTCAATTCAGGAGCGGTGACCAGCTCGCGGACAACGTGAAGAATGTTGTCTCCGACAATACCTTCGGCAGCGGAAAAGTAGCCGATACCCATTCGGATGATCCAGCGATCTGAGTCAGTCAGTTCAGTTCCCTGCCATTGCTCAATATCCTTTTGCATCTGGATATCTTCCGGCTCCCAATGATTATTCTTCATTGTCCGGTAAAGATCGTAAGCCCACTGATACTTCAGAGGAAGAAGGTTGAAGGCTTCAGATTTTCGACCATTGATGATGCGTTTTCCGGCCAGGGCGGCTTCCGCTTTGGCTTGATCAAGAATAAATGTGCGGGGACCTACTTTGAAATGGGTTTCCATTATATCTTTTTTTCGGTATTGGGTTTGAATTGAGCTTGGGTATCCGGGCTCCGGGTGAAATTAAATCTAAAGTTCGCTCCCCGGAAAAACTACTGAGTCAAAATGGGCCTAAAAATTGTTGTAAAACAGAGAGTGAGACGAATTTAATTAAGTTTGATTGAAAATCAGTGAGTGACCGAAAATGTGAATAAGTTCTGAATAAACTCTTAAGAACCTGTTAAAAACACAATATCTTGTGGTCTTTCGGGTAATATCCAGATAATAGCACCACATGTAGTGGTCGATCAATCCTTTTCTTCTATTTTCTATTCCTTTTTCCTCAAAGGTGCTAAACCTCTCTTAATATTGATATATTATTAAGCTACTTGAGGCAAAAGAATCCTAAATGTTGCCGGAAAAGATAAAATCCACGGTCTCTACAGCTGGAAGAATTTTCCGGGTAAGGCATTAATCCAGAGGGCTTTTTAGATACAAAAAAAGAGGCGAACTCTTTCGAGCCGCCTCCCTTGTAATCCGTCAACGAGACAGAAATTGTAGATCTACGCTTCTCAGCCTTCGCAAGCAGCTGCGTAGTTCTCATTCACCGCATCCCAATTGATGACGTTCCAGAAGGCGTCGACGTAGTCGGGACGGCGGTTCTGGTAATTGAGGTAGTAGGCGTGTTCCCAAACGTCGAGTCCAATGATAGGACGATGTCCGCAGCAATCGGCGGCTTTGCCCATGATAGGATTGTCCTGATTGGGGGTACTGGTCACGGCGAGTCCGCTATCAGTTACTGCGACCCAGGCCCAGCCGGATCCGAAGCGGGTCATGGCGGCCTTTTTAAATTGTTCCTTAAGTCCGTCGAGAGATCCGAAAGAGCTGTTGATCGCATCACCAACCGCGCCGGTTGGTGGTCCGCCGCCGTTTGGTCCCATAATTTTCCAAAAGAAGGAGTGATTGAGATGTCCGCCCCCGTTGTTGCGGACAGCACCACGGATGTTTTCAGGAACATCGTCAAGGTTGGCGATCAACTGGCAGATAGGTTTTTCTTCCAGCTCCGCATTGCCCTCAATCGCGGCATTGAGGTTCGTCACGTAGGCATTGTGGTGTTTGCTGTGGTGGATTTCCATGGTCTGCGCGTCGATGTGAGGCGCGAGAGCATCGTATGCGTAGGGTAGTTCGGGTAGTTCGTGTGCCATAATAATTCAATGATGATTGGTTTGGAGATTATTTCAACTGTTCAAAAGCCTCGTCAGCTCAGAATTCTGTCTCGGCCTGCGTTGTCAGACGTCAAAACCTTAAAATGCTCTCATAAAAAAGCAAAAGACTGAGCGGGAATGCTCAGTCTTAAATACGGACCTCGGGGTCCGCGGGATTTCGTAATTTTGTCCTAAAACAGGTAAACCAGCGGCGGAACATTAACCATACCGCCGTTTTTCGAGAGATCGACGCCTTCAGACTCTTTGATCAATGAGACCATGTTATTCGAAAACTCGATGGTGACGCGCCCGTTTTCCACTTCAACATACTGTGTGGTGGGAACGGGGACTCCGAAGGAATTGTAAGTGGTCACGGTGCGGGGAACTCTCTCGAAGGAAATATATTCCAGAATATCTGTCCGGCCGCTCTGTTCCACGGTGGAGCTGCGGGTGTTGGGAGGTCCGATCGATGCGGCCACTTCTTCGATGGTCATACCGAGTGCGACCTGATTATTCTCGATCAGTTCCTGAACGATCATGTAGCGATCGTAGTATTTTCGCAGCTTTGCTTCAAATCCCGGAGCGAGTCCTTCGATGGCAGCTTTGCTTACCCAGCCGGCGACCTGGCCCTGTTTCGCCTTGGCGCGGACGCGATAGGCTTTGTCGCTGACTGCAAGCAGGACAGCATTTTGATTGGGAAAGACGTTTCCGAGCCACCGCTCTGCGGTCAGGTTGGAATAGGTCGGAGCCGATTTGGTCACCCGGACTTTTACTTCCTGATTCACCATCCCTTCGAGATAGATAGCTCCGTCCTCCTTATTCAGAGAACTTTTGGTGCGGTCTTCCTTTTTGACAGTGGCCAGACCGGGGCGTCGAAACTGAGCCTCTACGGAAAGTGTAGCTGCGAAAAAGGCAGGAAGAAGTAGAAACCGGATAAGGGTCTGCGAAGTCATAAGCACTGTTGGGGTTAAGGGTGTCCGCTCGTTAGACGAGCGGAGCAGCAAATGATGCAGAATTAAGGTATTAAGATTTAGGCGATTCGTAAATGAGTTTCTGATAAAAGAAAACGCAGGTTTTTCACGAATCACCAATCACCTCAGTCCCGGATCTCCTTTTGCGTTTTCGCATCTGCGACAACGACCTGTTCACGATAGTAGGAGGCATCGGCGCGGAAGGTCAGACGGGCATTGTGCCTGCGTTCCAGCTCTACGAAAAGCTCGCCATCTTGAGAACGAAGGCGTTCCAACACGTCGGGGTGAACGATTACGAGCAACTCTCGATAAACTCCTTCATCTTTTGCAAGAATCCCGTTGATGCGACGCTGCAGATCAACACTCATGGACTCAGCACTTTTCACAACGCCACGGCCCTGACAAAAGTGACAGGGTTCATTGACGGTGATACTGAGGCTTTCATGAAGTCGCTGACGGGTCATTTCCATCAGCCCAAGCTGCGAAATCTGCAGGATCTGAGTCTTCGCTTTGTCCGACTTGAGTCGATCGCGAACGACTTTATAAACTGCCATTTGATCGCGGCGTTGCCGCATATCAATGAAATCGACGACGATGAGGCCGCCAATATTTCGCAGGCGCAATTGTCGTGCGACGGCCTCGGCCGCTTCAATATTGGTCTGCAAGATCATTTTATCCTGCGTTTTGGCACGACCGGTGTTCACATCGATCGCGATGAGCGCTTCCGTTTCGTCGATGACGAGATAGCCACCGCTTGGAAGCCAAACCTGACGGTAAAAGGCATCGTCGATTTGTCTTTGAATACCCAGTTTCTCAAAAATCGGCTCCGGCGTGTTGAAATGCTGGATCTTTTTCATCGACCGGCGCGAGATGATGCTGATCAACTGCTTCATCCGTTCGGCTGATTCCGCGTCATCCACGAGAACCTCTTGAATTTCGTCGGTGAGAAAATCCCGGACCGTACGTTCAATGAGGTCAGGCTCCTGAAAGACACACATGGCCCCTTTTCCAGAATCCGCCTTTTCGTCAATGTCGTACCACTGGTCGACCAGGATGGCGAGGTCACGAACAAAATAGCGGACCTTCTGACCGGAGGAAACGGTGCGGAGAATTACGCCCATTCCTTCAGGAACCGTGAGCTTGTCGCTCATGATCTTGCGGAGTCGTGAACGTTCTTTAGGATCCTCGATCTTCCTGGAGATTCCGAGTTGGTCATTCCGCGGCATGAGCACCATGTATCGGCCGGGAAGGGAGATATTGGTCGTGATCCGTGGTCCTTTGTTTCCTATCGGCCCTTTTGTCACCTGGACGAGCACTTCCGAACCAACCGGATAGAGTTTGGGAATATCCTGGGACTGAATCCGTTTCTTCTTCCCTTTCTTTTTCCCGTGACGATGGATTTCCTCCATCCCGGAATCGAGTGCTTCGGGGATGGCATCCCAGAAGTGGAGAAATGCGTTTTTCTCCAGCCCGATATCCACGAACATGGCACTGAGGCCGGGTTCGATATTGCGGATGACTCCTCTGTAGATGGAGCCGACGATATTTACATCGTTGGCACGCTCTACTGTATACTCTTCCAGCGAGCCTCCCTCCAGGAGGGCGACGCGCGTTTCGAGTTTTTCACAGTTGACTACAATTTTGTTTCCTTCAGCTAGTTTTTTGGGACCAAAAAACTTTCGTATTTTGCTAAACATTTTGACGTTTCAAATTGGTTAAAAGTTATTAAGCCAGCCCTCCCGACTGGAGGAGAGGCAGGGATCTTTAGATCCGTTTTCTCGCGATCGGCACATAACACTGGTTTTATCCGGTGATAATATGTCTGACAAATTGTCATCTTCGTTTCTTTTTGAAGAGGTTTTTGAACGGTTGAAATTTTGGTTTGGTGCGACGGTTCATACTACCAACCTGCCCGCGGCTGTCGGTGGTTTTCTTGATCGTCGGCTGTGCAAATCCCGTAACGGGACGAAAAGTGCGTTGTTGCAGGGATTGGGGAACGAAATCGGCGACGTCGACAGCGGAATCCGTGTTTTCGTCCTCTTCCGCAAAGGCAATCAGGCCTTCGTCGGCAAAGGAAACGCCTGTCTCTTATACACATCTCCGAGCCCACGAGACCGAGGCTGATCTCG
>CAJXQE010000192.1 GCA_913058215.1 uncultured Verrucomicrobiales bacterium
CTACACTATCCTCTTCGTCGGCAGCGTCAGATGTGTATAAGAGACAGACCATATGCAGTCTGCCACTCCCGAGGCGGTCGACCTTTCACAGGAAAGCGAAGCGACGATGGCCAGCTATGGGGTAGGAAAACATCCCACCGATGAATACGGTCGAAATTGCCTGATCGCGCGTCGCCTCGTCGAGCGTGGGGTTCGGTTTATTCAGCTGTATTCAGGTGGTGGGCATCTGGAGGAAACCTGGGATGCCCATGCCGGTATAGAGTCCAATCACGGGCAACACGCTCCGGAAGTCGATCAACCCATTGCCGCACTGCTCACCGATCTCGAACAGCGCGGTCTGCTCGATGATACCCTCGTCGTCTGGGGCGGTGAGTTCGGTCGTATGCCATTCAGCGAAGGCAAGGATGCCCCAGGTCGAAACCACAATCCCTACGGCTTTTCCATGTGGATGGCCGGGGGCGGAGTCAAAGGCGGAATGAACTACGGCAGCACCGACGAGCTGGGATTCGAAGCAGTGGAAAACAAAGTCCACCTGCACGATCTACACGCGACGATTCTCCACCTCATGGGACTGGATCACGAATTACTTACCTGGTTTCACCAGGGGCGGGACGAAAGCCTGACCGATGTGGGCGGTCGAGTGATAAGGGACATTTTAGCATAAGGCTGTCTGCTCTAATCCAAAATTTCGTCTACCAACTCGCTGTCATCCGTTGCTTCAAACCGTCGCACCACATCACTGGCATTTGCCGGTGATCTCAAGCCCATCCGCTCCGCCAACCAGCGCTGCGCCACCCTTGTCTCTCTCCAGATGCGCCAGGCAACAGACGCTCGTGTCAAACCTCCCCGCCGTGGTAACAGCAACTCAATTTCCGTCAGCTTACAGTGACGACAGCCGGCCGATAGGATGTTTTCCGCTTCCTGCTCACCGTGATTCTTCATCATAGGGCTGCTTCGGTCATCCCGATTGATTCGTTCTTTCACATCCTGACCAAACTGCTCCACCAAATTTCCGGATCCTGTCCCTTGTGAGTTATGTGGAGAAAATGCTCATTTTGTCGACTGACCCGAATGGCCCTGCATTAAGCGATCTTAGCATTCAAGTTCCAAGCCTTAGAACTTTGGCAAATTCTGCTACGGCAATGGATTGTAGCGGAAGATGCCAATCTGCCTTCTTTCGATGAGTCCACGATGACTCTGCTTAAAACCGTGCCATTCTCGCCTGCCCCCTTCTAAGAGGAATTTCGAGCGGGCACGAAAAAACGCGAAGCTCTCACTTCACGTCATTCGAAATTGAATCTACAGGTCTCTGATCAGAATTCCAAGGCCGTCTCTTCTTATTCTTCGCTGAAAAAGTCGTCGTCGGGCTCACCTGCCTTTCTGAGCGGGCGTGGTCCGGGATCCTCCTTTTTCTGAAGGGCGCGACGCAGCTTCTTGAGTGCGATGTTCTGGAGCTGGCGGATTCGCTCACGAGTGACGCCGAATTCCTGACCAACTTCTTCGAGAGTTTTAGGCTTTTGACCGCCCAGGCCAAATCGGGCATCGACGATTTTTCGCTCACGCTCGTCGAGAACCTCAAGGAGGCCGTCGAGTTGCATATGCATATTCTTATGGCTCAGGAGCTCCAGAGGAGTCCGCGCCTTCTCGTCGCCGATGATCTCGCCGAATTGAGTGTTGTCGTCTTCGCCGATAGGAGCATCAAGAGATGCCGGGCGCTGAGCAGCAGACTTGAGATGCGAAAGTTTTGCGCGGTCGATTCCGATCTCTTCAGACAACTCTTCATCGGTAGGTTCGCGGCCAAGCTCTTCGCTGAGCACCATGGCAACACGGCGCATCTTCGAAATTTTGTCCACCATGTGGACGGGAAGACGGATTGTCTTGCTCTGGTTCGCCAAAGCTCGCTTAATGGACTGTTTGATCCACCATGCTGCGTAGGTGGAGAGTTTACCACCCTTGTTGGGATCGAAGCGCTCGACCGCTTTCATCAGGCCGATATTGCCCTCAGAAATGAGGTCAAGTAAAGGTAAGCCGTAGTTCGCGTAGTCTTGTGCGATTTTTACGACGAGACGAAGGTTCGCCTTAATCATGTGAGCACGAGCTTCCTTATCGCCAACTTTTATGCGATCAGCAAGTTCCACCTCTTCTTCGCGGGTAAGTAGGGCGGTCTTCCCGATCTCCCGAAGGTAGATCTTGATGCCGCCATCCATTTCTAAATTTGCCATATTTGTTGACTAAGATACTACACGCAATTTTGCGGTCGTGTTTGCTCTTTCTTGGGTCGAGAGTAGCAAAATTTGTTCTCGATTGATAGGAGTTTGCTTTTTCAAGGTATTCCTATCGGCGCGGCGCTCCTTCCCGTTCTTTGCGCTACACGCTATTAATGGCATGAGTAAAAGGGGTCAATCGATTTGTTTCAAGTCTTTCCCTCCCCATATTTCGTCTACCAACTCGCTGTGACCCATCGCGTCGAACGCGTCGCACCCCTTGACTGGCATTTTCCGGTGATCTCAAGCCCATCCGTTCCGCCGCCCAGCGATTATAGGGATCGTGAAACTACGAAGTCGAAGGTTTTGCTACACCGTGAATCGAATAAAAGTAAAGTAATCCCCTCACCCAGCAACTCTTCGAATTGGCTGTGAAAAGATCTGATCAACGATAGGAATCGGTGTTCGCAATTCAGCGGGATTGCCGAAAAAATTTGCTCCGCGTTTCGCATAGCGATCGTGCAACTGCGCGACCTCGGCAACACTAAGCTTGCTGATCATCTGTG
Organism: uncultured Verrucomicrobiales bacterium; assembly: GCA_913058215.1. Classification (GTDB taxonomy): domain Bacteria; phylum Verrucomicrobiota; class Verrucomicrobiia; order Verrucomicrobiales; family DEV007; genus Arctic95D-9. The sequence continues at coordinate 2,771 of CAJXQE010000192.1, forward strand.
GACCGAGCGGCTTACCTCCATCATGAGTATCAGGGTAGGCAAGAGCTTCGAGGCGGATAAATTCTGGTAACTCGGAATCCCCTGCCCTGCCAGGCAGGACGAACGTCCCTTCGGCGGCATCGACGAGAAATGCGACTCCCTTATCCGTAACGAAACGGATCTGAACATTCGGACGCAGCAATTCGTCATTCCCTGCAACAGCCGCTTCGATCGCGACCGTTCGCCCCTCGCCATCGCGGCGCAATCGAATGTACCGAAAACGAAAATCACTCCGGTCATACGGCGAAATTGCTTTCCCTTCGTCATCAGCAGCAATGGAAGCAACCGATCCGAAAAAAGTACCGTTCCGATAGGCACACAACAAGGCGGCTTCGCGTTCAGTTGATGAAAGATCTGCAAGCCGGGGCACAATGAGAACATTTCTCCCCCGCCCATAAGTGTTGTGATCTTTAACAAAGAAGCCCCAACACTGCCGACCGGTCGCAAGAATTTTATCCCACATTTCATAGAAATGTGCCGGAGGACTTGCCATTGAGTCGTATAATCCGCGGTTAGAACCGAAGCCTGAGGTTAGCTGGTTCCAGACCTCGATTCCGAGTACGCGAGAATCAAAATCCAGCATCTCGAGATAATCGCCGATCTTCCCGGTAGGATGATTGAGAGTGATACCACCGCCATTTGGATGAAGCAATCCCCCCCACTTAACGTCGCCCTGACTTTCCCCATCCAGCGCCGCCCGAAAAACGTCACGCCAGGGACGATTCGTTCCCTGCATAAGCCGGCACTGAGTTACCTCCAAATGCTCAGAATTATGTTCAAGCCTTAGACCAATTGAATCAGAGTGAGAACGCAGATAGATCGTGTGTTTACCAACTGACAGAGACCTTTCAGTGACCGGACCTTCATCAACGAAACCCTCCCGGCGCGCACAGCCATTAGCCCCCTTCAAACTCAGGATTGCAGCCACGTCATCGGAGGCAGATTCATCAACTTTCTTCAGAGTTAGATCGAATCGGTAAACGCCTTCCCACGGTCTGCTTTCATCAAAGATAGTTATCCCTTCGAATTCATAGTTTATTGGTGAACTCTTTCGCTGAGCAGAGGAAAGATACTTCCCATACCCAGAAGCAAGCCGACTCCCCAGAGAATTAAAATGAAGCCCTGAATCAAGGAAGGAATGCTGTTCCGCATTTGGAGCCCACGTAATTTCAGGATTTGAATCCCGAAACGCATCCGGGAGTATCGTCGGAGCGGATGGGTAGTAATTGCTGAAAGCAAAATGCCGATATCCCATTTCGACAAACAGGTCGCGAGAGGAATCTGTCGTGCCCTGATGTTGATGAGACATCGAATGGATCAGTTCCGTTTGGCTCCAATCAACATCCTCGTATGGGCTCTCGTAGTCGAAGGGAAGGGCTTTCAAATTCTGGCTGCGCCCGAGACACGGGGCCGCTGCACCAAGGGAGATGAGTACTTGTCGACGCTTCATTGGAAAATCTGATCAGCAACCCAGCTATGGGCTATGGGGTCAGTTAAATATTCTTGATTTTAATCCATTTTCGGATCTTCGGAGCTAGGGTGTTTCCATCGATTCTGCGGAATACATTGATCTGGCGCGAGACACTAGCAGCCGATTTCATCCCCGGGGCATTAGCAGTCACGGGTGATTATCGAATCACTTCGCCAGCAATTTCAACATGGACTCCCCCATCCCATGGCCGATGCGGGTGTACCAGATTGCACTTCCAAGATAATGATACGGCCGATCTGAACCGACCAATTTCCACGCTTCAAAATTATCTTTCCAGGTCGGATACAACTCCTCAGCCGCTTTATCGATCAGTACGTCCGTGGGAAATGCGATTACGTTTCCGGAAAACCCCTCGACATCATTCATCGCAATTTGAGCGGTCTGAACCGCCAGCATTCCCTTTTGGGCGGGCTTTGATCCGTTATTCCCAATCGCGGCAATGACGAACGGCAGTTTTGGCTTTTCGAAATCTTTACGCACATCATTGATGAACAGCTCCATGTTTCCTGCGTATTCGGCCGGAGCAAAATCGCCAAACATGTCGTTGTATCCCTGAAACCAAACGACCCCTGCCATTTCCAGCGTCTTGCCCTTCAAAGTGGGGAACAGCGTTTCATAGTCTTCGAAAACCGAAGCCACTTCTGTCATCATATTCCGGTAGGAACTTCCATAGACGGACTTGATGTCCTCCATCGTGGGCAGCGGATCCGATCTCTTTTTCTTCTCGTTGTTTTTAGTGACCTTTTCCTGCGCTTTTGCCAGTTCTTCAGCAAGACGAGCATCATCCGGAACGCCAGCGGAGGGTGAACGGAATTTCTGATACAAGGAATGGCCACCCCATGCGGTTTTAATGATGAGAACCGGTTCGTCAAAGTGCTCACCCATCAGATGGCCGAATTCCAGTTCAGGCCCCGTTTTTCCAGGTGATCCGTAACCAATGGTCAGCCCGCCCTTCCGGTCGAGAAATTTGATTTGCACATCATCCCGCACCGTCCACTCATCGCCAGTTCGCAAATGTTTAAAAAGTTCAGCTGTCTTTGCATCCGTCGCCTGATGGGTGATCAACTCGTTTTTCGCCTTGCCCTCCATATTGGATTGGCCGGCAAGAACAAAAACCTTCACTGAGTCTTCCGCCCAAAGGACCGGCACGCTCAAAAACGCGACGGCAGAAAGACTGAAAACTGAACGAAAGAAATGTCGTGCTGGGAATATCATTTTCTCATCATGACATTCCGAACGACCTTGCAGATAGCTAAAAATATTCCTGATCGTGCACCCCCTCAACCCCGGCAGGACCGACGCCCCGATAAAGATCCTTGAATAAGCAAATTCCTATCAGTCAGTGACACCCGCCTCATCCAGCATTTTCAAATAGAGCAACTCGGCATCCGAAGGCAGCAATTAGGGGGCAGTCGAGGTGATAAGGAAGGTGAAGGCTTGTTAATTTCCCAGTGTCTCCTGTATGATTTCTCGTTCCTGATTCGAAAGTCCTCGAAATGTGGAGAGGTCTTCGAGGTTTTTCCGGTGGTCAGGGCTGTTCCAGCGACGCGCGAGAAACTTGACCGTGTTCATCCTGACTGCGCCTTCCTGCATCGACTTCGCCCACGCCAGTGTTTCCAAGGGACTCACGCCCGCTGCTTGCTGGATCATTCCTCTGATTGCGTAGTCCCTCAGCATGGGATCGGAGATGCCTTCTACGTAGGTCGATGCTGCGACAGGGTCTTGCGCGGTCCATCGACTCAAAATCCCCTGCACCGCCATGCCGCGAGATTCGGGACGCTCGAGCGACAAGGCGAAGGCCTCGGCCTCTTCGAGGGAGCGTTCCTTCATCAGATTGCCGGCAATTTTTCCGGCAGTGGGAGGATATTGTTTTCCTTTCACCGTGTTGGTGTAGAAATCGACTGCCAAGTCGAGGTTGGAGTCGGCGACTTTCGTCATTGCCTTGATTGTGGCCTCCCATTGGCCCTGCCACCAGTGTTCCCTGGTGATGTCCAGAAGCCGCTCAGGATCTTGCTCCAGGAGTTCCGTCGCCACGCCGCGAAAGAAGGCACGCTTGGTCTCGATGTCCTTCTCGACATAGGGGAGAAATTCCATTGCAGCGTTGAGGTCGTCTTTGGACCATCGCTCGAACAACTCCGTGAGGGCCAGCGATTTTGCCTCGCTGTTCTCCATCTTGAGAAGGTCGAGCGCGACCCGGGCCTCCCGATTGTCGACGACGCCGGGACTCTCGTGCACCGGACCGGTGGTTTCCAAATTTGGCTCTGCCATGGCCAGGGTGGTGGCCAGAGTGTTATCGTCCGGGGAAGAGATGAGATCTGCGAATGGAGAAGTGGGATCCCCATTGCTGGAGTTCGTTTCCCGGTTGTCGGCGGATGGCGGTTCCGTATCCGGTTGAGAGCAGGAGACGGCAGACACCGCGATTGTGAATGCGATGATTGTGTGGAAGCCCCTCATTGGCCGGTGATTCTAGAGAAAAAGATATCGATACGGAAGAAAATTTTGGTTCATACCGCCCACGCTATTCATAGGCGAGGTCAGGCGATATTACTAAACTGTTCGAATTGATTTCCAGAGGTCGTCATGTGTCCGAAGAATTAAGAGACTGGCTCCGCGCAAGAATTCATCGGAAAATGTCGCCTGAGCCGATTGGCGCTGCATTAAGCGATCCTAACATTCAAGTTCCAAGCCTTAGAACTTTTGCAAGTTCAGCTACGGCAATGGATTGTAGCGGAATATTCCAATCTTCCTTTCTTCGATGAGTCCACGATCACCCTGCCTAATGCAGTGCCATTCGAGTCATCCGACATTTATCAATTTTCTTCAGATTCTCGACTCGCTAGAATTCCAAAAGGACAGGTATTGAAAGATTCCTTCATCGCAATCCCAAGGCACAGGCTATTCTTCACGCTTGAGGGAGCGAGATGAGAAAGCTCGTTTCAGAGTGATATCAGCCACTTCAACTCATTTGCCAACGGCTATCCTAACCCCGCCGGATAGGCCCATGCATCTCAAAGAAAACCTTGCTATATCGGGCGTTTCCGAACATTTTTGTGGGGAATGCAACGCGTGATATCACTTTGTGAGGTGATACTAATAAATACTGTTATCTTAAAGAATTGATGCGCCGCCTCGCTGTCATGACCAAGCTAATCGCTTTCGTATTTGCCCTTTTCGGTTGCTCGAAGAAAGAGGAGCAAACAAAACGAGAGTATACGATGGAAGATCACAATCGTCTGTGGGAGGAAGGTACAGCGTTGATCAATCCGTATATGCGATTGGACGACAAGCCCGAGAAACCAGCTACCGGGCGGAAGGCAATTCGCGAAGTTGAACAAGGTATTGAGAAGCTAAACGCTGCGGTCGATTTGAAGCCGACGAATTGGGCGGCACACTGGGTCATCGGCAAGGCCTATCAAGCTCTCGACCGTCCTTCCGATGCCTGCGATTCATTTGCCCGATCCTTCGAAATCCAGAAAGAGAATGCAGATGTTGCGCGAGAGTACATGCTCTCATGCCTCCAATTGGGTCGTTTCGAAAGGGCTGTTGTTGTAGCCGAGCATGCAGTTTCGCTCGAGCCCGACGAACCAGGATTGATTGCCAACGTGGCCTTGGCCCTTTTGCTCGCAGGAAGAACAGACGACGCATTGAAGAAGACAGAGGAATCACTAGGGTTCAATCCGACCGATCCGATCACTCAGGCGCTCAATAAGCGGATTCACGAGATCTTGGATGGATCGCGCCCTCAACCAAAATCGATCGCCGAACTTGAAAAAGGCAGATAACAAGCCGCTGCACCAAATCCCTGACCCGCCTCTTGTCGAAAGTCTCATGCTCACTCCACCATCAACCTCGAATTCAACGCTCGCCCTCGGTCAGGGATCTGGTGAGCTCTAACGTTAGCCCGAACCTTTGCTTATGAGGCCGATCGTTGGTGAAAGGCAGTCGCTCGCCGTCCCATATCCATTTGTCATGGTGACTAGTAATGGAAAGATATTCGAATTGGGTGTTCACGACCGCCGCGAATTGGAAGAGCCTTTCGAGCCTGAGAACCCTGGGGACATAATTTTTGTGAAAAAACACTTTTGGGATTATCTATCCGAGAAGGACTATCTAGGTGGCTACCTTAAAAGAGCTAAAGTTCCCAATGGGTATGAAATATATCCCTGTCCGTACTTTGATACTGACGATGTTCCCACTTCGATTGTAAAAACCGCCCGTGCGGCTGGAGCGACCGTTAACGAAAGAGAAGGGGGCGGCACCACTTACATTTACCCACCTTCTTCAGATGCGTTACTTTCGAGGAGACCAAGTAGATTTCCGCTGTTTCAGAAAAAGGCGGCTAACAAGCCGGCGATGGACAAGCCCGATCCCGCTTCGAGTCGGTTGACTCTTGTGGGTCGAATCCGTAAACTGTTTACGTGAGGTCGCTCCCGGGTCGGGCTGCCATGCCTTAAACGTTCGCTTAAGTTACCAACATGAATCGATATTTCAAAATTGTATTGCTATCTATATGTCTAACTTCCTTCTGTTCTGGTTCAAGCATAGAGGAATCCAACAAGATAGCTCTCAAGTATTTGAAACAGGAATTTACTTATTACGGTAGTTTGCCTGCGGGATATACTGGTGATGTTAATAAAAGAATGTATTTGGAAAGATTGATTCAACTGAAGGATGGTAAGCTGAATGCATATTATGCAAAAGATCTTATTAAGAAGCATCTTTCGATGTATGAACATTTTGTGAAGACAGGAATCTCATGGAAAGGAGGAAAGGTAACCAAAGAAGATGAAAAGAGATTCAATAAACAAATTGAGGAGTTTAAGTCAGATTTAGAAGTTGTCGAGACGCACTACCCTAAAGATCTAAAAGTCTATGACAGGATAGACAAAGTAACGTTTGGAACTTCTGAATAGCAAACAAGACGGCGGAGGTAAGGTGCTACTCTCCGCTTCGCTCCGGCGACCACCAGCTTCATTTTTAACGTTAGCCAATGAATAAAAGATACAGCCCGGACGCGGAGGGGGTCGTCACGTACCTTTCCGAACGGGCCGGTGGTCGGATGTCAGCTGCTTTTCAGGAATATAGGGCACAATTCCACTATGACGATCAGGACTGGGATGCTGTGCTACAATATCCAGATGTGGATAAGGTAGAGCCTGGCGAAACTGCTAGGGTCATTTTCTCATTCCTATCCCCCGAACAACACCTTGATAAACTCCAGCCAGGTAGAATGTTTCTGATTCGAGAGGGATCCAGAACGGTTGGCTATGGAAAAATCACGAAGACCATGAACCTTGCGAATTCCGCCCGAAAGGCACGCAAAAAAGAAGAAGGCTGACAAGCGATTGGACACCAACAGTCTACCGTTCCGAGTCGACATGCCCCTCTTTACTCATACACTTAACCCTGTTGCGGAGTGGCGCTGCCAGCAGGCAGTGCCTGTGCTCGGACGTATGCCAAGGGAACATGATCTCATCCTTCCAGTATCGAAACAATGATCCATCCGAGAATGTGCAGTATAAATACACAGACGGCGGCGGAAGGGGGCAGATTGTCTCATTCGTTGCAACTTTGCCACATTGGGTGGAACAGACAGACATTAGAGGTGATCTATTTAATTGCGCCCTTGAAGACGTGTTCAATGGCGAGGCGATTCCAATAGATCCGGGATCGGACGACGAGCTTGAGTTGATAGCCAGTTTGCGCGAACACGTCGAAGACCGTTGCCCGGATTGGCAAGCGATTCGCAACTTGAATCAGCCCATGATGACGAGTGAGCAATCGGAGGAGAGGTCGTTGTCTTGGCTTCTTACCTCTTTGATTCGACGACGCGCACAGGCACATTCCTAACACGACGGCATATCAAAGCGCAGCTGGCAACTGGCAAGTGGTGCCATCTAGAGTTTCTCGGGCTTCTTCTGTTTGGGATTCCGTCTATTGTGTTATGATCTTCTTGCGCTGGCACCACTGCCAGTGCTCAATCGTTCGCCATGAAAACACTTTCGATCTTGCTCATCCCACTAATAGTCATGTGCGTTGCTGGAGCGGAAACGCCGTCGATCATCTTTGATAACCGCCCAGAGGCAGGAGTCCCACTCGAGGCGTCATTCCAGGAGCCAGAATCAGATGATGAAGGAGACGTGAGATTGTTTCACGAGATGACGGATGGCGCGATCAAAACTGTCCGCATTCGCTACTTCAACAAGGAATCTTGGGCGACGGAGGAAATGGCGAAAAAGTATCTGTCAGGATTTCTCGCCCACGAATCGCAGCAGGTATCCGATCAGCAGGTGTCTGCTAAACTAGTACCGAGTGTTCCAGAGATAGAATGCATCGTCGAGTTTACCCCAGAACATCATCTCGCGAAACTGAAACCGGGAGAGAGACGGAGGCACCACGAAGGTCGCCTGCTGATTTGGTACTCCGAAGCGTGTTATCGCGATGCCACTGGAAGATGGTTTTTCGTGTCCACGTTTGATCATTTTGACCGGTCTCACCCAAAGGGCCGCGTGTTAGCTAAGGAGCCGATACAAAAGGCCGGCGAACAAGACGGCGCACGCCAACCCGCCACCTCCGTGGATTCGAAAGCACAGGGCAACGAAAACACTAAACCAGAATCGGAGGCGGGATCCCGGTAGCGGGTGGGTGGCCTTTGGACGTTGAGAATGAAACGCAACGACTCTATTCAGAGTTGATTCAACAGAGAAACGTTTGAAAAAAAAACTTACCCCAATCTTTTCCATGTCAGTAAGCAGGTCATTTTTCATCCTCTTTTGCCTTACATTTCTTCCACAAGTTGGGTTTACTCAGGTCATCGAACTTGATGGATCTGAAGAGCTTTATCTGAACAATGTCGTAGTGGAAAGAGTCAAACATCGCGGGAAAATGGCTCTACACGTGACCAGCGTAGATACCGGTAGGCCGGATAACCTTGTAGTTATTCGAGACTTAGAGTTTCAGAACGGCACTATAGAATTTGATGTGGCAAGTCGACCTGAAGGCAAGAGACGGAACGGCGGACATGCGGGAGTAGCTTTTCATGTGAACGCCAAGGCGACGAAATACGAGTGCATTTATTTACGACCGATGAATGGTCGATCCGAAAACCAAATTCAGAGAAACCATTCCACTCAATACGTATCTTTCCCCGATTTTCCCTGGGAGCTACTCCGTGAATCCCAAGCGGGTAAATACGAATCCTATGTTGACCTCGTATCCGATGAGTGGATTCAGGTTAAGATAGAGGTATCAGGCGCAAAGGCGCGACTTTATGTCAATGGCGCTGAAGAGCCCACCTTAATCGTCAACGATCTAAAGCTCGGTGAGGTTAAAGGGGCCATCGCTCTTCGGGTCGGCCCCACAGGCGACGCCTACTTTGCCAATCTTCGTATCACAAAAACCAAGTAGAGTCTCAACAAAACGTGTGAGGTAATTCGATACAGCCGCTCCGCGGTATGCTCTCCTATCTCCACCCGGGGTTCCCATAAGTAATATAGATATGATCAAGTTCTGGCACATCTGCATGGTAGCTTTGTATCTGACGGGCTTCTCTTTGCTTGCGGGGGAGACGCCTACGGTTCTGGCTCTCGGAGACTCCATTACGGGAGGCGGGAAGAATTTTGTTTGTTATCGGGAAGTGTTGCTTCCCGAGTTGCGAAAGAAAGGTGCCGCGTTTGAATTCATTGGGCCAAATAGGGATTCCTCCTCCGCCCATGCGGGGTACGGAGGGAAGAACACGAAATACCTGCTCAGTATTTCGAAGGATATTTATCGAAAGTATCCTGCCGATATATTGATGGTGCATTCAGGGCACAATAGCTTCAGTAAAAATAAACCAGTGCCCGGTATTGTTCGCGACACCGAAGCGCTCCTCGAAAACGTCAGAGAGATAAATCCCAATGTCACAATCCTTCTGGCGCAGGTAATTCCGGCCGGAAAGCTTCCCAAGTATTCGTATATCGCCCAGTTGAACAAGGAATTGGAATCTCTTGCTACGCGCCTTTCCAAACGTGGTTTTAACATCATGCTTGTAAACCACGCCAATGGATTTGATTGGAAAACTGATACTGTCAGCGACAAAGTTCACCCCAATGCCGCTGGAGCAAAGAAGATGGCCGACAAATGGATGGATGCTCTGTTGGGGTTGGAAGTGCAGCGAACAAAGCGCTGAGGCCAAGCGCGATTGGCGCGGCTGGTTCGCTTCGCTCTGGAGATCTTGACCCTGCGCTGGTATCGCTCAATCGTTCTGCGAAAAATGAAAATTTTCGGAATAACTTGCCTATTGAATTTGGGCCTCTTGATCAGCGTATCTTTTGCCATCCCTCCTCTTCAAAGGCAGGATGATATTGATGCTGCATTTAGGAGGGAGAAGTTAATTTTTAAGGGGAAGGTTCTGGCCGCACCAGAACAATGGACTAGCGGAGAAGATTAAGCTTCACGTTCGAACAGACAATGAGCGAGCGATACTGGTGAGATGTGGGTGATCGCTGTATTGAAGGGGTTCGAGAATCAAGGGATTGGTAGAACTCATATGAAGTTGGTCGAGGACTGATTGATTTCAGAAGGGGGAGGGCGAACTTTGGTTGACGACAGATCCTGGAGAGGGATTTAGGGTGGTTGGCTTTTATAGAACTCTTGGTTGGGAGGACTGGAAATTCGAAGACGGTGATCGCTTCATGAAGAAACGAAGCGAACAAAGCGGCACTGGCTAATTGCTGACCGCCGAGTAGTTTAGATATGATGACAATTGGAAACTTTAACCTTCTTCGTCGGAGCGTGCCGCCCGCCAGTGGTTGCAGGCATTTTACCTGATGCCATTGAAATAGGAGAAACTATGCAAGTCCACTATCTCGAAATTGTAACCCAGGAAGTCGATGCCACGTGTGCGGCCTACGAACGACTGCACAGTGTGAAGTTCAGTGAGGGAGATCCCGGGCTCGGTAACGCTCGGACGGCCACGCTCGCCAACGGCGGGAAGATTGGTGTGCGTGCTCCCATGCACGAATCGGAGGAGCCAGTCGTCCGCCCTTACCTTCTGGTTGAAGACATCGATGCCGCAATCGAATCCGCCGTGAGCGCTGGGGGTGAGATTGCACTCCCCCCGATGGAGATTCCCGGCTATGGCAGGTTTGCGATCTACATCCAGGGCGGCAATCACCACGGCCTTTGGCAGATGTGACGGGGCGCGCATAACAAGCGGGTGCTACCTACAGGAAACCCTCCGTGAGTAGAGAGTCTTACGACAACTAGAACATCAACCTTGAACTCGAACCTCCAAATCATTTCATCGATTCTTATTTTGTTGATGGCGGGTTGCGCTCGGAACCCCTCATTTAGAGAATTTGCAGACAATGAAAGATCTGAGATCCTGTCCCAATTCCAAAAAATCAAAATCGGAATGAATGGAGACAGGGTCGAATCGATTCTCGGCAAATCGTTGATCGAACTTGATAGAGGAGAAGACGGAAAGGCCGTTTTCTACTGGGAAGCACCTGAGCGAGCGTTGGAACCCCATGAGTCTCCGTTTATGGTGTCGGGCATTATGCTGATGTTTCGAAACGGATTCGTTTCTGAAAAGAAGTTCAATCACCAATGGGTGAATCGCAATCAACTTGAGATTTTTGGGGAACGGTTGAAAAAAGGTGAGCCTTATTGAACCAAGCCCAACAGCTGTCTCTTATACACATCTGACGCT
>CAJXQE010000193.1 GCA_913058215.1 uncultured Verrucomicrobiales bacterium
CTATCCTCTTCGTCGGCAGCGTCAGATGTGTATAAGAGACAGAATCTATTGTTCATCTTTGCCCTCGCCGAAAAGGCAACACCCGAGCAGCAAAATGCCATTCTAAAAGCTCTCGCTGATGCAGGAAAACTTCGAAAAATTCAACCGGCCGGGGACAAGAACCGCCTCACCCGGTTTTTAAAATCTCAAAACGTCAGCATCTTTTCCAACGCCGCCGCACTCGCGGGGCAGTGGAAACTCGCCACCACGCGTCCTGAGCTTGAGGCGGCCTTTCTTGACGCCGCGAAGAATGAAGGCCGCGCCCGCGCTGCTCTCGACGGGCTCACTACCCTTGGCGGTCCGGAAACCGGGAAGTTCCTCAATCAAACGGCGCAGGACAAAAAAGCATCCTTTCAACTCCGCTCTCTCGCAGTGATTGGTCAAACCCGCCGGAATCCAAAAGGTGGCGCAGCCATTGCCCTGGCCGTTCTTCGTGACGCCCCGGAAGGAAAAGACCCTCACGGTATCTTTGCTACTTTCCTTTCGAACAAGCAGGGTACGATCGAACTCACCACCCTCTTGAATCGTGAGACGCTTCCGGAAGCTGTTGCCCTGACAGGGGTGCAGAAAGCGAGCAGTGCGGCAACGCGACCTGAAGGTCTTATCAAAGCCATCCAAAAAGCCGGTGGCCTCAAGCCGATGAAGATGGCGCTGACTCCGAAAGAGATGGAGTCCATGATGAACCGTGTCGCTCAAAAGGGTGATCCTCATCGCGGTGAAGTCATTTACAGACGCGCTGCGCTTCAGTGCCTGGTTTGTCATGCCATCGGTGGAGCCGGCGGAGTGATCGGTCCCGACCTCCTTAGTATCGGATCCAGTGCTCCGGTCGATTACCTCGTGGATTCCCTTCTCCAGCCCAGTGTCAAAATCAAAGAGGGGTATCACACCACTCTCGTTACTTTGAAAAACGGGGACAGCTTTGCCGGTGCGATTGCACGCGAGGACGACAAAGAACTTGTGATTCGTGATGCTGCCGGAAAAGAAAACCGAATTCCAAAAAGCGAAATCGAGTCTAACAACATCAGTCCGATTTCGCTAATGCCACCGGCTCTGACCGCCCAACTACGGGAAGATGAATTCGTCGACCTCGTCAGATTCCTTTCTGAGCTCGGCAAAGAGGGAGACTTCAAAACTCCATCCAACCGCTTTATCCGTGAGTGGCAGGTCCTCATGCCTCATGAGCGGACCCGGGATGACATTGGGCACTACGGACACAAAATTTTCGCCGAAGATTTCAAGACTTACGTTTGGCTTCCTTTGTATTCCAAAGTAGATGGTTCCCTGCCTGCAGAGGAGACTCCGAAAGTCGTAGGCCGTGGCGCCAATCGCTATGCCGTCGGACGTGCCTTCCTCAAGGTGGAGAAAGCCGGTTTGATCAAAGTGAAAGTCAGTGGAAAACTCGCCGACATCGATCTCTTTATTGGAGGCAAAGAGATCAAACTTCCTGCTCAGGGAACTGAAGCAGAAGTGGAAGTCGAAATCAAAGAGTCCGGGAAAAAGAGGCTCTCCGTAGTGGGCCTTCGAGGCTACGGTCTCGACGGGATATCGCTTGAACTTCTTGACGGAGCCGATGTCGTTTCTCCAGTCGCACTCAAGGACCTTTAGAAATACAGAAGCCGCCGATTCTACAGAATACTGAAACACTTTCTCACAAGTGATTTCGGTGTAATGTGGGCGGCCTCTCCATGACCGCAGTCCTCGCAGAAACCAGCTTCAAAATTGCCTATCCCTGGGCGTTTTCTCTTCTGGCCCTGCTTCCCCTTCTGGCACTGCTTCGCAGCCGATCAGGCAGCCAAAGTGCGGTCACGTTTTCTTCCCTCCACATTCTTGAGAGGATGGGAGCAATCGCCAAGGGCAGAAGTGGTGGCTTTCGGCTGGCGACACTTTTTTTGGCGCTGACCTGCCTGATTCTGGCACTGAGCCGCCCTCAATGGGTCAACCGGTCTGAGAGTATCTCGGAGAGCGGGATTGAAATGATTCTGGCGATCGATGTCTCCCGTTCTATGCAGGTGGAGGATTTCACCATCGAAGGAAACCGTGCCAACCGCCTTCAGGCTGCGAAAAAAGTGACTCGCGATTTCATCGATGGACGAAGCACTGACCGGATCGGACTTCTCGCCTTTGCCGGCAGGCCTTATCTGGCCAGTCCCCTCACCCTTTCCAAAGAATGGCTGGAGGGCCCTTTCGGATTGGGACGAGTCCGCATCGGCATGGTTGAGGACGGAACTGCAATCGGTTCAGCAATCGCGGCAGCCTCCAAGCGACTCGACAAAAGGCCCGCGAAAAGCAAGGTCGTCGTTCTCCTCACCGATGGAGTAAATAATTCGGGAAATCTATCCCCGATCGAAGCAGCCAAGCTGGCGAAAACTCTGGGAATCCGGGTCTACACCATCGCGGTCGGAACCTATGGTGACTATGTTGTCCAAACTCCAGTAGGCCCTCAGCGCCTTCAACAAGCTTTCGACGAAGAAACACTTCAGGAAATTGCCACGATCGCCGATGGCAAGTATTTCAGAGCTCAGGACACGACGGGGCTCGAACGAATCTTTGAGTTGATCGATCAGTTGGAGAAAACGGAAGTGAAACGCCGTGTCACGATTCAAGCGGACGAAATATTCGTATGGTTCGCGATCGCCGGTCTTGTCTTTGGCTGCCTGACCATCGTCGGCGACGAAACTTTCTGGAGACGATTTCCCTAATCCAGCCACCGACTGGATCGTCCTATGTGAGAATACCGCATAACTGGCGTCGGGAAACGTCAATCCTCTGTGACGCGAGGATTGAAAAACCGCTGATGCCTGCGGGCATTCTCCAGCATAGACGAAACTACGATGACAACCCAAATTGGTCAGCAAACCATTCAGGATCCAACTTCCAACCAGATCGCATCCGCTCTTTTGCGAAGGGAACGAATGGTCACTGAGATGTATCAAAGGGTAATCAACAAATTTCACCTGACTGATCCGGTTTCGACACTTCAGGATCTGAAATTCGAGCACCAGAAATCAGTAGCCGGACTCTCCAGATTGTTGGAACGACAGGGAATTCAAACGACCACTGCGTCGACCGGACTCAGTGAAATTCGAAGGCATCTCTCAAAAGCGAAAGCTCTGAGCGGACAACACTCAGCTCTGAGCGCACTCATCGAAGGGGAAAACTTCCTCCGGAACACTTACCGAACTCTTCTTTCGAAAAATGCGATCGATGAAAACCTTCGCGAACTGATTTCTCACTCTCTGCTCCCCAGGGCGATTGAAAACAGATCTTCACTTCTCCTCGGCAACACCAGGGAGGTTTCGTCTCAGGAAGCTGTTTCAACGACTCAATTTTCGGCATAAATTTCGCCCCGTTTCCCTGTGCATTTCTCCACAGCGAGGATCCAGGAGTTAGCTTTCCCTCACCGGTCTTAACTCCCTGCAATATTCCGGCTATTCGCTCCTTGAAGGTAGTCCACCTCCTTCAACATGAGCCCGGGATTCCCAAAGCCGGTATCCTGTAAAAAAACTGGCCCAAACTTCGCCGGTTTGCGCTACATTTGATCTCCCGTTCAATCGGTCCTTCATGGAAATCAATTTTGCCAACCCTATCTGGCTTTGGGGGCTGCTCGCGCTGCTTCCCCTTGTCCTGTTGCGTCTGTGGTCCCACCTCAGGGCTGCAAAGCGCCTTCCCGGACTGGTTTCACCGCGACTGCATCGGCAATTGATAACGGGTAGCAGCCAGTTTCAGCGCTGGCTTTCATTCAGTTTTCTCGCACTTTCGCTCGGCTTTCTTCTATTGGCGCTGGCTCGACCTCAATGGGGTTTTGAAGAAACTGAAACCGAAAGCGAAGGCCGGAACATGCTGATCGCGATCGATACTTCCCGCAGCATGCTTGCGACCGATCTTCTTCCTAACCGGATGCTCCGCGCAAAACTCGCAGCTAAAGATATTTTGACCGCTCTTCCTGAGGATCGCATCGGTCTGATTGCTTTTGCTGGACGCGCCTTTCTACAAGCGCCACTCACGGTCGATCACGACGCCGTTGCTGAAGCGATCGATCAACTCGACACCGATATCATTCCCCGTGGAGGAACCAATTTAACCGCTGCTGCAAAAATTGCCCTGGAGGCATTCAAGGAATCCCAACTTGAAGAAAGCGCCCTCGTCATTTTCTCAGATGGGGAAGCACTCGAAGGCGTGGATGAAATTGAGTCGATCAAAACGGAAGCCAAGACGGCGGGAATGACGATCATTACTGTTGGTGTAGGATCGTCCGGCGGCTCCATCATTCCGGAGATCGATTCGAAGACCGGGAATCAAATTCCCGGTGTCTTTATAAAAGACGAAACCGGACAGGTCGTTCGGACGCGTCTCGACGAAGGTGCACTGCGCGCCCTGGCCTCGGGAAGCGGCGCGTATATTCACCTTGGAAACTCCTCCTCAATTTCCGCCGTTGTTGAACGCATCACGGCAACGATTGCCACCTCAAGAAAAGAGGAACAAGCCCAGTCGCGTCCCATCGAACGATTCATGTGGCTCCTGAGCATCGCGACGGCACTGATGATACTGACATTCCTGACACCGCTGATGTTTCTCAGGCGCAGGAAGCCTGAATCTCTCATCGCAAAGCCCGCGATGGCGACGAGTTCCCTGGCCATTGGATTGATTCTTTTCGGAGCGATTCATTCGTCTTCTGCCGACTCGATGAAAGAGGGATTTGATGCCTTCGAGCGTGGCGCCTACGATGAAGCAATCTCGATCTACCGGAAGCTTGAAGCGGGAGGCCTTTCCTCTTCAAAAGAGCCCAAATTACAACTTAGCCTCGGTGCTGCTGCTTTCCAAAAAGGTGACTACGAAAGCGCGGAGCAAGCCTTTGCCAAGACACTGATCAGTGAAAGTGAGAGGCTTCAGGAAATTGCCCATTACAATCTTGGAAACACCCTCTTTCGAAAAGGGGAAACGTATCTGAAGGCAGCATCAGAGGACGCATCTACAAATCAACTCCAACCCATGACAAACTCTGCAAGCCCGGTGGAGTCCACATTGCGACAGTGGGAAGGAGCCATCGAGCATTTCGAATCCGCTCTTGCCCAAAATGAGGATAACGATAAGGCGAGATTCAATATCGAGGTCGTGAAGAAACGCATCGAAGAATTGAAAAAGGAACAGGAGGAGCAGGAACAGGAGGAGCAGAACCAGGATCAAGAGGAGGAGGACGAAGAAAAGAAAGACGAGGAAGAGAAAAAGGACGATCAGGAGAAGCAGGACGGAGATCAGGACCAGAAAGAGGATCAAGAGCAGGATCAAGAGCAGGATTCAGAATCCGGGAAAGACGGGGAAAACCAGGAGAACAAGGACGATCAGGAGAAGAAAGATTCGGAAGATCAGAAAGACGAGTCAGGAGATCAAGAGGATAAGGAAAAAGAGAAACAAGAGCCTCAGGATTCTCAGAACGGCGAGGAAGAGCAAAACGAACCAGAGACTCCCGAGGATGGAAAACTTGAAGCCAATCCTAATCAGGAACAGCAGGCTCCCCCACCTTCTCAGCAGAATCAGGCCCAACAAATGCAACGCAATCCAGATACCGGCTATACCCCGAGCGAAGCTCGTCAGCTTTTGAGGGCATTAGCCGATGAAACCGAAGTTCGGCCGATCATGAAGCCGGCCAAACCTGAGAAATACAAAAACTGGTAATCCTCTATTTACGATCAGATCAAATGCATCGTTTTTCTTTCTATTCAATCGCTTTTGCCCTTTTGCTTTTCACGGCAAAAGAATCGACCGCCCAGGGCGCTCAACCGGGGCTTCAGGCTGCTGTCGTATCCAAAACGATCGCAGTTGGTGAGGTCGGTACTCTCGTCCTCAAGTCCGTGAACGGTGATCCGGAGAGCTTACCCAACTCCATTGAAGTAAACGGCCTCGCAATCACCTCCACGGGAAGTCAACCGGGCGACAATTTCCGGATCAACATTATCAACGGAGTCCGCACAACCGAAAGCTCATACATTTATCAGTTCAAGGGTGACCAGGTCGGAACCTTCACAATCCCCCCGATTCAGACAAAAATTCGCGGTATGGATGTCGCAACTCAAGCTATCGAAATCACAGTCTACGAGCGAACCAAAGAAACCAGTGATCTGGATGCAACGAAGCCGATGTTCGGCAAATTTGATCTCTCTCGCACAGAAATCTGGGCGAATGAAATCGTCCCCTTCTCAGTCACTGCTTATGTCCGGGGACGAGGCTCGATCAATGACATCGTCAGCGCAGAACTGAATCATGAGAGCTTTGTGATCGGTAAATTCAAAAATGTGAAAACTGACGCAGTTGAGCTTGGCAATAATCTCTATGATCTGGCTCGGCTTCCTTCCACTCTCTTCGCGCTCAAAGCTGGAGAACACACTCTTGGCCCTGCCGAAATCGGTATCCGGGTCCTTGATCGCAGTTCAGGATTCGGATTTCCAGGAATTTTCCAAAGGACTCAAACTCACCGCGTATCCACCAACTCCATGAAGATCACGGTGAAAGCTCTCCCGACCGGAGCGCCTGCCAGTTTCACGGGTGGCGTTGGTAAGTTTGCAATCACTGTGACCCCTTCAACCACGACTCCAGCAGTGGGTGATCCGGTCTCCCTGGATTTCGTGGTGACAGGCACCGGGAATTTCACAACGATCGGTGCACCTCAGTTCTCGGCAGCGGGAGCCGATGAATGGCGATCCTACGATGCCAATCGCACGATCGAAGAGCCTTCGAACGGGGAAACCAACGGGCGAGCTAAGTTCTCTCAGGTGGTGATCCCTTTAAAAAAGGTCACTGAGATTCCATCCTTCGAGTTCAGTTATTTCGATCCCTCCACCGGGGCATATGTCACCGAAAACACACCTCCCATTCCCCTGACGATCAATCTTGCCGGAAATACTCAGCTTCCAGGCGGTGCTTCGACTAACCGAAACAACAATGTTGGCGCATTTTCTTCGGGCCCCGCAGCTTCGGTACCTTCCGCACAATTTAACGATATTCTCCACATCCGAACGGGCGGAACCAATTTAAATCTGGCTCTCGCCTCTGCTGGACCGGGAATTCTCTTTTACGCCACCCAGTTTATATTCTCGCTCGGATTCTTCACGGTTCTCGGACTCGGCCTCACCCGGATCATTCAGAAGAAGCGTCGCGAAAAGGCGGATACTCATGTCAGGCTAAGCTTTAAACAAGCCGTCCGGGAAATTCCCCGAAGCAATGCGACGCGCCGGGAATACTTTCGAGGAGTCAATCGCGCTCTTGCCATCTGGAAAGAAGAACACGGCGATGCACCGCCAAAAGTACTCGAAGCGATCGATCATCTCCTGGAAAAATGTCAGTCTTATCTTTACAGCGGCGGGGACAAACCCGATGAAGCAGTCTCAGCTTCCGAGATGGAGGAATTCAACAGCATCCTCGTTAAGCTATCTCACAAAAAATAATCACTCTCTCTGCCTGCTCGCCCTTCCCGTTATCTCGAATCCATGCGTATTGCCCCGCTATTTCTGAATCTGTTCCTGTTCCTTTGCAGTATCTGCATGATCAGCAACATCCAGGCTCAGACCAGTTCGCAGCTCTATACCAGCGCGAACCGGGATTTCGAAAATGGAAAATTCGAAGACGCCGAAACCAAGTATCGAGATATTCTCGACAAAGGCCTCGGATCAGAAGACCTCTACTACAATCTCGGTTCCACCCTCTATCGCCTCGACCGTCCGGGAGAGGCAGTCCTCTGGTATCGACGAGCTCTCGTTTTGGACCCGGGACTCTCTGAATCCCGTCAGAGCCTGACATTCATCCAGAACAAGACGGGCTTTCTGGAATTCGCAGAATCCGACTTTGCAAAATTTATCCGGGCCGTTTCCAGCCCTGCCTGGAACTGGATTCTCTGGACCTCATTCTGGATCTTTGTCATCGGCCTAAGCACTGCAATCCTCATTTCTCAGGCACGCAGGTTTCGGCCGCTCCTTTATACTTTCTCGTCCTTCGCCCTGGTGATTTCTTTCCTGGCGTTCCAGGCGCACCGTTATCGTAAGAAGCACCTCGCGGTCGAAAATTTTGCCACAGTTGTGTCCAGCGACGCCAGTGCTCAAACCTCTCCAGTGATCGATTCAGAAGCTGTGATAGAACTCCCTCCGGGATCTGAAGTTCGCATCACTAGAAAGTCCGGACCATGGATCTACGCGGATGTTCCGGGCGACCTTCGTGGATGGATCCGGTCCGAGGATGTCGAAAATGTCTGGCCGCCTTCGAAATAGGGAATTCGCTCTCCTTCCATGCGCTCCTCTCCCTTTCGCTGACGGCGCTCCTTAGAACTTTACAACCAAACACTAGAAACTATTTCACTATGTCTCCCGCTCGCCGCTGCGCCTACGATGCCCTCAATGAATGGGAGGCAGGATCCCGTTTTGCCGACGAAATACTCGGGGAATATTCGAAGAAAATGGATCTGATCTCGTCCGATCACGGGCTCGCCTGCGAAATTTTCTACGGCACGCTTCGCAATCTCTACTTTTTGGATGTGTTGATTGACAAGCTCCGCAATGGCAAGATCAAGCCATTCACTCAGAACCTCCTCCGAATCGGACTGTATCAGCTTTTCAAAACGGAAATTGCCGAGCACGCCGCCGTCAACGAAACCGTCCAAATTGCCCGGAAACACGAGAAAAGTCTCGTCAATGCGATCCTCCGAAATGCTCAGCGATCAAAGGCTGAGTTTGAAGCTGACATGAGCAATTGGTCACTGGAAGACCGCTATTCCCATCCACAGTTTTTTATTGATCGATGGACGGAACAACATGGTGAAGAGGTAACTACCGCGCTCTGCGAATGGAACAATACTCCCCCACGCGTCTATGCCCGGATTCATGACTCCGAACGGTTCAACAGTGTTGCCCCTGCGATTGAAGAGGATTCAAAGGTCGAAGGATTTCCGGATTTCTTCACCGTAAAAGGTGCTCCTGATGCCGACTGGATCTCTGAAGGCTTGATCTATATTCAAGACCCCAGCACGACTCTCGCATGCAATCTTCTGGACCCGAAACCGGGTGAATCTATTCTTGATGCCTGTGCAGCTCCCGGAGGCAAAACCGCCCTGCTCTCCAAAATGATGAATGGGGAAGGGAAAATTCTCGCCAGCGATCAGTCCGAACAACGTCTTGTTCAACTTCGTGAGAATCTCGAAAGGCTTCATGTTAATAATGTGGACCTACAGCAAATTGATTGGCTCAATCCACCTGAGGACCTTCCAAAATTTGACGCCATTCTTCTCGATGCCCCTTGCTCGAACACCGGAGTAATGCGACGCAGAGTCGATGTACGCTGGAGAATTCAGCCCTATGATTTCGGGCGCCAGACAAAAGTTCAGGCAGCTTTACTGGAGTCCGTCTCAAAATTTATCAAACCGGAAGGACGAATTATCTACAGTACCTGCTCCATCGACCGCGAGGAAAATGAAGCCATCATCGAAGCCTCTGGCTTGAAAGTGGATCGATCCGTCCGATGCCTGCCATGGATAGACGGGTTTGACGGAGCATTCGCCGCGCAACTCCACTTGTAAAATTATCCCCCGATAACTTGCGCCATCACTCTTTTCGGATAAGAATTCCATTATGTTCCGGTCTTTAGCCAGCTCAATTTTCACGCTCATTGCTGTACTGCTGTTTATCCTCACGATCATTCTGGTCTGGAACGGCAGCTCCGGCATCACCTACAAGCGGGTGGCCATGGAGGGAGACAAGGCCACCGTTCAGGTTCTGGACGATTACCGAAAGCAGAAAGAACAGGCCCAACAGGTTGCAATGGATGACCCGGAACCTGTTATGAAGGAGCCTGAAGAGAGTTCCGGAGACGGACCTCCAGTTGTTCTTTGGATCAGTATTCCCGGATTTCGTGGCGACTACATTGAAAAAGCAGAGACCCCCACATTTGATCAACTGGTCAGTGATGGTGGATCGACCAATAAGATGCGCCCCGGATTCCCCTGCCTCACCTTTCCCGCTCACACCACAATGGCCACGGGAACAGCTCCGGAAAAACACGGTATTCCGGCAGATTTCATCCTGAAAGAAGACGGATCCATCGACAAGAATCCGACCAATCAGGAATATATGAGGCAGGAGCCTATCTGGACAACTGCCACCCGCCAGGGCATCAATACTCTGGTCCATGACTGGCCCATGTCTCAAAACCAGACGGGTGAAAACGCAGCTGCCGTCTATCTGAAAGAGTTCGACGCTGAGAGCAGTGACGAGGACCGTCTTAACAAAGCGCTTGAAGCATGGAAGGCTGCCGCTGGATCAGGAGGAGGGACTGCTGCTCCCGCGCCTGCAGACGGTAGTGATGCCCCCGCAATGGCCGCTGGCGACGATGCCCCTGCCGCAGGTGCCGATGCTCCGGCTCCAGCCGCTGATGGTGACAAACCTGCTCCTGCCGCCCCGGCAGCAGGGGGCGGTAACGATGCCAAGAAACTGAGACTGGTGATGCTTCGTCTCGACGGAATGCTCAAGGGTGGGCTTGTTAACGGTCCCCGGACTCCGGAAACATATGAAGCAGTGGAAGCCACCGACAAGGCATTGGGAGTATTTCTCGAAAAAGTCAAAGCCGACTGGGAAAACCTCGCTCCAAAAAATGCAAACCTCGTCGTGTTCATTACGACTGATCACGGCCTCGCCGAATTAGAGAAAAATGTAAATATCGCTCATCTTCTCGGGGACGAAATGATGGTCAACTGCGACATCATTGCTCACGACGCTATCGCAAACCTTTACTTCAAAGACCTTCCTGATAGTGACGGGGAAAAGAAAATCTTTACCGACAAGTTTGATGGAGAACTGAAGAAGCGCATTTATTTCCGGACCTACACCCCGGACAGTTTGCCAGACGACTATCAATACAAAATTGACGGCCGGATCGGAGATCGCGTTCTTGTTTTGAAATCAGGCTATGCATTCTCTGAAATCAAAGTGGACGAGCCCGTTTTCGATCCAGCGGAAGGTCCTGGATTCTTTGGTGGATTCGGGTATCCGGTAGCCGAATCGATTCGGATGTCCGGTCAGGTAATTCTGACAGGATTCCCCAACTCCCCTGCCAGCGGTGATTTTGGTGAAGTCGGACAGCAAGGTTTTCACGCTACCGTCTGTAAGATTCTCGGCATCGAGCCTGCTGAAGGTGCGGTGACAGAGACTCTTGAACTTCGGTAGTCCGATCGACCCCCTGAGTTTAATGGCCAAATGGAGGGATTTCGATCGCTCGATTCATTTAGCCTCTTTAAGCCATTCCTTCGTTCTGGTCTCGCTTTTGATCTGCCCGTTTGTGACGTCAAAAGTATAAGTCCATCCATCTATCGTGTGGATCTCAAAAAGACTGTTATAACCTAGATTAGGAATCATTTTGAAACGTTCCCCGGCAGAATACTGTCCATTATCAATAAGCGAAGAAGCCTGCCAGGAATAGTGGCTCACGGATGCTTCCACTTTGTCGTGATCCTTAACCAAGTCCGCAGTTGAATACGATTTCAGAAGTATTCCATTGTCGTAAATTGCAAGAGCCAGATCATCTTTGTCCGGCCTCCTTCCGCGGTTCCAGGGCCCCATCCTGACCAGGTATCGACCGCTGGGTGAAAGGTAAACCTGAAATGCATACCATCCCTTCGTTCGATAAAGTTCATTCAAGTTGCCATCGGAATCCAAACGGTAAGCCACACCGAAGGGTTCCTTCACCACCTTGCGGGAATCGTCATATTTCGGTGGTAGAATCGTAAATACAGCATCCGAAAAATTTCCCCCGGAAAAGCTTAAAGGCCGCGGGGCAATCTCTTCATCAGCAACACTCAGAATGGGTATAAGCAAGGCAATACCTAATATTGAAATCAATTTTTTCATAATTCTTCCCCACCAGTCTCGCTGGTGCTTGTTCCATTCCTCTCACCGGAAAACTTCCAAACCACAAAGCCCATCGCCAACAGCAAAAAATTCTGAGAAATCTTCAGCGGATAGTTCACTGCACCGGATCCGCCAAAGCATCCGCAACTGATATCGAGCCCGCGGGCCCAGGCGACACCGATGGCGGCAGTGAAAACGATGAGCGATGCCAGAAGAATGCCCGCTCCTCCGCGCAGCCCTTTCCCGATCATTACAGCGATACCGGCAATGATCTCCACCCAGGGAATAAACAAAGCCAGAGCCGGAGCAATCGGATCGCCAATAATCTGAAAATTCCGGACAGACTCGGCAAAGCTGATCGGATCCTTGAGCTTGGCAATTCCGCTCCAGATGAAGACGGCTCCAAACAATAATCGAAGTACCAGGGTAATTTGTTTCACTCGTCCCCTTCCCTTTTTTCCTTCCGATAGGCAGCCGCGAGCATACTCACAGGGTGTTTCACCTTCACATCGCAACCGACTCCGTTCTCGATTTGCAGATGACATCCGGGATTCGCAGTGGCAACGACAGTAGCCCCGGTAGCTTCGATGTTTGCGACCTTTTCACGCTGCAACTTCCCGGCCTGCTCAGGTTGGGTGATATTGTAAACCCCGGCGCTCCCACAGCAGTTGGTCGCGTCACTCAATTCAACCAGGTCCACTCCGGGAATGGACCGCAAAATTTCGCGAGGCTGTTGCGAAATCCCCTGGCCGTGACACAAATGACACGCTTCATGGTAGGTCACTTTCTCCCCACCGGAATTCACCTTCCCCAAAGGTTTTCGAAATCCGATTTCGACCAGCCATTCAGAGATGTCCCGCACTTTGCTGTCCCACTCCCTTGCTTTGGCCGCGTAGTCCGGATCTTTCTTCAACAATGCACCAAAATGTTTTAGATGGGATCCACAGCCCGCAGCGTTGGTGACGACGGCATCCAAATCCTCCAGATTGAACTGATCGAGCAAACGGCGAGCCTGAATCTCCGCCTGTTCCAAATCTCCATTGTGAGCATGTAAGGAACCGCAACAGCCCTGGTCACGCGGCGTATCCACTGCACATCCGTTTTCCAGAAGAGAGTCGACGGTATCGCGATTCACGTCAGCCATCACCATGTCCTGAACACAGCCGGTCAGCATACCCACCCGGTATCGTTTCGAAACTGCCGGGGCTTCTTCTTCCTCGATCAGTTGAGTGGAAAACTTTCGCTGAATGGTCGGTGTGGACGGTTCGAGTTCCCGGAAATTCTTCGGTATCAGCCGAAGCAAACCGGACCTACGGACTAGACCACATATTCCGCTCGCCTGATAAGCCCACAACATCCGCCCGACGAAATGTAGCATCCATGGCTTTGCAAAAAGCTGCCGCAAGGTGAGCCATCTCCAGAAACGACGATCCGGTGAAAACAGAACTCCTTGAAACTCCACTTCCGCCCGTGCATTTTCGAAAAGCTCCGGATAATTCACGCCGGCGGGACAAGCCGTAGTGCAGGCAAGACAGCCGAGGCAGTAATACATTTCCTCCCCGAACTCTTTGGTGACTTCGAGTTCTCCGTCGACAATGGAACGCATCAGAGCAATTCGCCCGCGCGGACTGTTCCGCTCCAGACGGGTCTCAACATAGGTCGGGCAGGTCGGCAGACACATTCCACAATGCATGCATTGCTGAACCACCGAGTAGTCGAGGTCGGCGATGTACTTGAGCCGTTTATTCTCCGTTACCGTAATCATTCAGGAACTGGTTTCGGATTCGAAGATCTTTCCGGGATTCAGAAGGGAATCCGGATCGAGAGTTTTCTTGATCTGAGCCAGCAGTGAGTAGCTGGCATCGCCGAATTGTCTCTGCAAATACGGTTTCTTAGCGAGACCGACTCCATGCTCTCCGGTAATGGTGCCGCCGAGCTCAATCGTTTTGTCGAAGAGATCAGAGAACGCTTCATGAACCCGTGCCATCTCCTCGTGATTCGTCTCATCGGTTAGAACCGTTGGATGCCTGTCTCTTATACACATCTCCGAGCCCACGAGACCGAGGCTGATCTC
>CAJXQE010000194.1 GCA_913058215.1 uncultured Verrucomicrobiales bacterium
AGCGTCAGATGTGTATAAGAGACAGGGATTGGGTCGCTCACTGGGAGGCGCCGGGAACTCCCGGTCGTTTTCAAATTGCGATCGGTGGTAAAACCCTCGATGCGGAGTTCGGAACCGAAGGCGCAAAGTGGCATTGGCAGGACGGTGGGGAAATCGAGCTCAAAGCCGGTGAGACAGAACTTCGCCTCAAAGACCTGACCGGCTTCGATGGACGCTGCGATGCGATCGTCTTGTCTCAAGGAGGCGCCGCACCCGATAATTCCAGCGAGATTCTTCCTGCCTGGAGACGAACTGCTCTCGGCTTGCCGGAAGATCCGGAGAATGCGGGCGAGTATGATGTCGTTTTTGTCGGTGGCGGATATGCCGGGATGTGTGGAGCGGTTTCGGCCGCACGGATGGGATTGAAAACCGCCCTGATTCAAAACCGAAACGTTCTAGGTGGAAACGGGAGTGCCGAGATTCGGGTCTGGGCAAAAGGCAACACGCCGGGCGGATTGTATCCGGTCGGTGACATCATCCGCGAGTTGGAAGATCATGCCAAG
This sequence comes from uncultured Verrucomicrobiales bacterium, assembly GCA_913058215.1. Lineage (GTDB taxonomy): Bacteria > Verrucomicrobiota > Verrucomicrobiia > Verrucomicrobiales > DEV007 > Arctic95D-9. The sequence continues at coordinate 543 of CAJXQE010000194.1, forward strand.
GCATCTCCCGGAACCTATGAAGAATACGGAGACGAAAAGAAGGAAGCGATCGTCCGGGCGGAAGAGAACCTGTCGCTCTTTCTCGGGCACCACGCTTATGATGTGGTGATGGACGGGAGCAAGATTCAATCCGTACTCGCGCTTGAAACCAACTCGGGTCGCATCCGTGAATTTTCCGCTCCGTATTTCTGCGATTCTACCGGGCACGGATACATCGGAATGAAGGCCGGTGCTGATCTCAAAATGATTGATGGCGGTCGCATGGGGATGAGTAATATGTGGAACTGGCAGGATACCGATAGTCCACAGTCATTTCCGGAAACGCCCTGGGCACTGGACCTGGATGAAAAGGGATTTCCTTATCCTCGCAAACATCACGCGGAGTGGTTTTGGGAAAGCGGCTATGACAAACATCCGCTCAATGATCTCGAGCTGATCAGGGACTGGAATCTGCGGGCAAATTTTGGTGCGTGGAATGCGATCAAGAATGGGGGAGCCTACGACCGGTACGACACCACCGGGAACAATCACAAAAACGCTTCTCTCGAATGGATGGCCTATGTTGGCGGAACACGTGAAACTCAGCAGCTTCTCGGGGATGTGGTTCTCACGGCGGACGATATCACCTCCGGTCGCGAGTTCGATGATGCCTGCGTTCTCACGACATGGTCCATCGATTTGCATTATCCGAAGGAGCAATACATCGGTAAGTTTGGGGACAACCCTTTTATTTCCTACGCCCACCATGACCGGGCCATCGACCGCACCGTGGGTTATCCGGTTCCCTATCGTTGTTTCTACAGCCGAAACGTTGATAATCTTTTCATGGCTGGGCGTAATGTTAGTGTAACTCACGAAGCGCTCGGCACAGTCCGTGTCATGAAGACCGGCGGCATGATGGGTGTTGTTGTCGGAAAGGCCGCAGCAGTTGCGAAGAAGAACGACTGCAGCCCGCGTTATGTTCACAAGAGCTTCCTTCCTGAATTGATCGCACTCCTCAAACTTCCCGGTAACATGCGTCGCGGAACCGTTCAGGATGAGTTCAAAAAAGACCCGACGCTTCCCGAGTTTCAGGAAATGTCCAAGGCCGAAATGCTCGGCGGCATCAATGCGAGCTCATTGCCCGGGGTCATTATCGATGATACCAAGGCGGAACTCACCGGTAACTGGGGTGAGAATACGGGCCTGAAGAAATTTGTCGCTCCCCACTATCTCGTCACGAAGACGGGGACTGCGCGTTTCAATTTTGAAATCACCGAAGCGGGAACCTGGGACATTCGCCTCAACTGGCAGCCACACGAAAGTCGTTCCTCGAAAACGAAAGTACAGTTGGAGATTGATGGGAAAGTTGTCGCTGAGAATATCGTCGATCAAACAAAACCTGCGCAGCCTGAAGATCTTTTTCACTCTCTCGGCAAGCAGGAGCTGAAGAAGGGGCAAAAAGGAGCTGTAACCGTAACGAGCGAGGGAGCTGACAAGCCTATCACGATCGATGCCGTTCAGTTGTTAAAAAAGTAAAGCCCACTCGATGAGTGAGGTCGAAGCCGGGAATGGATCCCGCTTGCTTCTTCAATCACTGCTGGTCAATCTATGAGCAATGAATTCACTGCCACGCTTCTGCTTTTTTGCCCTCTTATTCCTTCTCTGTAGCGTAGTCTCCGCAACCGACATCTACATTGTCGCTGGCCAGTCGAACGGCTGGCGGCTCAGCAGAATCGCAGGAGTTTCGGGAGATGCCCCGTCGACGATACGTTATTTTGGAATGGGCTGCACCAGTCGTCCTGACAAAGCCAAGATGACAAGGATCAAAAAGCTTCATCCTTCGACCTCCGGTGCAGGGTTGGCCGGAGCTCTTCGAGATCATTCCAGCAAGGATATCGTTTTTATCCAGTACTGCGTTTGCGGAACCAGCCTTGGCGACCTCGCGAACTGGTATCCCGGCGAAGACCCTGCCAGTGGTAAAGTAAACGATGCCGGGCTATACGGGGCCTTTACCAAGTACCTCGCCGATGCTCGTCTTCAACTCGAAGCGGAAGGCATTGCGTGGAAAGTCGACGGGCTCTTCTGGCATCAGGGTGAATCCGATGTGAGACGCAGTTCGGACGAGCACGAAAAGAACCTGAAAAATCTGTTCCTCCGGTTCCGAAAAGACCTTGGTAAAGATCTCCCCATTGTTGCCGGTCACATTCGCGACCTCGATGAAGGGAGCCGGGGAATCAACAAAGCTCTGGACGCAGTGGCCGCCTCCGATCCGAAAATGTCAGTGGCGAGCCTGGAAGGTCTTCCTTTCGAATCACCTACTAATGTCCACATCAAATCGGCCGGCTGCATCACCCTTGGAGAAAGGATGGTCGAAGCCTACCAGAGCCTGGCCGAAAAAGTCTCTCAATAAGAGATTCTACTGAGCGACCACCTGGGGCACCGGGTTTTCCATTCTTCCGATATCGCGCTGTCCTGTCCCGCGCTTTTTCCCGTCTCCAAGATCGGCACGACCGGCTTCCGCCAGTTTGGTCAGGCGCTCCACGACTTCCGGATGCTTGCCGGCTACATTGTTTTCGCAGGCGATGTCGGACACGACATTGAACAGAAGCGGCTCTCCAGAATCTGCTTTTTTCTTTGAAAAATGGGGGTGATTTCGGAATTCCTGCAGCGGCACAAACAATTTCCATGGGCCGGAACGAACCGCCTGGAGCTGAACTCCGTCATAGTAATAAAAGGCGTCGTATGGAGTTTTTGCTTCGGCTTCACCGAGGATGAGAGGGCGGATGTCATGGCCGTCGATCTTTCGGTCTCCTGGTTCTTTCCCGCCTGCCATTCGCGCAAAAGTTGGAAGTAAATCCATGGTGGTGCAGAACTCATTGCTCGTCGTTCCCGCCGGAATGGTATCGGGCCACCACATGATCGTTGGAACGCGAAAAGCCCCTTCGGAAGTCGTGTATCCGCGTCCATGCAGCGGTTGGTTGGATCCTCTGGTGACGTTCCCGGGCTCGGGACGAATCGGTGCCCCGTTGTCTGATGTCCAGATGACGAGCGTGTTTTTTTCAATTCCCAACTCAACGAGCTTATCCATTAATTGCCCCTGTGACCAATCCAGTTCCTCGATGGAATCTCCCCAGGGACCATTTTTGCTTTTCCCGCGAAATTCCGGACTCGAAAAGGGTGTGCTGGTGCTGCCGGGCATCGCCTGAGGAAAGTAGAGAAAGAAAGGCCCGTCCTTGTGAGCCTCGATCCACTCATTTGCCTTTTCGGTATAGCGTTTTGTCAGGCCGTTGCGGTCCACTGGAGCTTCGATGACCTTGTCGTTTTCAATCAAGGGGAGCGGTGGCCATGGCGAATTGGCAAGGGCTGGCGCGCGCGGGTTTTTCCTTTTCGCGTTCCGAATTCCAGCTTCCTGTGTCATGTCATCGCTGTAGGGGATTCCAAAGAAATAGTCGAAGCCCTGGGCCGTCGGCATAAACTCCTTCTGATCGCCAAGGTGCCATTTACCGACCATGCCGGTGGCGTATCCCTGTTCCTTCAGTACTTCTGCGATAGTGATTTCATTGGGATTCAACCCGTAAGGGGAAACCGGACGCAGAACCCAGCCGTCTCGAGGATTGTCGTGCATTCCGAGGCGCTGAGAATAACAACCCGTCATGATGCTCGACCGCGAAGGGGTGCAAACTCCGGCGGTGACACTGAAGTGAGTGAACTTCCTTCCTTCCTTTGCCATGCGATTCAAGTTCGGTGTTCGATGCACCGTGGAACCAAAAGGCTCGATGTCCCCGTAACCGAGATTGTCGGTGTAGATGATGATAAAATTGGGCTTAGTTTTTTCGGCGGCAAAAGAAGGGGAGTGAAAACAGCCGACGACAGCCAGGATAAGGAGGAGAAAAAGTGGCCTGGGAATAATTAGGGTATGCAGTGTCATCATTTCTTCGGAGGTTCCGGTTTGATCTGAATTTGTGCCACTTGAGGCAAGGGTTTTCCAGAACGACGGCACCTGATCCGCGCCTGTTCAAGGCAAGCTATCCGCAGGGGCGTGCTTTAGCCGACTCCCGAAGTCTATCGATTTTAGCCGCTAGACAAGAGGCGGCGATATTCGTTTTACTCGCCCTTCTCGATCTTGCCGAGCGAATGTTTCAAAGCTTCAGCCAATTTCTTCGCTGCTGGGACAGACAGTGAAAACTTGGCGATCTGGTCCTGATAATCCTGCTGAACGACAAGACCTTTTTCTTTGTCAAAAACGAGTGTCCAGTCCCCATTCCAGGATCCTATCAAAATGTCAAAATTCCCGGATAGATCAGCTCCTTCTTCGAAAGCCGCGATGAGTGCTTTGGCTTTCCCGGCAGGAAGATAGAGTGAGCCTCCCAGGTTTTTCGCTGGATCGTCAGGGTTTGGTGGGAAAATGAAAGACAGGTTCACCGTTGGATCTCCTTTTTCCGGAACAGTGAATCCCACATAGGTAAACCCTCGTTTCTCATACCCTTCGCGATAGAAAGGCGACGGGTCCCCAATCCGCGATGCGCCGTCGATGATTGTCTCCGTAATCGTCGGATCAAAAGTTTCGTCATCCGCATCCCAGGCGTGGAGAAGTGCGGAACTGGAAAAGAAGAAGAGAATGCAGAAAGTCAGTCGGATCATGAAAAGGAAAGGTGGCTCAAGTGTTTAAGGAAATATGACCTGAAGCTCGATATCGGGCAAGGGTTGATCTTTCAATTGGATCCTTCCCTACTGCTTTGATTTTCTTGCTTCAGCGAGGACTTCGATATTGCGTTTTTCAATAGCAGTCATTCGTGTATCGATCACCTCCATTTTTAATCCGCTCTCTGGCCGGAACCACGGGAACTGAGAAAAGTGTTTTCGAATTTCGGTAGCCTTCGAATTTTCGAAAGGGTATCCATAGCTCGCGTATAGTTCATTGATTGCGTAGCGGATTTGGCTCAGAGACAGTTTCTCCGCATCTTCTTTAATTAGCACCCTCTCGCTGAGTTCAAGAAACTTTCTTCCCAGTGTCTCCTTCGCTGGAGACGGTGTTGACTTCATTGGTTTGCTTGTTGTTGTAATGGTAGTGCCGCCGTTCTGGGAGGGGGGCGATGATTCCTGAGTCGTTGGAGCGGGTGAGCCCAGGAGAGGGAAATCATAAGCGGTATTTGCATGCCTGAATCGGGGACGCTGCAGGCCATCTGTCACTTGAATTACATCTTCCGCTGCTCTCGTAAACAATTCTGACACGGTGAGGGCGCCATCTTTATTCTGGTCAGCATCCCGGTTCCGGAGTGCTGAAAGAAGGTAAAAGGTGAAGACTCCGTTTTCGTATCCATTTCCCTCGAGAGCAAGTTCAAGTGGCCCTGCGGAACTCAATACTTGGGCACCGACCCGTCTTCGGAAATCCTGAAACGAAAAATTCGAATTCCGCATCTCATCTTTTGAAGTACTTCCTCCGGTCGACCGGGCTCCGATGACTCGTAGCGCTCTGACGCGGCCTCCCTCATTCTCGACCCTTGCGCTTGCTGTCTCCTGCAGGGAGCGAAGTTCGGTTTCTGTAAGTTCTCCCGAGTGGCAGCTGTCGATGAGTATGACCCTTCTCATTGCCGGGACACGATCCAAAAGGGATTCGATCTCCTCATAAGAAACTCCGTTTCGGGCGAAATCATCAAAGTCGATATCAGCCGGGCAAAAATAATAGCGGTTGTCTCCGGGGTTGAGTACTCCGTGCCCTGCCAGGAATACGATAGCGAGATCGTCCGGACTTCCTTCCTCGAAAAATGATTTCGCAGTTTGGATCCCTTGTTTAGTGGCATCAGTATCTACGAGCAATTTTGTTTTCACCTCCATCTGCTCTCCCAATTCTACCTGGAGAGCGCTGATCAGGTCCCTGGCATCTTTCGCTGCGTAGTCGAGGTCGAATTCGGCTCCGGGATAGTCAGAGACCCCGATAGCAAGAATTCGCGCGACAGAGGGGGGCGCTTCGTTCCCTGCAGAATAGATTACAGTTTCTTTGATAGATTCACGGCCTGACTGATCCATGACCGAGAGTTGAATTTTGTTACGACCGGTGACTAGCGGAATCTCAAGCTGCCCGTCTACGGTTTGACCTGATAAGCTTCCGCCTCCTCTTCCATATAAGGGCACATTGTTCACCCAGGCTGAGAGAGACTTTAACTCTGAACTGCTTGATTGAGCTTTCACCGCGAGTTTCAACTTGGAGCCCTCCCGGGATTCGACTTCGGCCTTAATCTCAGGAAGATGGTCGAAACCGCTGAAATTCGTCTCGGTGATTTCATGCAGTGCCAGACGATCGACAAAGGAAACCCTCGCCGTTTCGATTTCCCCGGCAGAAGCACTCAGCTGTTCGAGAAGAAGGTGAGGGCGATTAAAGTGCAGATCGAACTGTTCAATGGGAAAGGCCCGGTAGCCACTTCGTAAGGCAATGGCTTCGGAGGCTCCACCTGAGGCCATGAAAAAGTGTTCCGGATTCGAAACGAGAAGTCCGCCTTCTTCGTATCCGGCTATGCTGGCCAGCTGCTTTCCTGAAGAAGTATCGAAAATATGGAGGCGGCCGTCTTCACCTACTGCGTAAATTCGTGTTTCGTCTGGATCGATTGAGAGATCATTCATCTGATCGATCGGACGTTGCCAGATCAACTCAGTCCCCGCTTCGCCCATTCGAATCTTAGCGAGAGCACGTCCATCTACCCTGGATAGCGGACCCGTTTCATGACCAAATCGCCCGACCAGATACAGGATATCAGTTTCTTTGCTGAAAGAGAGACAGTCTGCCCAGGCCAATTCGTCGCGAAAGTGTAGAGCGCCGCTGGAAAGGGATCTGACTTCGATGCCGTTGAGCAAGGAAGGCTTTCCAGGATACACATCCCAGGTGAGCGCACACATCCCGTCGGAATCTCGTATGACGAGGTCTTTAACGAATACCTGAGATCGTTCGTAGGCGGTACTGACCACGGTTGTGGGGACTCCATTTCCGGTCACAGCACAAAGAACATCCATGAAATCCGCTTCTGACGTTTCCAGGTCCAACTTCCCTTTTACAGATCCCTGTTTTGCGAGAGGGAGAATCTCGGCAGCTGGAAATGATCGAATCGATTGTGAGTTTTCACTACGGGGATCCACGCTTCTGCTGGGTGCCTGACTCAATGTTGCCTTTGCATTGGGACGCGCAGTTTGGCGGTCGCACTGGAGTATGCTGACATCTACTTCTCGTAGACTTCCTCCATTTGATTCTTCATAGGCCAGGAATGAATTCGGGCTAAGAAAGAATTCCGGCGCCCTGACAAAACGCGAAATCGATTTTGCCTCCACTCCTGGAGGAAGCAGTGTTGGTTCGCGATTAAAGTCTTCTGCAGACCCTCCCGACTCTTGTGCCGTAATGGGCTTCGCATCGTGGACTTTCTCTCCGGTGGAAGTCTCGTAAGTAGTTAAAAGATCACCGATATACTTTACCCAAATTGAAGCCTGGACATACTTTTCGTCTCCGGATACAGCAAAGTGGTGAGCTGTTCCTTTTCCTGCGCCTTCGTCCATGGAAACCTGGATGCTGCGAAACAGAACCCTGGACTTGTTGTCATAGATGTCGATGAAATCTCCACGGTTGATGAAAGTATACTTTTCAGCCTTAAGGGACTGCCAGCCGGGTGATATATCCTGAAGGACAGGCTCCAGTTCGGCTGATTGCGCCGGAGTCAAAAAAATAAAGAGAATCGAAAGAAAGGGTGCAATCCATCCGGGGACAAAATTATTATGCGAAGGCATGTGAACAAGAGGTACGGAAATTTTCAATAGTGGTCAAGTTCAAGAGGGGGAAAGAGGCTACAGCAATTTCGAAGCTTAATGAATCTTCACGATCTTTTTTCCACTTTCCTGTAATATATGAAGGGTTCCGGTCACTGATAAGGCGACGACGGATTTTTGGATGCAGGAAAACGAAGAACAACTGGAGCAGCGATACTGCCGCTGGGTCGATGAACACCAGGGTTTGATATTCCGCGTGGTGCATGCGTCGGAGAACCTTCCCGAAGATAAGAATGACCTGTTTCAGGAAATTCTCCTGCAGTTGTGGCGTTCGATGCCTTCCTTTGAAGGGCGTTGTAAAGAAACGACCTGGATGTATCGAGTCGCTCTTAACACCGCCCGGGCCTGGCGTCGGTCGGAGAAACGCCGCCGGGAGCGCAAGGAGGAGATTGCGATTTTTACCAGTTTGCATGGGAACGACGGAGAACCGAATCCACTTTTGGAATCGCTTTACGAAGCAATTCGGGAGATGCCGAAAGCGGAAGGCTCGCTCCTCCTTTTGCATCTCGATGGTCTCAGCTATCAAGACATCGCCGATGTGTTGGGAGTGTCGGAAGGTTGCGTCGGTGTTCGATTGAGCCGGGCGAGGAAACAGTTGGCAGAAAAAATGAAAGGACAGGCCAATGAGCTTTGATGAACTGCAAAAAGCATGGCAGCAACAGGATGCTGCCGGTCAGGTGACGATTGAAAGTGACGCCCTCTTGAGACTGGTGCGGCGCAATCATAAAACGATGGAAGGGATCCTTTTCCGTCGTGATTTTATTGAGGTCGCGATCGCTCTGATTCTGATACCGGTCTGGATTTGGCTGGGGGAGAAAGGGGGGCTCCTATGGACCTGGTATCTTGTGATTCCCGGCCTGTTGTGGATCGCCGGCTTTTTTATCGTGGATCGTCGCAATCAAGGGAAGAAGCGGCCGCAGCCTGGAGATTCACTACGGGAATCGGTGGAGCAGTCGCTGGCGCAGATTCGGCATCAGATTTATCTGCTGAAGAACATTCTCTGGTGGTATCTGATGCCGGTGGCTCTTCCTCTGGCGATCTTCACTCTCCATAAGTCCTGGCTTGATTACGAAATCTGGGGGATGGCAAACGAACTCATCTTTTTTGGTCTTGTTTTCTGGGGCATCTACGAACTCAATCAATGGGCAGTAAAGAAAAATCTGAAACCCCAGGCGGAGGAGCTTCGAGACCTGCTCGAATCGCTGAATCGATCTGATTCAGAAGTGGAATCCTCAGTAGAATCAGAAAGCAGCGATAAATCATGATTGGAACAAACTCATATGCAAAACTGGGCATCTTCTGTGCCCTCCTTGTCGCCTTTTTTGTGACCGGGTATTTGGAAGAGTCCTCACGAGCGGACCGGAAAAGACCGGACTGGAAGAAAATTTCTCCATTCACGGCAGTTTCTTTTAAGGACGAGTCTATCCTTGCTGAGTACGAAGGGATCGTCTACGAGGTCTCTTCGATCGAAGGGATTGAAAGCAGGGAATTGGTCAAGGCTGCCAAAAAACGATTTCGTCAGGAGTGGCAAAAGAGAATTCGGGAAGACATCGCGGAAGTATTGTTGGCGGCTGGAGCCCCCGACTCAATCTATGTGGACCTGGAGTTGAAGAATCTTGAAACAGGCCGAGTTAAATCGGTTTCCGATGCGGAAATGACCCGGGCGAATCGCAGCAAAATAAATAAGGCTTTGTGAGAATGAAATTTATCCAGGCTCAATCAATTATGAATACAAAACATTCAGCGCCCCTCGTTTGCTGCCTTTGTGCAATGCTAGTCGCAACGGTCGGCTTAGCTGAGGAAACGCGAAGCTGGACGAGCAGTAAAACCGGTCGTCAGTTCAGCGGATCCCTTGTCAAAGTCGAAGGGGATTCCATTTCCATTAAACGCGTCGCAGACAAAGTCGTGTTTCAGGTGAAGAAAGCGGACCTCGTGCCCGATGATTGGAATTGGATCCAACAAAACATGCCGGGCGCCGCTCCTGCTGCAGATGCGACCGGCCCCGTCGAGGACCTGTCGGATCTGATTGCCGGAGTTACCGCAGCCACCGGAACACCTGCCGTTGGTGTGTTGTTAGTAGTGGATGGCAAGACCGCCGGGCTCGGAGTTTCCGGATTCCGAAAAGCAGGAGACGAAGCGAAGGTGGAAGCCAATGATAAATGGCATCTCGGGTCCTGCACCAAATCCATGACCGCAACTATCGCGGCCACTTTTGTCGAAGAAGGCGCCATCACCTGGGAAACCACCCTTGCCGAAATACTGGGGAAGGAAATCAAAATGCATGAGGAATACGGGCCGATCACGCTCGGCTTGTTGCTGGCGAACCGAAGCGGAATCACCGGCGATACTCCCGATTCCGTTTACGAAGGGGTCCAATCTTCAACTGCGGTTGGTGATCTGAAAGACCGCGAACTTGTGAAGCTGCGGGCTCAATATGTAGAGGCCGTGTTGAATCTCCCGCCTTCCTCCGCACCGAACACGAAATACGAATATTCAAACGCCGGTTTCGTAGTTGCTGGAGCCATGCTGGAACAGGTCGCCGGAAAGCCCTGGGAGCGATTGATCGAGGAAAGAATTTTCAAGCCACTGGGAATGACCGATTCCGGTTTCGGAAACGCCGCCCGTGATGACAAAAAGGATCCGACCCAACCCTGGCCGCACAATGATGGACCGAAGCCGGTCGAGCCGGGACCGGGAGACGATAACCCCTGGGTGATTGGGCCCGCGGGGACGGTGCATTGTTCATTGAAGGATATTTCCCGCTATATCGCCATGCACGCCAATCACGAAATCGGTCCGGTCTTGAAGAAGGCTGAAACCTACAAATTTCTACACACCGCCGTTCCGGAGAACAATAACTACGCCCGGGGATGGATCGTTGGTAGTAGGGGATGGACCGAAGGCCCGGCCATTTCCCACAATGGGACCAATACCATGAATCACTGCAGCTTCTGGATCGCGCCCGAAAGAAAAGCTGCCGTCGCTGCGTTTACCAATTGCAATGAAAAAGGGAGCGATGTCTGCCGGAGTGCGATTGAGCTGGTGGTGGAGAAATATCTGAAGTGAATTGTTAGCGGCAGTTCTGGAAGGAATTTCCGTCTACGCAAAACCTACTGAAACTCGAGCCCCGGATAGCAAAAGGCATCGAGAATTTTCCCGATGCCCGCCGCAGATCTCCCCTTGAAAGAGGGGATTTGGAGGTGACTGCGCCCCTCGTTTTTTTGCTCCGTCTTTAGAACTCGTAGACCATATCGAGCGTGAGTCGATTATCCATAAGGCTTGCGTTCCGATCGGACAGTGGAGTCTCCCAGGCGAATCCGAATTGATAGGGCTTGCCGGGTGGTGTGATGCGAAAACCGACCGCTCCTGTAAAGAAATCCCGGTTCAGTCCTGAATTCGCCGCACCCAAATTGATTAAGTCTCCTCCTTCGAAGGCCGCAAGAGCAGGCACCGCTCCACCCGCTTGTGACGGGAACCGTGGAGCGCCGTTTCCGGGATCAACTACACGTATCCAATTTGCTTCGACCAGAGGGCGGAACCAATCGGTCAGTTCATAGCTGACGTGAGCACTTCCATAGAACATGGTGCTCTCGAAGTTGTTGTCTAAAGGGACCTTGAGGCTGAACTGATTTGCGAACTGCCAGCGTCCGGCGAGTTTCAAGCTTGAGATCGAAGGCGTGAGGTAGCCGTCGCCCTCACCCTGCCATACCTCGGCATTTCCCATCGGGATCTCATAGAGAAGCTGGACACTCGAAGCCAAACCATCCTCTGGGCGGTAGAGCCAGGCATACTTCAGGCCAGCGCCTACGTTCGCGAATCCTTCAGAATCGGTCAGAGTGTTGTCCGGGTTGAAGACGATATATCCGTCCTTCGCCGCATTGATAGAGAGTCTTTCCGAAAGAGCATATTCGAACTGCAAGGCATAGACCTGATGGTCCCCTCCCAGAGGGAGCAGGCCTCCACCGGCGATCTCAACCAAGTCGGGCATGCTCTGTTGCATGAAAATCGCGTGTACCTGCGTCCGGGGAACGGCCAGATCGAAGTGTGTCGGATTCGAAATCGGACGGATCGCCCGGTCGAAAGAATTTTCCACGGGGTTCTTCTCGACTGCGAGCGGAGACTTTCCCCAATCGCCCGCGTCGGCGCTGGCAATGGCGAGGGACAGCCCGAGTAGAGCCGGTAAAAATTTCAGATCTCTTTTCATATTTTCTCTATAGGTTCCTGTTGCAGATGATTCGTATTTGCTACCCGTATTGAAGCCACCGCCACCTGCAAGCACCGGGCGTTTATTGCTAATAGTTGCGCAAAAAATGCGGAGTGGGAGACGAAGGCGTGTCGGGCAGGTTGATCGAAGTCACACGACGGGCTAGTCCTTTAAATTCAGCTGCTCCCTGTGGACGAGCCATAGACCGTGGGACTTCCTGTTTTCATTTTAGGAAATAGCCCGGGTTCTCGATCTTTCGTATAGCGACGGTCTGAATCTAGCGCGGATCCGCCTATTTTGGGCGAGGCTGAAGTTGCATACCCTGTTCCTGTGTCAGGCTTCCGGTCGGAAAACTGATCCTCCCTGATTTTTCTCTCACATCACCATGAAACCTGTTTTGCTTTTCTTTTCCGCGGCTCTGGTTGTCGCGACACTGTGCTTTGCCGCGGATGACGAGAAAGCCGATGTCGCTGAAATTACGATCACGGCTCACAAGTCCGAGCTGCTCTACGACATCAAGGAATTCACGGTTAAAACGGGGCAGGAGGTGAAGCTGACACTGGTGAACCCGGCCGACAGCCTCAATCTGCAGCCGCACAATTTGCTGATCATCGAGCCTGGCACGCTGGAGGATGTCGGTATGGCCGCAGATGCCGAACTCACCGATCCAACATTCCTGTCAGATCGCCATGCGGTTCCCACTTCGAACTACGTTCTCCATCATACGAAACTGCTCCTGCCCGGTGAGTCAGAGACGATCGAGTTCACGGCTCCAACCTATGCCGATGACTATCCTTTCCTATGTTCCTACCCCGGCCATTGGGCAGTCATGAACGGAGTCATGGTCGTCGAGGAATAGGATGACTTATTCAAAACTCCGCGAAGTTCGCTGTGCTCCGATTAATCCCGCCATTGACGAAATGGGCACAGTTGAGAGAGTAGCGGGGTGAGGGGAAAACTCAGAAAAGTGGTCGGCCTTTTTATGGTCGGCGTTGTGGTTTTTGGCCCGGCCTCGCTTCTTGCCGAATCGGATTCGGTTCCCACTGCCATCATGCCGGAAAAGCATTTTGCGGTTCTGGAAAAATACTGCCTCGACTGTCACGATGCCGCGACGGAAAAGGGCAAAGTCAATCTGGAGGATTTGTCTTTCGATCTGGGCTCTTTGGAAACGGCTGAGTTGTGGCAGAAAGTTCTCAATTCGCTGAATTCGGGCGAGATGCCGCCGGAGGATAAGAAGCAAGTCAGCGCCGGGGAGAAGACCTTGTTTCTGGACGATCTTTCTCCTGTCTCTTATACACATCTGACGCTGCCGACGAAG
>CAJXQE010000195.1 GCA_913058215.1 uncultured Verrucomicrobiales bacterium
ACGAGATCAGCCTCGGTCTCGTGGGCTCGGAGATGTGTATAAGAGACAGCTCACTTGCTGTTGTTATCTCGGAAAAGGAACCGCCCGGATGAGAATGTTTCCGGAAGGTTATCGGCAGTTGGTTGCCAGTTGGAGCAAAGGCTTCGTCTCCGGTGCTGATCATACTCCACCCTCGGCGATGTTCGGAATTTCGATGTGGTTGTCAGGAATCATTATGTCAACAATGGGCCTTCTCTTTCTGCCGGTCAGTTCACTGACCATTGCTCCTTTCCTTATCTCTCTGTACCTGATATCAGCTCTCAGTTGCCTCTATCTTTTTAAACGGGTCGGCAATTTTTCGATCTCCACAGCTTTGCTTTACCCTTTCACCCTGATCTTCTATCTGAAGGTTTTCTATCAGTCCAGGGGGCGAAGAGAGAAAGGCGAAACGACTCAGTGGAAAGGGCGCGATGTTATTTGAGCTACCCGACCTCTGGATTGTAATCCTGAATGTGCTGGGAATTCCTGCAATTCACCTCGGAATTTCGTGGCTCTACACACAATTTCCGCGCACTTTGTTCAATTCGGATTCTGCACTGTATCGGATGAGAAATTGGGAAAACGGCGGTAAAATCTACCAAACCATCTTCAAAGTCCGGAAATGGAAAGGACTACTCCCCGATGCGGCTCCCTGGTTCGACGGCTTTGCAAAAAAGAACCTGCGTTCAAAGAATGTTGAATTCCTGCACGCCTTCAAAGCAGAAACCTGCAGAGGGGAAGCTGCTCATTATGCCCAGGTTTTCGGGATACTCGGAACGCTCGCCTGGAATCCGGGAATCGCCGCCGTGGTCATCGGTGTTTATTCCATTCTTTCCAACCTACCGTGTATCATCCTGCAAAGGCACACCAGAGCGAGGCTGGACCATTTGTTGGAAATCCAGACACCTAATCATAACCACGTGGAGCGTCACTTCCAGTGAGGTGCAAAATCCATCCGCCGGAACCATTGTGCATCATATAAGATCGTGAAGGGTCATGTCCCGGGAAAAGAATGACCACCTTCCGCCCTTCTGACCACTCGCCAAGATCGCAGTTTCGGTTTACCGATACCCGAAACCGCCAACACCACCCCGCCAATGCTGCGCATCCCGCCATTTATCATCCTCAGCCTCCTCGGAGCGCTGGCGATGTTCAGTGTCTCGCGGGTAAAATTTTCGGCGAATATTTACGAGCTTCTCCCGCCCGATTTACCGGAGGTACAGGGCATGGACATGCTGAACCGCTTTTTCAGCCGGGACGGACAACTCATCGTGACAATTCAAAGCGACGAGTCCTATTCCACCGAAGAAGGCACTGCCGGTCTTGCCGACCATCTTCGCGAAAACGCCGAGCTAGTCGCTGACGTATATCGCGAGCTGACACTCGACCAACTTGCTACCGAAGGCGGCAGTCTTCTCGCCTGGCTTTGGCTCAATTCCAGTCCTGATGATTTTTCAACAATTGTCGAGAAGCTTAGCCCGGCTCAATCGGAAGCCTCCATCGCCGATGCCATCGAGCTGGTGCAGGACGACCTCTTTGACGAGCGCTCCATCATCCGTGGATACGACCCGCTCGGCGTCACTAAACTTCCCGGGAAACTCGGCGAAACCTCAGTAGCCGATGCAGATCCGATGTCTTCTCCGGACGGAAAATTTCGCATTCTTTACATCGAAGGGAATGGCGTCGATTTCTCTGATTACCGGGCGGCGTCTGACTGGCTGGCAAAGATTCGTGAGAACATCACCCAATGGGAAAAAAAATGGAACGAAGGCGCTCCGGATTCTCCTCCCATTAAAATCGGACTGACAGGGACTCCTGCTTTCATGGGCGAAATCGGAAAGGAGATGGAAAAGGACATGACGATTTCTGTGATCCTGACATTCGTCCTCATATCAATTCTCTTCTGGGTGATGCATCGACGCCACAAGCCCCTTCCCTGGTTGGTTGCTGCAATGTTTTTGATTCTGATCATTACTTTGAATCTTGCGGGACTGATTTTCGGCAACCTCAGTGTCATGTCCGCGGGATTCGCAGCCATCCTCATGGGCCTGGCGGTTGACTACGGGATCGTTCTTTATCACGAAGCAATGGACAGTGAAGGATCGGCCAGAGAACTTCGAAAAACTGTCGGCCCCGGAATTCTCTGGGCAGCAGCCACCACGGCAGTAGTATTTTTATCCCTGAACCTAAGTTCTCTTCCCGGAATCTCCGAGTTGGGAAACCTTGTCGCGATCGGAGTCGCCATTGGAGCGTTCGTCATGCTGTGGATTTTTGCACCAATCGCAGTTCAGTTTCGAGATTTGGAGAAGGGTATCCTTCCTGTGAAACAAAAACCTTCGAAAACGCCCCGACGCCTCGCAGCTATCCTCGCCTTCGGTATTCCTGCGATCGCCCTGGTGTCAGTAATTTTTCAACAGATTCCTCATCTGCAAGCAAACTTCCATCCCTTCCGGATCAAAGAAAGCCCCTCCATGATTTCATGGCAGCGTATGCAGAGCGAATTGAAAGGGCGGGAAAATTCGGTGCCTCTCGTGATGACCGGGCGCTCTGCAAAAGACCTTCTCAAAAATGCAGATGATGCCGCAGTCCGCCTCGAAGTGACCAGGACAGGTGGCATGATTGAGCACTACACGATGCCCAATTCGATGCTTCCGAATCCAGCAAATCAAAAAGCAAATCTGGATGCGCTTCGGAAACTTTTACCGGAAAAAAGCCGACTGATCAGGGAGATCGAAAGCGCCGGTTTTTCCGAAGACGGCAGCCGACTGACTCGTCAGTTCTTTGAGAGTTGGGAATCCTATCTGGAGCAAATCGATTCTGGAAGAGATTTCAGTCTTCCCGTCGGGAAATTCAGCGAATGGTCTATCGGGCGCTTGTTCACCGAAAAAGAAGGAACCTTCGCTGCCCTCGGCACCGCCAAGCCTGTCGATCCAGACAGCCGAATATGGGTGGAGGCGATCTGCAATACAAACACAGCCGCAGCCAGCCTGAGCTCACTTGGCACCGCGCTGAACGAACGAATCCGTGGAGACTTCTTCCGCGTTTTCCTCCCTATGATCGGATTGTTGGTTATCATGCTTGCTATCGTCTTTCGAAACTGGCGCGATCTGACGCTTAGCATACTGGCACTTCTCTTTGCTTCGGCAAGCATGCTCATCTTAACCGTGTGGACGCCTCTCAGTTGGAACTCCTTCAATATTTGCGGACTTCCATTGCTTTTTGGAACCGGTCTCGATTTCAGCATACACATGATTTTCGCCCTGCGCCGCTGCGAGGGCGATTTGCTTATTGCCCGTCGGGGAATTGGACGTGCCCTGGTTTTCTGCGGGACATCTTCGGCGATTGGCTTCGGGTCACTTGCCACCGCTTCAGCATACGGATTGGCTAGCCTGGGATTGGTTTGTGCCGTCGGAATACTGGTGAACATGTTCGTCGCGGTTTGGCTTCTGCCCTTGTGGCATCAGTGGATTCATCGCAACGACTCCTGACCCGGACCCCTGGAGATTCTCCGTTTGTCAGCATAGTAAGTTCGCGGTAGCGTCCAGCATGATCCGTCTCCCCCATGCGACCTTTGCTGCCCTTATTTTCCTCTCATCAGCAATTCCGATTTCATCCGTTCTCTCCGCTGATGGGGATATGAAAATTGTCGAGAAATGGCTCGGATCCAATTCCGGCATCCGCTCCATCAAAGTCAATTTTTCCCAAACCCGGACCATGAAAACTCTCAAGGTTCCGGTTTCCTCCAGCGGAACACTTTGGGTCGACTACGGTTCCGGGAAATTTCGCTGGCAGACAGGAAACCCACCGAAGACATTGGTGACCGGAAAGGGCTCAGACATCGTGATTGTGCGCCCTCCCGCTAAAAAATACGAACGCCGTAGAGGTGGTTCTGGAAGCTCCTCAGGAATGGCAGCGATGCCGAAAAACTTTCCCCGGAGCGTTGCTGAATTCAAACGGAAATATCGCCTGCTAAGTGTCGATACCAAATCCAGTAGCTACGAAATCAAAGCTCAGCCTTTGGGTAGCGCGGGACGGGGAGTCAATTCCTTCACCTTCAAAGTCGAGAAAGACAAACACCGCCTGCTCGGAATGTCCATATCCATGAAAGACGGATCGTGGATCAACACTCGATTCACCAATGTGCAGCCAAACGCACCAACTCCTTCGAGCCTCTTCACCCCGGATCTGAAGGGGTATAAAGAAACCAGTTTTTCGAAGGAATGAAGTTTGCTACACCCCCCCGGATCCCTGGTGCTACTTTTATTCTTGCAGGTGTAAATCTCAATCAACGCCTGAGGTAGCCGCGGCGCGCAATTGCGGAAAGGAACCGAAGGCAGACTGAGCCCCACCGAATAGATTACCGGTCCCGGGGCACGACGAGGTCGTTCCTCACCACATCGGACATTGCTGCTTCAGTCGACCGGATCACTGTCCGGACTGTCTCGCTGCGATTCCGGTTGGAACGTCCGCGGGGAGTTGCGGTAGCCCTAAAATCAATCCGCTCGCCGGGAAAAAGAACAGGAGTGAGATAGCGCCCGCTGGCAACGGCTCCTGTCACGTTGGCTCCTCCACCACTCAGTTTTCTATACTGGTAGCGAAATTTCTGAGAAGATCGTCGGGAACTGACCCGGAGGCGATCTTTGAGGCTGCCGTCATTTTCGGCGCTAAAGAAAGAACGCATCCCCCGGGTGGATCTTTGCCGGATTCGCTGCCCTGCTCCACTGGTATTGTATCGATTATCTCCGCGAAGTGCACTCCGGGATTCTCCAATCAGAGCATCAGGACGTGGTGCGAAATCAAACCAGTAAATCGCACCTGTCGCCTCGTTGGGATCTGGATCTTCAAGTACCGATCCGATAGCAGCACGGCGTCCATCCAATATCACTGAAATCCCTAATTGGTCGTCCGCTCCTCCGTCGGAAGCCTTGAGCCGTCGCAGTTCTCTGCCAGTGGCAAGATCATAGAGCCACGCCGCCCCGGTGGATTGTATCGCCCCTTCATCGGCCTGGTTTCCACCAATCAGAATCAGGTCTTCGGAAATTGCAATTGAACTACCAAAGGCGTCATCCGACTCTGTGCCGACGGGTTGTAAGCGCAACACTTCATCTCCGGAATTCAGGTCGAAAAGGTAAACCGCTCCGCGGTAATAACCGTCATCTCCTTCGACTCGAAAAAGTTCCGTATGTGCCCCGAAGGCTAGCACCCCATTGGAAATGAAAGAGGAGACTCCGAAATGTGCTCCTCGCACATCCGGACCGGATGGGACGACTTTGTATAAAAACTCCCCGGTGAGGACGTTGAACAAATACCCCGCCCCGCGATCAATTTCTCCGACCTCAATGCCATCTCCCTTCCACGCTCCGACTGCGACAAACTTTTCAAACAATGCAATTGAGATCCCGAACTCGTCACCATCCGCAGCGTCCGGAGCAATCAATTTACCGGTAAATTCCTTTAAACCGATATCGTAGATGTAGACGGCTCCACGATCAGAACCTTCCCCGTCAGCTTTGTAGGCTCCGATCAAGAGAAGGTTCCCCCTCAGGGCTATAGATGATCCGAACAAATCTAAATCTTCGATGTCGTCAGGAATAATCCGCGTGGTATTGTCATTGGCTAAATCAATTAGGTATACAGCTCCCTGATCGTCTCCATCACCATCCTCGTATGGCGCAGCCACTGCTGCCAAATTACCGTCCATCGCAACACGCAACCCAAAGTAAGATTCGAGTTCAGGTCGAGGAGAAAGGAGAGTCTGCAATCCCTCGCCAGTGCTTGCATCCAAGAGAAACACAGCCCCTTCTCCGTCATCCCTTCCAGGTGCCGCGACGACCAAAGTGTTTCCTGACTTTACGATCTCATAACCAAACAAATCTCCACTTTTTGGTTGGTCCAGCTTCCATTTTACCGATTCTTCGAGTGAATCTCCTCCCATTGTCGCTTGAGTCAGGGAAAGAAAGCAGGTGAGGATAATGGTGCTGGAGATGCGGAGTTTAGGAATCATAGGGAGCTCTGAAGTTGAGTTTCCGCACTTCACATCAGGGTATAATCTCCATAATCCACAGTGCGCTTTCAGGGGTTTTGACGAGTGGTCAGTGCGACTCATTCAACGAATATTGCTTCCGTCTATTTTTAGAAACCGAGTAATGCGTTGAGCTCCTGAATAATCAGAGCCGACCTGAAGGATCTGTTTTCACCACAGTCGACACCTTCAATTCACCTGACTCAGCGGGTGTGCTACTTGGAACTTCAGTTCTAAATCGCCGCTCCGAAGCCCGGATTCTTATTCTGAAAACAGCTTATGCGTTCTCCCGGCTCAAAGCGGCAGATATGGATATGCTAGAGATCCGGTCACCTCTCGCAGCATCCGATAAAATTACAATTGAAGCCGCCGGCAATCGACAGCGCAAAGCCAAGCTGAACGCGAAGGAAATCTTCAGCGCCGCCCAATTTTCATAGACCCTGCGGTAAGCCAGTGCTTCCTTCGCCACCCCTTACTTGTAAATTCCTCAATAACCATTGTGGTTCGATATCGTCCGGAACGCCTGGGGAGTTTTGCTCTTGTACTGAATCGATAGGTTTTCGTCTGGTTTGGCCCCATTCTCCCCCGCTTCTCCGCTACCCTATAGCCTCTTGAGGGATATCTACGTTTGGACATCCACAGGACCATCTTGATTGTTCCCGAAGTAAAGTTTGAGTTGTTACGAACGGTGAATTGAACCTTAGCTCTTTTTGACCGCACCCGCCATTTCCCCCTAACGAGTCTTAAGTTCGTGACAGGTGATTTGATGAATTTTGACGATAAGGCCGCCGCCGCTGAAATATCATCCGACGCCAATGCATCAAGATTACTGACAGACGAATTCATCATTGCAGTCACGGACTGCCCATCTTCGTCGGGATGATCCAAGCCCAGAGCATGACCAAACTCGTGCAAGGCGACCCTCCTGAATTCTGCGATACCGCTCCTCAGGTTACCTCGATAGGAATTCCAGGATCTCCCGGAATTAAAAATCACGTCCGCTTCTGTCCGCGATCCTCCCGAAGTCCACGAAGTCGTTACGGCCAAAGTCGTAGCACCGAATGGATCTCCAAACACATCCGAATCGAAGAACACAGAATTCTTTCCGTCATTGGCACGAATCGGAATCGTCGAATCATCAATCTTAAGAAACATTGCACCGTTCAAGTGGTTGTTCCACACAGCGAGCGCATGTTCAGCGCCCCTGTCCCAACTCGTACTTCCATCGATAAGAGTGCTTCCCGGACTTCCCAACTGGAGATGCATAACGATCCCGTTGGAAGCGACCACAGAAGGCCAATGGTAGGGCAGAAATGAATACGCCAAGAGAATATTCACACTCACAGCTACCGTTATCATTGCTGGAATGAACGGTGTTCGTTGTCGAAATTCCTTTCTCATGAGTAGTTTCAGCGATTAAGATTCTTCAGTTTATCTCGAATCAAGTTCTTGAAAATTTTCGGAGTTAGAGCGGGGCTGGCATTATTGGGGGGCCGCAAAAGCTTCGGGCCGGCAGACACACCGATTTCTTCCGTAGACTGAAGCACTGCACCATCGTGTTTGACTATGGATTCATGCTGAGTATCTGCGTCTTTTTCAATCTTGTAATGGCCATGCATGATGCCAACCAGGGGGACAAATTGCGCCCCGTTGTTTGTTACAAAAAGAATAACCTTATCGCCAATCTCGAATTTTGGGGCCCCATCCACATGTAGAGTATCAGCATCGACCGTACCTCCGAGGACTTCCAGGATATAGGGTGAGGGAATGTCACCCTTCAGCAATTCATTAACTTCGAAAGTGTAATAGGTCTTAATCCTCCGCTTTTCCGCCTTACCGACCCATTTTGACTGAGAGGAAATGACCGTACCTTCAAAAACAGATTCGGCATCTTCCACCAATTCGTCGAAAGTAGGCGGAATCACAGTCGTGGCTACGCTGTTTCCTACAAAGGCAAGCATCGCAATAAAGATCGCCCAACGCCAGGAAGTAGCTCTCAGCAACAGCCTACCCGTGGCCATTTTATAGATCCCCTCCCGATCGGCAGGTTTGTCGTAGTTTTTCGAAATACAGATCACACTCATAATTCTTCTTGGCCCTTTTTCCGGGATGCCCTTCAAATCCTGATCGCGATTCTCACGATAGGAGATGCAAAAATTTGGAAACCAAGATCTGGAAGACAAGTGTATTAATACCTATGTATCAGGACAGTCGCTTAATGTCAATATGAGCTTGTTCGCGATTGCGTCAAGCGAAGGGCTTGGCTTACAAAAGGTGAGCCATGCGTAAATTGAAATTCCGCCGCAGATTTGAAAGCGTTCCGTCCCCTCTTGCCACGGCAACGCTGACCGACAATTGAAAAGACGCAGCACTGGAGCAGAGATTTCAGTCGATCATAGTCCACGAACCTTCTCCCGAAGATACCCTCCCCATTCTTCGGGGATGACTCACTTCGTTCTCACATTGATGAGCCCGCGGTCGGTGGTACCGCCTGCCTCAGATGTTGCTTGCATTATAATCGCCAGCCGCTTCTTCTTATATTTGAACTTAGTCTTACCCTTTTGGCGAATCTTCTTCCTGATCTTGCGCTTGTTAGGACGAACAAGAACCCTGATGTTCTCGGCGATTTCATCCGGGGCAGTAAGAACAGTCTCATGCAATCCAGTGATAATGCCGGCAGTTACATTGCCTTGAGTCAAGGACAGGTATGAAACACGGAACAGAGAAGTCCCTCTGCGTGCCGACAATCTAAACGAATCAGAAATGACCCCGTCGTTCTGAACACTCGAAACTACTGAGACAGGCCTCGCCTTCTTGGAAGTGAGCGAAACCGTTTGCCCCCCGGTCACACCATAAACATCGTTTCCTAATCCTCTAATGGTAAGGTCAGGCTGAATCATGGGAAGTCCGAGCACATCAAAGTGAATTCCGTATTCGCCTTCCCCTCCATTGCTGGCAACCAGGACCGTATAAGTTCCTGCAGGTAGGGGCTCCGCGATTCGGAAATTGTTTCCGTCTCCCTCATCGTCGTCGTCGTCCGGGTCATTCAGTAAATTCCCCGTTTCATTTCGAAGAGAACCAATTGTATCGACTACGCCAGTGGTGAAGACAATTGCGATTCGGGGTTCCGGGAGGGTAAACGTAAACATATCCGCATCTCCGGGATCAAGGAACCCGGACTGTGATCCTGTTCCGCTGGAAACCACCACGACAGTCGCCGTACCGGGGGTATCCCCATGGACGTCGAGCGACACCCGATTATCGTTTGAGGTCGAGGCCAGGTTCATATTCCCCGCACGATCGGTGACTGAGTCAGCGACAACTGAAGCAAGGATAACTCCTTCGTTTGTCGTAGACTGGACGGTGATGCCGTACGTCCTCGGACCGCCACTAACAGAAACACTGCCCGCTGCATTTCCTGTAACAGACAAGTCACCACTGGCAAATCCAAAAACGTCCTCGCTGAAGTCTGCGATAAAATCCACCGGACCGGCCGTTGCAGGGTCCGACTGGCCACCTGAAATCTCGACTGTGACGGCTGGCTTCGTTGTATCGATCGTAACACCCAGACCATCGCTGTGAATTGATTCGTTGCCTGCCGGATCCATTGCCGTTGCGGTCAGACCCTTAATCCCCTCACTGAGCGTGCTGGAAGTGATGGACCACGGACTGTTTGCCATCCCAGTGCCCAATTCCGTTGAGCCATCATAGAGAGTTACGAGAGATCCGGCATCGGCTTCTCCCGAAATCACAGGATTCGTTTCCATGGTGACATCGTCAGAATCGGAAACACCGCTGTCACTACCGCTATCGAGATCGAGTACCGAAGGTGCTGCCGGTGCAGTCGTATCGATCTCGATACTCAAAGTAGCCCCGTCGAGATTTGAGGATATCGTTGTCGGAGTGATGAGGTGAATTCCCTCACTCAGCGCAAAATCCGGCACGTTGAGAGAATAGCTGCCATCCGCCAATGCGAATGCCGTTCCAAACACGCCGTCGCGATCACTCGTGAGACGCACCTTGCTTCCAAAGCTTGCGCTTCCGTTAATTACAGGCAGAACCACATTGGTAAGATCATCCACCTGGGAACTTCCGCTATCACTCGCTTCATCGAGGTCGGGAGTTCCCGGCGCACCGGGAAGCTGATTGCTCGCGCCCGGAGTGGGGGCAACAGCTGCATATCCGGAAGTGACGCGCGGACCGCCCTCTCCATCCGGCATGCGTTGCAAGGAGTGGCCGCTTGCATATCCGTTTGCAGATTCCTTCACGCGAAGTTCATCAGGAAGAAGAATAGTCGGCAAATTGCCATCTTCCGACTGGCCCTCGTCAAGATAGGCGAGCGCATCGAGAAGATTGCTTTCAGTAAACGGAG
Organism: uncultured Verrucomicrobiales bacterium; assembly: GCA_913058215.1. Lineage (GTDB taxonomy): Bacteria > Verrucomicrobiota > Verrucomicrobiia > Verrucomicrobiales > DEV007 > Arctic95D-9. The sequence goes on from CAJXQE010000195.1 coordinate 10,413, forward strand.
TGTCATTCGGGAAGTCAGCAGCGGAAGCCTCATAGACCGCTACGGCATCATGTCCGTCGTTGAGGAAGGCTGCGGGAACTACCAGATCAGCTTCGGCAACACCGGGGTTTCCAATCACAAAGTAACCATTGGCATCTGTGGTTTCCCCATCGAGATCAATAGCCAGGTAGCTCGTTTCATCATCCCCGCTGAAAAGCACGACAACAAAATCATCGAGTGCCAGATTCCCCACCCCGCCATCGAATAACTCAATGAACTCCATATCTTCCCCACCAAGCGTTTGGCTGAGAGAATCCACTTCATTGATCAGAATTGGTGGATCCGTCAGGGTAATGGTAATGCCGTAGTTGCCCGTATTCTCTACTCCAATCGCCCGGAGTTCGATCCGATAGATTCCGGCTCCGAGAGTTTTTTCGATCAGAAGATTTTTTCCGGGACCGGAATCATGATCAGCATTTGGATCGTGAACGAGACTGTCGCTGCTGTCCGTCAACTCGCCATACGTATCGAGATCCCCGCTCGTCACAACCGACACCTGCTTGGCTGTGGTTAAGGTAATGGTAAATGCATCGACGTCTCCGGGTTCAAGCCAACCCGACTGCGATCCACTTCCGCTCGTCACATCGATCTCCGTAGCGTCTCCATCCTCTCCCTCGTGAACATCAAGAGACACGGAATTATCACCCGAGACAGCTGCCGTATTCGGATTACCGGCTGTATCGGTGGCTTTGTCTGCTGCAAGAGCCGCGGTAATCGTTCCTTCACTGTTCGACGCAGCAATCGTTACAAGGTGATCCGTGGGGCCACCGCTCAGAGAAACCGTGCCGGCAGCAGTGCCTCCGGCCGTAACATCCGATGAGGCCAATCCGTGAACCGGCTCCGAAGCAACCAGGTCAAAGAGAACCGGGCCGGACGTAGCGGGGTCAGCCTGGGCTCCGGCTTTTTCCAAAGTGAATCCGGGCGAAGTCGCATCAATCTCAATCTCCAGCTCCGATGTCGCGCCTGAGGAATTTCCAGCAACGTCGGTCGACGTAGCCGTAAACGGATAAACTCCATCGGCCTGGGTTCCGAGTTGGATTGCCCAGTTCCCGCTACTGACCAATTGGGTAGCTAGCACAGTGACTCCACGAAACAGCGTCAACGTGCTACCCGTATCCGCAGTTCCCACAAACTGCGGCGCTTCGTTCGTAATATTATCCGAATTTGAAATTCCACTGTCCCGCCCCGAGGTGAGGTCGGGTGTCGAAGGAACCGCTGGAGCGACCGTATCGATTGTTACCGGAAGTCCATCACTTGCAACAGAAGCATTCCCGGCGAGGTCAGTCGCCTGCGCAGTAATCGTATGCGATCCATCTGCGATTTCCGCGGCCGTAATCGTCCAGTTCCCAGTCGTGTTGACAACGTTGTTCCCTGCTCCACTTACAAGCAGCATAACGCGGCTGTCACTTTCGGCTGTCCCTGAAAAGTCAGGCGTGTTGTCTTTCGTAATATTATCCGTATTCGAAGTTCCCGAATCGGTCGCGGCAGTCAAATCTGGAAGGGACGGGGCTGCTGGAGATGCGGTATCTACAGTGACCGACAAAGCATCACTCGCCGGAGAAATATTCCCTGCGCCATCGGTGGCCGTAGCGGTAAACGAATGGGCCGCATCCGACAAGCTCGCAGTAGTCACTGACCAGCTTCCGGAAGAAGCGACGCTTCCTGCGGGGTTGCCGTTGCGCAGAAGATTCACCGTAACCGAGGCAAGCGATGTGCCCGTAAAAGTCGGCGTATTGTCATTGGTAATCTCGTCATCATCAAATCGACCGGTATCCGAGCCCGAATCGAGATCCGGAATTGAAGGTGCCGCTGGAGCCCCTGTATCAACCGTCACTCCAAGCTCTGAACTGGGAGCTGAAGAATTGCCTGCCACATCGGTCGCCCTTGCTGAAAACTGGTGAACGGCATCACTCAGGGATGCCGTCGTGACTGACCACGTCCCCGTTGAAGAAACACTTCCTGCGGGGTTGCCGTTTCGCAGCAGCTCAACCGTAACCGAGGCAACCGATGTTCCCGACAAAGTTGGCGTATCGTCATTGGTGAGATTGTCCGTTTGTGAGGATCCACTGTCGGAGCCCGATTCAAGATCCGGCGTCGACGGAATGGCCGGGGCCACAGTGTCAATCGTCACCGCAAGAGTTGTTCCCAAAGAAGATATGTTTCCTGCAAGATCCGTCGACCTCGCCGCAAAGATAAAGCTATTGTCAGTGAGGGAGCCACTCGTGATCGTCCAGCTTCCATCCGAGAGTCCAGTCTCGTGGGGATTTCCGTTACGATAAAGAGTTACCGTGCTCCCCGACTCCGCCGTTCCTTCGAAGCCGGGTGTATCGTCTTTGGTGATGTTGTCCGTGTCGGACACTCCCGAGTCAGACGAGGATGTCAGATTAGGAGCAGAAGGCGCAGCGGGAGCACTCGTATCGAATGCCACCAGGAGCGCAGTACTCACTGGCGAAATATTTCCTGCCGCATCCGTCACTGCCACCCGGAATGAAATGTTCCCATCGGATAATACCGATGTCGTTATCGACCACGAACCGTCCGACACATCGGTGCCGACCGGGTTCCCATCCGCCTGCAATTCCACAGAACTGCCCGATTCCGCACTTCCCTCAAACGTGGGCGTATTGTCCATAGTGATATCATCACTGTCCGAACTTCCTGTATCCGAGCTGGCCGAAAGATCGGGAGCTCCCGGGGCGGCCGGAGCTGCTGTATCCACCGTCACCGCAAGTGATCCGCTCGCTGCCGAGGTATTCCCTGCATTGTCCGTCGCTGTTGCCGTAAACTGGTGAATTGCGTCAGCCAACGCTGCCGTCGTAAGCGACCACGTCCCCGTTGAAGAAACACTCCCCGCAGGATTTCCGTTTCGCAGAAGCGCAACCGTAACCGAAGCATCCGAGGTTCCCGACAAAGTTGGCGTGTCGTCTTTCGTAATATTATCAGTCTGTGAGGATCCGCTGTCGGAGCCAGACTCAAGATCGGGCGTCGACGGAATTGCCGGGGCCGTGGTATCAATCGTCACAGAGAGTGTCGCCCCAAGAGGAGAATTATTTCCTGCTACATCAGTCGCCCGCGCCGCGAAAACATACCCACTGTCAGCAAGAGCCCCACTAGTGACCGACCAGTCTCCATCTGAGGATCCTGTCTCATGTGGATTCCCGTCGCGAAAAAGCGTGACCGTGCTTCCAGACTCCGCCGTACCTTCGAAGCTGGGAGTATCGTCATTGGTTAGGTTATCCGTATTCGACGTTCCCGAGTCAGACAAAGAAATCAGATCAGGAGCTGAAGGCGCAGCCGGAGCGCTCGTATCGATGGTGACCGGGAGACTGGCGGAAGTCGCCGTGTTCCCCGCCGTATCGGTCGCGACAATCGTGATCGATCGCGCACCTTCCGCCA
>CAJXQE010000196.1 GCA_913058215.1 uncultured Verrucomicrobiales bacterium
GAGCCGGGCAGTGTGCTGAACTGCCGGGTCGGCCCAGTGCGAAACGATTCCTGATCGCGTCCGATGAGCGCGCGGTAAAAGTAGGTCGTGCCTGACTTCAGTCCGGTGAGCTTAGTCCGAACGACAAAATCCTGATTCGCTTTGGCGGAAATCCATGCGGTCCGTTCGGCGACTTTGAACCCGGCATCGGTCGCGTATTCAAAGCACGCCACACCGGGAGCGCCGGGGATATCGCCCTTCGTGTCGAGGCCGGCATGAGCGGTTAGCCGGGTTTGCAGGAGGACAGTATCGGCTGTGACTTCGCCAGCCAATTCGCCCTGCGCAGCCAGCGCTTGGCTGTATTCTCGGTAGCGCTTCGCCACCTCCGCAGTTTCGCTGTCGCCGTGATGAAAGTAGAGCCGTTGGCGCAATGTCAGGGTTTCTCCCGCAGGCAGCGTATAATCGCCGCCGCGTGAATTGCAGGCGGGGCACTCTTCACCGTAGGGGCGGCAGGAGACGGTCCGCGGCTTGGCGAATTTCGGGTCGAAGTGATCCGTCCCGAACCGGTTCGCGGCCAGCAAGCCGTAGGTGCGCGCATGCCAATGCGTTGGGAAGCGCAGGTTGTCCGGATGATCGAACATCGCGATCCCGACCGTCTTGCCGCTCGCGTCCGGCCCGGAGAAATCGGCCCACTCGGCGCGCTTGCCCCATGCGTCGGTGTTGCGGTTTCCCCGACTGTTGAGGATCACGCCGTCCAGTTCCGCCCCACCCTTCTTGAAGTGCTCCGCCGCCTTCATCGTCCCGGCGACGCGCACGTAAAGCCCGCCGTCTTTGATGTCACCGAAGACAACCGGCTTGTCGTCGGGAGCATGCAGTTCGACATCGTAGTCCATCAGCAGCTGGCGGTTTTCCAGCGGAGTGATCGCGATCCGCATTTTCTCACTCAGGACCAGCGTGTCGCCATCGAGCCAGCGCGTCCAGACGATCATTTCGCCGGTCTTTCCGGAGACGAGTTTTTCGACCTTCTCAAACTTAATTTCCGCGGTAGACAGCTCGCGTTCACGCCCCGGCCGCCAATACCAGAAGTTCAGCCCGTTCACGTCGCTGTGCGTGAATCGCAACGAACGGTGGTGTGGATGATCCTGGCTCTCATGCTCGACGCCTTCCTTCATCGGATAGTTCCGCGTGATGTTCTCCCCGTTCGGTCCGATGACCGGATAGAAATACGGCGCGAGCCAGTCTGCGTGCCGCCATTCGGTGAAGAGTTCGCCATCGACCTCGATGCGGATGCGATCTTTATGTTCGGTGATCTGGACGTCGCCGTGCGCGACGGCGCAAATCGCGAGGATTGCAAAAAGGAAAGCGGCTTTTGTCATGGTTTGATACTCGTTCAATTTTGAACGAGGTCCTGTGCTGAGCAAGTTCATTGTTCCACTTGGGCATCAGCTTACGGGACGGGCAGACGCTCCACTTTTCCGCGCAACCGGACTCTACCACTGACGGGCTTTCCAGCGCGCACATCTTCCTCGGTAAAAGTCGCCATGAGCACTTCGCCGAGAGGGGTACGCTGGTGATCGTAGATGAGGTAAATTCTGCCATCCTTGGCCTGCACACCATCGGGGTAGGTGACGTCCTCACGTTCGTCGATCATTAAGCCACCACTCCAGGTCTTGCCGTCGTCATCCGACACGCAGGCGGATAGTTACTCACTGCCGATGCGCTTGTCCAGCGGGCCATGCATTACCAGTAGCGGACTGTGTCCGGGGTACCAGTCAAAAAATAGGAACTCAACGGAGGTATTGCATTAGAAAAGGCCGCGGCAATTTTTAGAGCCGATATTTTTCACTGCCCCCAAATGTCGCTGTTTTAGACAGTAGCGGCTTAGCAGCTTTTACCACCCTGATAGTTTTTCACCATCTCGACAACCGCACGAAAGTCCGCGTCGAGATCGTTGGGGTCGTTCAGAGGGCCGGGAAGATCGCTGTCGATGAACTTGAACATCCCGAGGATGCCTTGATCAAAGCGAAGCTTGAGCACGACGATGTCGCGGCCGTCTCCGACGGGGCTGCGCTGAAGAAAGTGTCCGTCTTCCATGGCCTGACGATCTTCGGTTTGGTATTGCGCAATGGTTTCCGCGGTCGTATCGGGCGGATTGACGAGATGGTAACGCCGGCGTTCGAGGACATCGTCCAGGGTAAGCCCGAAGGTCTCACAGAAGAACGAATTGGCATAGACGATAGATTCCTCCAGATCGTGGTAGGCAGCATGCCAGATGGCGAGTGACTCTTGTCGATCGAGGAAGGAGTGGGCGGCGGCAATTGTTTCCATGGGTAACTCCGAACATGATTGATAAACAATGCCGGAACTGTCAACTTCGAGAAGATGCGATTACCGAAGTATTCGCAGTTCACTATTTCTGCTTTCGATATGAAAACCCTCCGCTCCACCTGGTTCGTTCTATTCGCTTTCGTGTGCCTGATCCCGGCACACCCGTCGACCGCCGCTGAAGACGGTGCCCGCGTTGTCATCATGGCCGTTGAAGACCCGAACAACTACGACGCGGTGAATTCCATGCGCGACTTCGCGGACACGGAACTCCGGCCACTCGGTCACCACGTCGATTTGCTCGAAGGCAACCAGACCTTGCCCACGGATTTCCCCGGCCTGGTCGAGGCCATGCCGACAGCCGACCTGCTCATCGTCTTCGTCCGGCGGGCTACTTTGCCGAAAGCTCAACTCGATGCCATCAGGAAACATCTGGCCGCCGGCAAGCCCTTGCTGGGAATCCGCACAGCGAACCACGGCTTTGTTCCCCCGGGGTCTGCCCCGATCACCGATTCCCGACTCGCAGCCTGGCCTGAATTCACCCCCGACGTCCTCGGCGGCCAGAACACCGGTTACGAAACCAAGAGCATGCCCTATTCCGTCAGTCTGCATCCGCAGGCACCGAAGAACAGCCAGCTGCTGGCCGGCGTGAAGCCTGAGCGGATTCGAGGCTATCAATCCCTTTACAAGGTTTTGCCTCTCGCCGAAGACGCCACCCCATTGCTGCTCGGTACGGCGGCCGGACATCCTCCCGCCCAGCCGATTGCCTGGACGCGCCGTCACGGTGAAAAACGGGCCCGCATTTTCTACACCAGTCTCGGCGCCCCGCAGGACATGCAGCTGGCGGATCTCCGCCGCCTGCTGGTCAACGCGGTCAAGTGGACACTGGAGAGCGACGAAGCGGATGATCGATAAAAGAGCCACTGCGAATCAAACTGGACCCGGGAAACCAGTCAGGTGCGCAATAAACAAATTTGAAATGCCCTGCTCAAGCTCTGACGTTCCGTTTTGTCGCGGGTGATGATTTTTTGAAATTGGTCGCCTGACCCCGGCCCCTGGCAGAGGCATGATCGCGCATGGGCCGGAAGTGTTGAAAAGGGAAGCTCCCAACTGTAAAGAATACTACCGTGAAACTGCGACCCTGTTTTTTTCCTCTGATGGCGTGTTGCATTTGCGTCATCGTGCCCGCTGCTCAGGCGGACGACTGGCCGGCCTGGCGAGGCCCCAATGGCAACGGTGTCGCCGATCCGGGTCAGGCCCCTCCCCTCGTGTGGAGTGATTCGACAAATGTAATTTGGAAAACTCCCGTCCCGGGCCGTGGCAAATCGACTCCCATCGTGATGGGCTCCCAAATTTTCCTGACCAGTGCCGACGAAAGAGCGAAGGTGCAATCAGTTCTCTGTTTCGACCGCGAAAGCGGCAAACCGCTCTGGAAGTCTGCGGTTCATCAAGGCGGATTTCCGGAGAAGATTCACAAAAAGAATACCTATGCCACTCCAACCCCGGCCTCTGATGGTGAGCGGGTTTTCGCAAGCTTCAACAACGGCGGCGGGATCTCCCTGACCGCGCTCGATCTTGAGGGAAAGAAACTCTGGCAAGTGCCGACCGGGGATTTTCGTTCCCGTTATCCCTACGGCTACGGCGCGAGTCCCACACTGTACGAGTCGCTGGTCATCGTCGTCTCGGAGTTTGAGCAGGACGGCTTTCTCGCCGCTTACGATCGCAAATCCGGCAAAGAGATCTGGCGCACGCCACGAGCCGATGTCTCCAGCTACACTTCGCCGATCGTCGGTAAGATTCATGGACGCGATCTGTTGTTGATGAGCGGAAATCAGCAGATTTCCGGGTATGATCCCCGAACTGGAAAAGCACTCTGGTCCGTTCCCGGCGCTACCCCGGTCACTGCAGGCACCGTGGTCTGGGAGAACGATCTGGTCTTCGCGAGCGGCGGTTTCCCCGACAAGAAAACCGCAGCGATCAAGGTCGGCGAAGGAGGTGCCGACGCTGCGCCCTTCTGGAAAAACGACGAACGTTGCTACGAGCAATCGATGCTGGTTCACGACGGCCACCTCTACGCCGTCAACGACAACGGCATCGCCATTTGTTGGCGGGTGAAAGACGGCCGGGAACAATGGAAACACCGCCTCAGCGGGCCGATCAGTGCTTCACCAACCCTCGCCAACGGCCACATTTACGCCTCGGTCGAACGCGGGATCACTTACGTCTTCAAAGCCGACCCCGAAAAATTCGAACTCGTCGCAGAAAACACCCTGGGCGATGAAGCCTTCGCGACGCCGGTAATCTGCGGCGGCCGGATCTACCTGCGCGTGGCCGGGAATTCCGGCGGCAAACGACAGGAGTGGCTCTATTGCATCGGCAACAAGTGACGGGTGTTGAATCGCCGTAAGGGAGAGTGTGCAGGCCGGGCCGCGGTAGGACTGCTGGTCACCCGGTTTCCACGGTTCGGCCGGGAATCTCAGCGAACGCGTGCGCCGATCTGGCGACATGGAGTCGAACGAGCTGGAGCGTCAGTTGCGAGATTGGAAACAGTTGGGATTTTGAAATCGCTTGCCTGACCCGAATGGCACTTAGTTAAGACGCTTTTCGACTCGGAGCCGTTGCCTGACCTTGCCCCTCTTTGAGTTCTGGCAATCGGCTTTGCCGTTGTAGGGCGGGCGCTCCGCCTGCCTCCTCTACCTTGATCCCTTAGGCTCGTCCACTACGGCAGGCGGAGCGCCTGCCCTACAATTTGCTGCGCAAACCTGAATTGCTGTGCCGCGCAAGCTCCGACGAAGGAAGTGCACCATCAAATCGCGCCGCTTTGTGTTAGGGACCCTCATCCGATTGCCGAAATCGAATTTATCTAAGTGCCATTCTTTCCTAGCCCTATTTCCGCAACGAAAAACGTCGCTTTAAAGCCGCATCTGGGTAGCCTGTCCGCTCCATGAAAACATTACTTACTCTCTGTTTTCTCCAGGCGGTGGGGATGATTCAGGCAGCCACAAATCCCTGGATTCCCGCAACCAACGAGGAAACCATACGACAGGAAGGAGTCTGGATGGAGAGTAGCTTTCGATACGCAATCGCCGAATCCATGGCGACACAGGAAGATGGCGCTGCACTCGAGTTTGAATTCTCAGGAACGGCTGTCGCTGTCCGACTCGGAGCCAACGACGTACCGGCCTACGGGGCGCCAAATCTCGGCACTCTGGTTGCCACAGTAGATGATGGAGAAGCCGTCACAATTCACCCAAATGTCGCACCTCGCGAAATTGTCCTCGCCCGGGGACTGAAGCCCGGGGCTCATATGCTCCGGATCGAACACCGGATTGGCGCCAAGGGCCTCGCCGGGTGCCGAATTGAGAGTTTCACCACTTGGAAGGATCCGCGGGGATCTCTGGAGTTTGAGATGAACGGCGAAGAGAACGCTTTCCTCGTGGATGCTCGCGCCATCCTGCGACAGGAAACGGATATCGTCCGCAACTCCATTGTCCGCAACTGGCTCACCGGGCGTTGCTCGCTGGTCGGGCTTCCTCCCGGTAAATACTCCCTCGAGGTTCGGGCTGCCGGATGGAAAGAAACCCGCTTGCAAGACGTCGTCATCGAGGCGGACAAGACAACTCGTATCGACCCCGTTTTTCTGACGCGAGATCCCGATGTAGTGATCAGCCGATTTCGGTTCCCGGCACTCAACCGCCAGGCCATTCGCAAGCAGGGGGAATCTTTTCGAGCCCGTTTTCTCGGCTACGACACGGAAATCAGCGAAGTGGAACTGTCCCGAAAAGTGGGACCCGCGGTGATTTCCCGAAAGCTGAAATTCACCGAGGACAAGGCTGCCGCGCATTACTACGACCGCGAGGTAATCGCTCAGCTTCCCGACAACATGCCCCCGGGGATCTACGATCTGACCATTCGAATCAAGGGTGGCAAACGAACCGGATTTTGCCGGTCGCCGCGAAGCGTTCATGTCGTTCGTGAATGGCCGCGAGATCCCGTGCTGGTGACTTTCGGTCATCTCGACACCTCCGCCCAGTACCAGGCCGAATACCTCGAACGTATCGCCGACATGGCGAACCTGGTGGGAGCCGACCTGGTTCTGCAAAGCACATCAGTGAATCCGGCCTATATCACCGGCGCCCTGGCCCGCCTCGATATGCCCTACCTCACCAACTTCGGCAATCATCAGTTTTACGGCCACGAGAAGTGGTTTGGCGATCCGGTGGAATGTGTCGACTTCGGTCCCGACATCGCGATCCTCAACTATGGCCACCCCTGGTTTGACCGGGACTCCATTGCCAAGGCCGATCAGCTCTTTTCCAGTCGTGCCGAAACAGAGATAAAAATCATCAACGCTTTCGAAGCCAACGCGCCGCAGGCTTTCTTGAACCGGCACCGGGTTCGCCTGATTCACGACGCTCATGGACTCGGGCAAAAGGTCATGACCCTCAAAGGGACCGACACGCTACGGGTTGGAAAAACCAACTCCGTCAGCTTTCGGGTCGTTCGTTTCCGACAGAACCGGGTGGTTTCCGCGACCTACCAGGGTCACGAAACGAAACCGATTCCCTTTGCCCGGGATGCGGAACCGCCCCTGAAAATCGTTCACTCCGCACCCAATGACGGAACTTCCCGGCGCATTTCGACAAGGATACACAATGCCCTGCTCGATCCTTACCCCAAGGGGAGAGTGACCTGGCTTCTACCCCACGGCGAATACCGCGTCGATGGCGATGGCGCGCAGATTGAATCGAACATCGCCTCTGACAAATCACGCTTCTCCGTGGTGACTGCTCGCGTCGATATTCCGGCGGGTTCGGAAACGATTGTCACTGTAGTGCCTGAGGACTAAGGAATAAGGAATAAGTCGGCAGGCAGCATCGCGATGAGCAGGATTTCGGCGTCAGGATGCCTCGTGGAGATCTTTTCGCGGTGGCAATCGCGTGGGACATCACGAAAAACACGACGGACGCTGACTCAGCGCTGGATGGATTGCGCAACGACTCATTCTCGGTTCGGTCGGGAACCTCAGTGAACGCGTGCGCCGATTCGCCCGCTTGCATGGAGTCGCGCGAGCCAATTTTCGCCGGAAACGATGCGGTAAGCGCCGTTTTCGAGACCATCCGAAGTAAGCCCGAGTTTTGCCGCGTGCGGGCTTTCGCCTACGTAGATCTGAACTGGGACATCGGCGGATGGCTTCGTTTTAATGGGCAGCTTTGCGCCTGAGATCTTCGCAAGGTAGGTCTGGAGATCAGCCGCTGCCAGCCTTGTTGAGCGTGCCGGAGATTCTGCGATGATGATCTCAGCGCGCGATTCGCCGTTTTCGACGAGGAAGGGGGCGGCGGCATGAGCCGCTGCCGGGGCGAAGGACAAGGCGATGAGCCAGAGATGCAGGTGGATCTTCATGAAGGCGGTATTTGTCACGGTTTGATGCTTGTTCAATTCTTATTGAGGTCCTGATCTTTAAGCCGCCACCACGCGCCTTCGACCCAGAAGAACGTGCTGTAGTAGAGCCGCGAATAATCATACCGTGCGATGACGCGATGGATGGCCGGGATGTGAGGACGGACGACTTCCGGGTCGGGGCAGAGCGTCACGATCCACGCGGCGGGAGCCGGCTCGCGGACGAAGGCGGTTTCACGATAGCGCTGCGGCGAAGCCTTTCGGAACGCCCGCAGTTGTTGGTCGGCGACCTGCTGTGCGTCTTTCTGCGTGGTCTGTTCGCGCCAGTACGGAAGCATCGCGGAGCGCCAGTCGGGATCGAACGCGGCCATCTCCGCCGGATCATATTTCAGGGCAAGGTCGAGACTTTTGGCGGCGAGCTCGGCGCTGGCGGACAGCCCTCGCGCGAAGGCGGACTTCACTTCCGGTTCGTTTTCCATCTCCCATAAGCCGCGCAGGCCACCCACCGACGACGCGCAAGTCCAGTTGTGCCGCGCTGAATACCAGTAGCGCATGCCGCGCTCGGCAATTTCCAGCCGACTGAGTTTCTCTTTGCCTCCGCGTTCGCTGAGCGCTTTGCGGTAACGCTTTTCCCAATCCGAATCTCCCGTGACCGCAAGCATCGCGCGCAGGACAAAGAGTTTGCGCGCCGTGTCGTCGAACTCGTACCCGAGGAAGCTGCCCCGCGTCCCGAAGGGTGCCTCAGCTGGCATCCGCCAAATGTGTTTGAGCAGCGCCGCAGTAGTTGTCTCGAAGTGCTGCCGGATCCGGTCGCGCTCCTTTTCGGTGGCAAGGTCGGATTGATGAAATCGCCACAGGCCAAGGAACCACGGAAACGTCTGGTCGTCCGACCCCATCGCAAAATGCGAACGGCCGTCCGTTGAAACCCCGCGCCCGACAAAGCCAGGCACCTTGCTGACAGAGTTGAGCAGGAACAGCCCATTCATCAGGCGGCGCGCTTTCGCCGCGTCGGCATCGTCCCTGGTGTGTTCCCAACGGTTCACCATCATTTCCAGATAGGAACCCGTGAACATCGCGCCGTTCTCAATCGGCGACCACCAACCCAACGCGTTTGGCTTTCCCGCACGGCACTCCTCGGGTGTCGGCAGGTCTACCGATCCATCGAGATCTGTGAAGTCGAGCATCACGCCGTGTTGGTCAATGAATCGGCTCCAGATTTCGGCGTGCGCTTGCTCCCCGCGCGACTCGCCATTTTCGACAAGGAACGAATCGGCGCCGTCAGCAGCTGCTGGAGCGAAGCACAGGCCGATGAGCCAGAGATGCAGGTGGATTTTCATAAAGGCGGTCTTTGCCATGGTTTGATGCTTGTTAAATTCTGATTGAGGTTCTGTGCTGGCGAAGCTCATGAGGGGGGGGGCAACTCTTACTCTGCTCCAAAGAATGGGAAGAACTTGGTGCGGAGTTCTTTGGGTGTGGGTTGGCGACCATATTCACTGAGTTCAAAAGTCTCGGCAAATTGCACGGCACGGCCCTTTTCCTCGCCGTAGAGCTCCACTAACAGTTCGCGATACTTATCGGCCTCCTTGCGCTGGCGACCTGACCAGCGCGTCTTCAGCCAAAAGCGTCGCGCCTCCTCATCACCGGCGGGAGGCGCCACAGTGACTCCGCGGTCGCGTTCGTAGACCTGCGATACAATTTCGTGCAAGCCATCGAGCTTTTGGTCAAAGACATCATCGAGCCCTACCGCGATATCCGGCGCAAACGGTCGCGGGGTGGTGAAGCGGTCGCTGGTGAAAAGAAAGACCGGCATGGCATCCAGTGCTGGGACATCCGAACAAAAGCGGCGTGCGGTAACAAGGAAGGAGCAATCCTGGATCAGCTGCGCAACGGCACGATGATCAGGGTGATAATCTGATGCCCGGTGACCGATCACGATATCGGCTCGCCATTCGCGGATCACCCGGACAAAAAGCTTGCGCGTTTCCAGATCGGGCATCAGCTCGCCATCGGGTATATCAAGCACCCTGGCGCTGACTCCGAGTTTGCGGGCGCAGGCTTCCACCTCCGCTTTCCGCCGCGCGGCGATTTCTTGGCGGGTCCCTTTGCGATCACTCACGTCGCCGTTGGTTGCCGAGACCAACTGCACATGATGGCCAAGTTTCGCCCATTTCACCGCCGTGCCACCGGCCTTGTATTCCGCGTCGTCGGGGTGGCCTCCGATGACAATGATCCGCAGTTTGCCGTCGTCATCCGCGGCGTGGAGATGCACGAATGGTAAGAGGAACAGGACTGTGAGATTCAGAAGGTTGTATTTCATGCGGTGGAATATTTTTTGAATGTGCAACGGCCCCAACTTTGACTGGGACCAAGAAAAGGGCACGTTAGGCAAAAAGCAAATTCGTGGAAGTGACGGGATCTGACTGCCCGGAAATCGCTTTCCCCCCCGCCGATCCGTCTCCGCGTATCGCTCCGGGATGAAGGGGAAGTAATCTCTTCATTGGACGCACTTTTGACATGATTAACGTTGCCCCAAGGTCGGTCACATGGCATCTACAGCGAGTTAAAACTGACACCGAACGACACGAATTTCTGGCAGATTACCATGCCATTCACCACCTCTGGAAGCCGGTTTGGGCTAATTGGATAATCTTGTTCCTGTAGCTTCTGTCTCCAGATATGGTAAAATAATTCCATGAACGAACGCATCAATATTGACCCTGCCCTCTGTAACGGAAAACCGGTAGTGAAGGGAACGCGCATTTCCGTTCAGAGTATCCTTGAGTATCTGGCGGCTGGAGATTCTGCTGAGGATATTATCGAAGCATTCCCTAAATTAAAGCCCGAGGACATCACCGCTTGTTTGGAATATGCCTCACAACTGTTGAGCAACCGTTTTACTCTCGAGCCGGTGGGATGAACGGGGTTCTGCTCGACGAAAATCTTCCCGCCCAGTTGGCTCTCCCAACTTCTTTTCCGGTTTCTCACGTTTCCATGTTGGGCGACAGCCCGAGCGACAGGGATATTTGGGAATATGCGGAAACAGAAGATTTGGTTATCGTGACAAAAGATGCGGATTTTTCGATTCTAATCGCAATTCATACACCTCCGCCCAGAGTTGTTCATTTGCGATTGGGGAACATGAGACTTCGAGAACTCAGGACCACGATGGAAGATCTATGGGATCAGATCGAAGCGAGTTTGGTTTCGGCAAAACTTGTCAATGTTTACAAAGACAGAATCGAAAGTATCGCATGATGGTTTTCGCTAAAACGTGCTGACCAGCATCCCCTGACTTAAAATCCTCCCCGATCTCATCTCCGCCAATCGCTGGTTTAATTTTGATTGAGGTCCTGTGCTGGCGAAGTTCATGGTTTCACCTGGGCATCAGCTTGCTCGACAGGCAGGCGCGCCACGTGTCCACGCAGCCGGATTTTGTCACTGACGGGCTCGCCGGCGCGGACATCTTCCTCGGTAAAAGTCGCCATCAACACTTCGCCGAGGGGAGTGCGCTGGTGATCGTAGATGATGTGAATCCTGCCGTCCTTTGCCTGCACGCCGTCGGGGTAGGTGACGTCCTCACGTTCGTCGATCAGTAATCCCCCACCCCAGGTCTTGCCGTCGTCATCCGACAGGTAGGCGGTGAGTTGCTCGCGGCCGATCCGCTTGTCGAGCGGGCCATGCTTTACCAGTAGCAGACTGCCTGACTGCAGACGGCGAACGAAAAAGCGTGAAGTGCAATGCTTGATTGAGCTGCGTTCCACCGGGGCCCATGTTTTGCCCCGATCGGTGGAAATAGTTTCGGCCAGACCCTGCATCCGTACCAGCATCCACAGTGATCCGTCTTTGCGCTCGATGATCATCGGCTCGTCCGGTCCGCGTCTTTTTGGATCGGCGATGTTGGCGGTGCCGCGAAGCGTAAAGTTTTCACCCTGATCGGTCGACGCGTAGACCTTGATGCTGTTATCCGTTTTCCATACCGACGAGGTCAGCAGCCAGTCACCATCGGAGAGCACCGTCGGCTTGTTGAGCATGATGCCGTCGCCCAGCCGACGCGGAGCGGACCACTGAAGTTCATCCGCATCAGGATCATCGCTGACAATGGCAAAGATACCATAACGTCCGTCCTGAACCCCAAAGGCTTGCCCCCAGAAAACCCACAGTCGCCCCTGTGGATCGATCCAATTCGTCGCGGACATGGCGCGCACGCCCCGGCGGGGTAGAATCATAAGCTGCGCCTTCGACCATGACCGGCCATCATTGTCGCTGAAGGTTAGCACCTGATAATTTCGCGAGCTCTCGACGTCGCGTCCGTACACTGCCCACAACCGCCCCTTCGCGGTACGCTCGATTCCGGGGACACCCTGACGTTTCGTCAGCGGAATGTGATTACGCCACGGGTTGACGATGACGTGCGCGGGTTTGAGAGCAATGTCAGGATCGGCCGGATCTTCGGCGGAGCTGAGGCCTGTAATCAGAACAGCCGCTGTCGCGAAGAGAAGTGCGTTCAGGCGAAATTTCAGAGCTTTCATGGGAGTGAGAGTGTTGTCTTTCATCATCAGAAGAAAGTAAATTTTTCAAGCTTGATCACTCGGTTACAGAATTCATATCAGGACTTTAGTTCATTGGCTTTCCTCAAACGACTCGGCAATGCGATCGAGCGCCATTTGGACGATCACCAGTTCTTCAGGCTCCAGCGCGCCGTAAAGGGTTTCACGGACTTCTTCCGAGCGCTTCCTGAGTTGGGTGTGCCGCGCCCGTCCGTTTTTGGTCAGACACACCAGCCTTGCGCGGCGGTCCGGCTGACGCTCAACCAGGCCTTTGTGTTCGAGCAGCTCGATCATCGTTCTTAAAATCGAGATAAATTGAAAAATGCTGACTGACCCCGGCGACCGGCGAAGCCGCGCAATTGCACCCCCTCAATCCCGGTAGGACCGATGCGCCGATAAGAACTCCTTGAAAAAGCAAATTCCAATCAGTATTTGTGGTGAAATGAAATACGTCCTCGTCCTCATCCTACTGCTGGCTTCGTTGGCCGCTTCGACCGCGACGGAGCGTGAGCCTTTCCTGGAGGCGATCTCCGCCTGGGTGAATAAGGAGAGCGGGTCAAAAGTCGTGCAGCTAACCAGTCAGCCCGTCATCAGCACCAATGTCCACATGGAGCAGCGCTTCGCCTCGGCCGACGGGCGGCGGATCGCTATCGAGCGGCAACCGTTCGGCCAAGCGCCAGAGTTGTGGGTATGCGACCTGGACACGACCCGGCTCTACCGGATTGGCGTCGGTCGGGCGATGACGGCCAGTTTCTCGCGCAACGCGATTTACTATCTCACGCCGTCGCCTGAAGCGCGACTGATGCGGCTGAATCTGGCGGACCTCTCCACGCGCGAGATCATGGCGATCCCGGACGACGCGACGCCGCGCAAGCTGGCCCTCTCACCCGATGAACGTTGGCTAGTCGCGGGGCCGTTTGTGGTGCGGGACAACCTGTATCGGCTCGATCTCATCGAGTTGGCCACTGCAAATCGAACCACGCTGTGTGAGCTGGCGGACATCCCGAACCCGCACCCGCAATTTGATCCCGGCAAGCCCGGCCGGCTTCTGGTGCAGGTCAACCGTGGCTCCGAATACACATCGTCAGCGGGGCTGACCCGGCGAAGTGGACCGCTCGGCGCTACGCTCTGTCTTGTGGCCGTGCCGTCCGGCGAGGTCACAACACTGCCTGTAGGATTGCCCGAAACTCGAGCAATCTCCGGACATTCCACTTGGGCCGGGCGGAGCGGGCGCGTGGTTTTCACCACCGCTCCAGGCGGGGCCGACAGTCAACTCGCCGGCATGGGGGTTTATCGACTGACCCCGGGCGAGACCAAGCCTGTTCAAATCGTGTCAGGACAGCCGTTCAACCACCTCGCCGTTTCCGACGACGGCCGGTTCTTCATCGTGGATGATCATCGCACGCAGACAATCCACATCGGCAGCGTCCAGACCGGCCGCTTCCTCAAACCTGTCTCTTATACACATCTCCGAGCCCACGAGACCG
>CAJXQE010000197.1 GCA_913058215.1 uncultured Verrucomicrobiales bacterium
CGAGATCAGCCTCGGTCTCGTGGGCTCGGAGATGTGTATAAGAGACAGACATCATTCATCACGGTTCCGGGGGACGTTTTGCGATTCGAAGCGGAAAGTGGAAGCTGGTGATGGAGGCGAAAAAGAAAAATGAAAAACGGGAACTGTACAATCTGGAATCCGATCCATCCGAGGAAAAGAATGTGATCGGTGAGAATCAAGAAGTCGCCGCGCGGCTCGAGGCCCTTTTGACAAAACAGATCAAGGAAGGCCGATCCAATACCGGAAAGCCTGCCTCCAACGATACGGGATGGTGGAGTGATCTTGTCTGGATTGACGAGAGCAATTGGTGATATTTTTCGAGATCTGAATCATCAATCACCAATGAAACTGTTTTTCGCTATTCCATTCCTGTTCCTCTCGTCGCAACTTTGCGCTGAAGATCTCTTCACCGCAAAAGCCATCACCAAAGAGGGCGTTTTCTCCTCCGGCATCGAAGGCCCCGCCTGTGATAAAGATGGTAATCTCTACGCCGTGAATATTAACGAGCGCGGCACCATCGGAATCGTAGAGCCCGGAAAACCAGCAGAACTATGGGTCACCCTCCCCGATGGAAGCACCGGAAACGGCATTCGCTTCGACCGGGCCGGACAAATGTATGTCGCGGACTACAAAGGGCACAACATTTTGAAAATTGATCCGGAAACCAAAAAGGTATCCGTATTGGCCCACGAAGCGACGATGAGTCAGCCAAACGATATTGCTATCGGGCCGGATGATTATCTCTACGCAAGTGATCCCGCTTGGAAAGATAAAACCGGACAAATCTGGCTTATCTCACCTGCAGGGAAAGTTACAAACCTCGCCAAAGATATCGGCACGACCAATGGCATCGAGCTCAGCCCGGACGGGAAAAAGCTCTATGTCGGAGAAAGCATTCAGCGAAAAGTCTTCGTGTATGATATCGGCTCCGATCACCAGCTCTCGAACAAAAAGCTTCTTATCGAGTTCCCCGACCACAATCTCGACGGGATCCGTTGCGACGTGGACGGAAATTTATATGTGACGCGGCACAGCGCCGGGGTGGTTCTAAAACTGTCTCCCGATGGCAAAGTCCTAAAGACGATCGACGTGCTGGGAACCATGCCGAGCAACATCTGCTTCGGCGGCCCTGACGGATGCACCGCCTATGTTACGGAAGTTGAGAAAAAGCGGATCGTCTCTTTTCGTGTCGACCGGCCGGGCGCTTCCTGGCAGCGATGGCAGGAAACGCCTTGAGCGGCAGAGCAAGCTGTATCAGCGCTCCGACTCGTTAATTTCACTGATCTGCCCGTTCAAGGTGCAGAAGTCGTAGGCCCATCCAAAAACGAACAAACCTCCGGTGCAGAACCAGATGATCCCGGTGATCCATTTTCCCATGTACATCCGATGAATACCAAGGTAACCGAGAAAAGTGTTTAAAATCCAGGTCACCGAAAAATCGAGGCGCCCGTTTTTGTATTTCCGCTCAGCGGTATTCTCCATCCATGGAATCAGAAAAACGTCAATCAACCATCCGATCCCGAGGAGTCCTCCAGTACACATCCAAATCACGCCGGTAATCGGTCTACCGAAATAGAAGCGGTGAGCCCCGGTGAATCCAAAAATCCAAAGGACATAGCCAATTGTTTTGCTGTGGGTTGGTTCCATAATATGAGATTAAAGTAGGGGTAATTGCACCCGCTTCACCTACAAAATCAGGGTAAAATTGGAACGGGGCCCCACATTCAAAGAGATCAAAGGTTCAGTCTTCGTTTTTCGAGAATCACACTTTCCCTGTCCTCAAAATTCAGCCACCATTCAGCATGCTCACTGATCGACGAAATTTTCTCAAGACTGCAGCTCTGGCACCTTTATCTTCCCTTAGCGCATTTGCAGCCGCCCCCTCCACCTGCGGACTCGGAATCGGAACTTACGGACTTCAATCACTTTCCTTGATAGCGGCCATTCAACTCGTCGGAAAGACGGGATACAATGCCATCGAGATCACGACCTTCCCCGATTATACCGGCTCCCCTGAAGCATTGAAGGGAAAAGAAAAGAGGCTTGAGATCCAAAGGGAACTCGGGAATCAGAACCTGCGCCTCTGCGCTCTCATGGCTGACCTTCATCCTGAAAAGGACAAAGAAAAACACCTCGCTCAGCTCGAACAACTCAAGGGCCTGATCGAACTCGCCCGGGATCTTTCACCGGACAACCCGCCATTGCTTCAGACAGTTCTCGGCGGAAAAAAGTGGGAGGACTCTCGGGAGCTGTTCCGCGACCGCATTGCTGACTGGGTTCAAATTGCCGCTGACCAGCGGGTGACCATTTCTATCAAACCTCATCGAAGCCATGCCATGTCTGTCCCCGAAGAAGCGAACTGGCTGATTCAACAGCTCGGATCGCCGCGCCGATTGAAGATGGTCTACGACTACAGCCATTATTCCTTTCACGAACCACCGCTCTCAATCACGGACACCGTCGCCACTGCTTTCAAAAACACGAACTACATCGCGGTGAAGGATGCGATGGAACGCGATGGAAAAGTTCAGTTCACTCTGGCTGGTTCCAGTGGGATCGTGGATCACTCTGAGATCGTTCGCGAGTTCTACACGCGAGGGTATCGCGGCGATTTCTGCTGCGAAGTCAGCAGTCAGATTTGGAGGAATAATCCAAACTATGATCCCCTTGCGGCGACGAAACTGTGTTTTAAAAATATGAAGGCAGCCTTCGAGAAAGCGGGCGTTTCCCTGGCTTGAGAGCTTCCGCAAAGAAGCAGCTTCACGACCTTGCTCTGAATCTCGGGAAACGTTAGATTTCCGGAGTGCGAGCCAATCTTTCAAAAGGGACCATCCCCCTGCCAAACCGCCGTCGTTTCCTGCAAACTGCAGGAGGCGGGATCGGTTCGCTGGCTCTCTCCTCACTGCTCGGCGCCGAATCCGGGGGGATCAATCTGCCACCTCATTTTGCAGCGAAAGCCAAACGCGTCATCTGGTTATTCATGCACGGAGGGCCAAGTCACGTGGATCTTTTTGATCCCAAGCCCGACTTGATCAAATACGCAGGCCAACCAGTCCCTGAGTCTTTTGGCGAAATCATGACGCGGCGCAAGGTGGCCAGGAATCCGCTGCTCGCTCCTCTGAAGCCATTTCATCGTCACGGAGAATCCGGCCTGCCGATTTCTGAATTCCTTCCCCATCTATCACGGCACGCAGACGATCTTTGTGTGATTCGTTCCTGCCATGGGGACTCGGTCAACCATCCACAGTCGGTTTATCAGATGAATACCGGTTCAATCCTGATGGGAAAGCCCTCTATGGGATCGTGGATCAGTTACGGATTGGGGTCAGAAAATGACAGCATGCCGGCCTTTGTCGTCATGCCCGATCCTCGATCAGGAATCAAAGGCGGACCACCGGCATGGGGATCCGCTTTCCTTCCGGCTGATCATCAGGGAGTCACTTTACGATCCGGGAATGCACCGATCCTGAATCTGAACCCGGGTCACCAGTCACCGGGGCAGCAACGCCGCACACTCGATTTCCTGCAGAACATCAATCGGAATCACGCCGCCGCGAGAGACTACGATGATCAACTCAATGCCCGGATTGAAAGCTACGAGCTCGCGTTTCGAATGCAGACGGAAGCTCCGGAACTGGTAGACATTGCCGGCGAGTCTAAAGCAACGCAAAGTCTTTACGGAATCGATCAAGCCCATACCCGGGAATTCGGAACCCGCTGCCTCCTTGCACGAAGATTGATTGAAAAAGGAGTTCGATTTGTTCAACTGTATTCCGGCGACACTACCGGGTGGGATGCCCACAAGGACGTCTTGAAGAACCACACTCAGTATTGTGGTGAAACTGACCTGCCCGTCGCCGGCTTGCTGGAGGATTTGAAACTGCGTGGATTGCTCGACGACACTCTCGTAATCTGGGGCGGCGAGTTCGGACGCATGCCCATGAGCGAAAAAGGAACAGGACGGGATCACAACCCCTGGGGCTACACGACCGTTCTTGCAGGAGGCGGGGTAAAGGGCGGTTACGCTCATGGTGCTACCGATCCGATCGGACTTCGAGCCGCCGAAGACAAAGTTCACGTCCATGATTTACACGCCACCATTCTTCACTTGTTAGGGATCGATCACGAACAACTAACATTTCCTCATAGTGGAAAAGACGAACGGCTTACCGATGTTTTTGGAAACGTCGTGAAAGGAATCCTTGCATGAGCGTGAGGATTTCCTGCCTTATCTCAGGCTTCGCTTTGATTGCACTGACAGCAGTCACTTCTACTTCTTACTCAGCTGACGAGCCTTACACCGAACCGAAGGTCGAAGAAGCAGACCTTCAACATTGGTCCTTTCAGCCAATCCTTAGCAGCGATATTCCGAAAGGTGCCGAACACCCGGTCGACGCTTTTCTTCTCAAGAGAATGCGCAAAGAAACTGAAGTCACGGGTTTTGCTCCCAATGCAGACGCGGCTACATTACTCCGCCGCCTTACCTTCGCCCTGACCGGGCTTCCTCCCACTGCGAGACAAGGAACGGATTTCGCGACTCTGGGATTTAAAGCCTTTGTCGATCAACTTCTCGAGTCCCCGCACTATGGAGAAAGGCAGGCCCAACACTGGCTCGACCTGGCGCGCTTTGCCGAGACCGATGGTTTTGAGCACGATAAAACCCGTTCTGAATCCTGGCGGTTTCGGGATTGGGTAGTCGACGCCTACAATCGCGACATCCCCTACGATCAATTTCTTTCCCTGCAAATTGCCGGCGATGAATTGGCACCCGGAGACGAAAGGGAAAAAGCTGCGACGGGATTTCTATTCGCCGGTCCCGACATGCCGGATATCAACCTCGAGGCAGAGAGACGGCACAGCATCTTGAATGAAATCACCGGCACGGTCGGCTCAGCGTTTCTGGGAATGACCATGGCTTGCTGCCAATGTCATGACCACAAAACGGATCCGATCAGTCACGCTGACTTTTTTGAGATGCGAGCTTTCTTTGAAAATTTGAAGATCCCCGAAAAGAATAAAAGCCTTCCCCATCTCGTTTCCGAGAAGGGCCCCCGGCAACCCGATTCTTTTCTCTACGCCCGCGGAGATTTCCGTAGCCCGGGAATGAAACTGCAGCCTGCATTCCTTCCTCTCGCGAATCCCGGCGAACTAAAGCCAAGCCCCGCTCCGGGTTCCCACACCAGTGGCTACCGGACAGAACTGGCGAACTGGCTCGTATCTCCGGGAAATCCGCTCACCGCGCGGGTAATCGTAAATCGCCTCTGGATGCAGGCATTCGGAACGCCTCTTGTCGCGACCCCTTCCGATTTCGGAAAGACAGGCGCCAGCCCTTCGCACCCGGAACTCCTCGATTGGCTTGCTGCCGAATTCGTCAAAGAGGGTTGGTCCATCAAATCGTTCTATAGGCTTCTCCTCACTTCGCAGACATGGAAGCAGTCCAGCCGTCAGCTTGAAGGCGATGATCAATGGTCAATTCGACTTCTCAATGACCCAAAGAATACCTGCTTAACCCGGTTTCCAAGACGCCGCTTGAGCGGCGAGGAGATTCGAGATGCCATGCTTTTGTTAACCGGATCTCTAAACACCAAGACCGGAGGCCCCGGGGTTCGTCCTCCTCTGCCCGCGGAAATTACGGTGACTCTTTTGAAAAACCAGTGGCCGGTCACCGAAGACAAATCCGAACACAGTCGCCGCAGCATTTATTTGTTTGTCAGGAGAAATTTACGCTTTCCAATTTTCGAAGTCTTCGACCGGCCGGACGGAAATGCCAGCTGCGCCCGTCGACACCTCTCCACCACCGCTCCGCAGTCTCTGATCCTCTTGAACTCGGATTTCTCGCGACGAATGGCCAAACAGATTGCCGACGAGATCGATAGCGAATCATCAAAGGGAATTCAATTCGCGTGGACCCGGATTCTTGGGCACCCTCCAATGGAACAGGAACTGAAACTGGCAGAGCAGTTTCTCAAGGAGAATCCAGATGGAGGACTTTCATCACTCTGCCTGGCCCTGTTCAACTCCAACGAGTTCGTGTGGCTGGATTAGAATCCCACTCGACTCAAAATGCTACACTCCCCTTCACTCTTTCTTCTTCGCCTTGCTATCGGCTCGTTTTTTCTCCATACCCTGCAGCTTTTTTTCTTCGGCAGCACGGATATCAGCTGGAATCTCTGCTGGCTGAACCGGGGTCGGATCCACCTTGTCTTCGGCCGTGAGTTCACGCATCCGAATATTACGAAACCAGACTGGATTCCCATGATCCTGCAGAGACAGCCTCGCATTGCGCGCTTCAAGATTTCCGCCGCGTCTACGCAATAGCTCAACCTGATCCTTCCACTGGGAGTCTTTGTAATCAAAGGAGATCACCTTCTCTCCATTCAACCAGTGCTGGATCAGACTACCCTTTCCGACAATTCTACCGGTGTTCCATTCTCCGACCGGATTCGTGACATCCTTGCTGGGAGCCATACAGAAATAGAGCGAAGCGGCCGTTGTCCTCGGGTTGGTTCCGTTGCCGTGCCCTTTGTTATCGAGGATCTGATACTCATACTGGCCGGGACGGTAATAGAGACCGCTGTTGCTCCCCTTCCCGACCTTCCATTCGAAACGCAATTCGAAGTCGTCCGGAATGCTTTCAGTCACATAAGCCAGGCTTCCTCCTTTGTCTTTCCGAAACACGGACCCGTCATCCTGGATCTCCCAGTTCCCGGCATGTTTCCAACCTTCAAGATTCTTACCATCAAAAAGAACCTTAAATTTTGATTCGTTATCCGCCGCCACATTGAATGCGGTAAGGAAAATGATTGCGATGATGCTTTGGAAAAATCTCATGATGAAAGAGTGAATTCACCCATCGTCTTCAGCAAGACTTTTTGCGCTCTGATCATCATCCGCGATGTTGGCAAATTCGACGCTGGATCTGGCCGCGTCATCCTTCCCTGCTTCAAGGACGGCAGAGTCTTCGACCTTTTCCAGCTTTGTGTAACTCGGATGATGCGACTCCTTGTAGGGATTATTCTCCGCAGAATTGTAACAACAAATGATCGCCCATCGACTGTTCTCCGAATGATTCGCGTCGGAGCAGTGAAGAGTATTCGGATGGAAAAATACCGCATCGCCCGGATCCATTTCGCAGTAGACCTTTTCGAGCACTTTGCAGGCTTCATTCACCCGGTCCAGATCAGCTCCTGCTTGTTCACCTGACAGAATGTGATTGATCCGACCCATTCGATGCGAGTCTTTTAAGACCTGCAGGCAGCCGTTTTCTTTCGTGGCGGCATCAACTGCGACCATCACACTGCAGAGATCGGGAAACAGAAGACCGTTCTGATACCAGTAGCCGTAATCCTGATGCCAGGCCCAGGCACCTCCCGTCAGGGCATCTTTCAAAACCATTTTGGAGTGATAGTGATACACTTCTCCCCCGAGGAGATCTTCAACTGAGTCCACCATTCGCCGGCAGCGGGCGACCATTCCGTATACGCCACTCCCCGGATGATTCCAGAGGGAGAGTCGGACTTTATTCCCTCCTCCGTCGTCCAATGCCGTCGCCGCACTATCCATTGCGTGATCATTGCGGGCTGTTTCGCCAACAAGCTTTGCTTCTTCCAGAGTGAACAGGCCCCGCTTGATTACAAAGCCATCGCGGTGATACGCGGAAATCTCGTCTTCTGATAGGGCTCCCATATTCATTTTTCTGCTCCTCCTGAATATCAGTTCCGGAAGCACGAATCCAGTCTGGAATTTGCTCATTCAAGTCGGGAATTGAATCCTCGAAGCCTAATCAACGCTCCCGGGCCAAGTAGCATGCGAAGAAATTCTCAGTTTCGATGCCGCATTCTCAGATCTGAAAAGTGAACCAGACCCCTTGGAACAGGCATTTTCCCATTCAATCCACTCCAATTATCTATATTCAGGACAGTTTTTCTCAAAAATGACTCTAAATATCATTTTCATACTTGCAATTCTTATCAATAATAACTATTAATTATGATAATTAGAATCTGACTCCGCTTATCTATCCCATTTCAATGAAACATTTTCTCGCCAGGCTTGCCCGAAACACCCTCCTCTTTTTCGTCTCCGCAGCATTGGGAGTCGCTGGCTATGGAGTCGTTTCTCTTCTGACATCATGCCAGGATTCAGCTCCAAGTATTGACGCCGGTACCTTCCTCGAAAACCGGGCCGCCACGAGAGTGACTACTTTCGACGGAAAACTCACCCGAATCGCCCGGACAGGTTCCCCTGTCGATCTGGATTCAGACGCGATGGGAGTCACCTATGTTTTAGAAAAATTCGGAGACTTGAAAAGAATCGGTCTCAATGCAGACGGTCAAAGTGAAGTAGGAACCTTTGCCCGACTCAAAACGAGCGCTACCGATTCAGACTTAGGATTCTCAGCGATCGCTTTTCATCCTCAATTTCTAATGACTGACGCGGATGGTTTCGGCTGCTTTTATGTGGTTGCTGCCGAAAAAGCGAGCAGTGGAGAAGCTGATTTCACTCCGGATTTTGGAGGGGAAACGGAACATCACCAGGACGTAGTTTACGAATTCCGGACTAACAGTCCCTTTGAATTGAAGTTTGCCGGTGATAAACGCGAGGTCATTCGGTTCAGCCAGCCGGGTGCAGAAAACAATCTTCAGAGCATTGCTTTTGACGCTCAAGGATTCCTCTACCTGGCTGTCGGAGACGGAGCCAATGGCGGGACCGGTGAGAAAAGCGTTTCAAAAAATGCCTCGTCTCTCCAATCCGCTTACGGGAAAGTGTTGAGAATCGACCCAACGAAACGGGACTCCACCAACAAGCAATATGGCATCCCGGAAAGAAATCCTTTCTCCCTCGCTCCTCATGCTCTCGCAGAGCTCTGGGCTTACGGCTTGCGGGCACCTCACTCCCTGACCTTCGACCCTTTCTCCAACTCCATCTGCATCGCCGAAGAAGGCCTCGACGGAACTTCGGAGATTAACCTCTGCACCGAAGGAGCCGAACACTTTGGTTGGGATATTTGCGAAGGATCCTTTCTTTATCCCCCGAAAAACGGAAACAGGATCATCGACGGACTGACCCCACCGGCTGTGGAATTCAGCCCCGACTCCTCTGAGAAGACTCATACTGGAAGCTTTATTTATCGCGGAGAGCGATTTCCCACGCTGGTCGGCAAACTGGTTTTCGCCAGTTCCAACGGACAGCTCATGGCTGCGAGCACTGAAGAAGATGAAAACGGCAAAGAGATTCCCTTGCAGATTCTTGACCATGGCTCTGAAATCGACAAAGAAATCAAAGCTCTCCGCCCCGGAGCTTTCGGCGAAATTTTCGTCCTTTGTGCCGATGGCGATGTGTTTGAAATTCACAAAACCGTCACCGCTGCCAACCATCGCAAATCGCGTCGCCCCCTGGTCTGTGCGGTGATGTTTTAGAAAAGCAAATTCGACGACTCTTGTTTCGCATTGTTTTTTTCAATCCCCTTCACCCAGCGGATCACGAACCACATCGGGACAACACAGACGACACCGAATGAACAATCGATCAGTTGCCAGTAGACAGGAATTCCGCGAACTGGACCACAGATCAGCGCAAGGGGCACTACCAGAATGCAGGCCCAGAATCCGACCCAAAGGTTTCCGATGTAACGAACCGGATCGCGGAACACTGGAACGAAAAACAATGCGATGATGATGTGACCGAAGGCCAGCCAGTCTGTGCCGTAGGCAATAAATGGATACTGCTCTCCCGTATCAACCAGACCCTCGCGAACTTTCATAATCCAATGGGCAAGCCCTTCGTAGCTAGCGGGACTGTAGTCGCCGCCTTTCACAAAAAACGATGCAAGAACATCCAATTCCCAAACCAAAGGAAATGCGGTCACGCCGCTGACGACGAGACCGAAGATGATAAAGGCGACAGCAAGTCTGATCTTTTTCATACCGTCTGCCTGATTCGTCTTTCCTAAAACTCCGCCCAACCGGGAACCCGTGGAAAGGGGATCACGTCCCGGATATTTCCGACGCCGGTGACAAACATTAACAAGCGCTCAAACCCGAGCCCGAATCCGGCGTGAGGAACGGACCCATAGCGGCGAAGATCGACATACCACTGGTAGTCCTTCTCATCGAGATCGTGCTCCTTCAGGTTGGCGCGAAGAATATCGAGACGTTCTTCACGCTGACTTCCCCCAACAATCTCTCCAATTCCGGGAACGAGCAAATCCATCGCCGCGACCGTTTTCTCGTCATCGTTCTTCCGCATGTAGAAAGGCTTGATCTCACGCGGATAGTTATAAACGGTGACCGGACACTTGAAGTGGGTCTCGGTCAGGTAACGCTCATGCTCTGACTGCAAATTGAGTCCATATTCTACCGGGTATTCGAATTTTTCCCCACTGGAAATCAAGAGTTCAACGGCCTCTGTATAACTAACCCGGGCAAAGTCGCGCTCCCGCACAAACTCCAGTCGCTCGACCAGTCCTTTGTCGACGAAGCGATTGAAGAAGCCGAGATCCTCCGCGCAGTTTTCAAGCGCATCGGCGACAAGATATTTGACCATCTCTTCCGCCAGCGACATATCCTGATCCAGATCACAGAATGCCATTTCCGGCTCGATCATCCAGAACTCGGAAGCATGCCGGGAAGTGTGAGAGTTTTCCGCCCGGAACGTTGGTCCGAAAGTGTAAATGTTAGACAGGGCACAGGCAAAAGTTTCCCCTTCCAGCTGACCACTTACGGTGAGGTAAGTGGGTTTCCCGAAAAAATCCTCGGCACCGGAATCGAGTTCTTTCCCGTCAAGAGTCGTCACCCGGAACATCTCTCCTGCTCCTTCACAATCGGATGCAGTGATAATGGGTGTGTGAACGTAGACAAAAGCCTTCTCCTGAAAAAACTGATGGACCGCATAAGCCATCCGGCTGCGAACCCGGAAGACAGCCCCAAAGAGATTTGCCCGCGGTCGGAGATGAGCAATGGAACGTAAAAATTCCATGCTGTGCCCTTTTTTCTGCAAAGGAAAATCCTCTTCCGCATTTCCCACCAAGCGAACTGCGCTTGCCTGAATCTCCCACTTCTGCCCGCCTCCCTGAGAGGCGACCACTTTACCTTCGATTTCCACGGAGGCGCCTGTTCGCAGCGGCAGGACAGAATCTTCGTATCCGGGGATTGTCGCATCGGCAACCACCTGAAGGTTTCCGACACAGGAGCCGTCATTCAGCTCGATAAATGAAAATGCCTTCGCATCCCGCCTCGTCCGGACCCAGCCCTTCACGAGCACGTCTCCGGGACATTCTTCAGCATTACGGATCTCAGAAATCAGGATTCTCGACATGGGACAGTATCGAAAATCAATTCCCGTTTTCAACAGGAGTTTCTTCCGATGGTTTCCGCTCATCGACCAGAACGACGCGGAATCCGTGAACGCCCTCGCGGGTTCCCTCCCTCACCGGATTTCGATAAGAGCTGAGAAGAGCTTCCTGCTCGTAAGTTTTCCATCCACCACCACGAAGAACCCGGAGCCCGGTGGTGGCATCGCTGTAGTAATCTGAAACCCACTCCCACACATTCCCCGACAAATCATGAAGCCCGCTTTCGTTTGGTAAAAATGCCCCCACTGGTGAAGTCCTCGCAAACCCGTCCTCGTAGCTCGGGATAATATATTTCCCCAGAATGGATTCCGCAGCGGCGTCAGAGAAATTTCCGGTATTCGGGGGCGGAGGCCACTCTTTTCCCCATGGATACTTTCCGACCACAGGCCGATCACGAGCCTCCGGCGTATCGCCGTCCTCATCATCGAGACCCGCCAAACGGCTCCACTCTCTGTCAGTCGGCAGCCGATAGCGCTGAGTCCGTTGAATCAGTTCCAGATCCCGCTCCCGATTCGTCAGCCACTCGCAAAAAGTGTCCGCATCATTCGCACTGACACCGGCAACCGGATGATCAGGGCCCTGTGGGTATCCCGGTCGCGGAGCGAACTCTGTCGAACCGGTATCACTGAGAAACTGCTGAAAATCCTGAACCCGGGTTTCGTGGGCACCCACCATTAACCCGCCGACAGGAACCAGTCTCTGCCCGAGGCTGTTGACCCAGGGATCACCAAAAACCACCGAGTCGTCCTCTTGCAGTTCCACAATCAGGGGCTGAGCTTCCGTTGAGATCACGGAACCAATTTCTGACAAAGTTTGGTGACCTCCCATTCGGAATTCCAACTCAAAGGGACCGAACCGGGCTTTTTCCAAGACCAGGGGAGTCTGCCCCAGAAGCTTGTTGTTGCGAAACACATCCGCGCCTTCAGGGGTGCTGTTAATAATCAGAGCACCGAACCGGTTATCCAGCACACTGAAGATCGCATCTTCTCCGCCAGGACCCGTTCCCCGCAGAGGCGCATGAAACAAGGTGTCATCGAGGTATCCGTTCTCACGATCCACCTCAGTCATCCAGTCACAAAAATCCCAGCGCATCCGATTCTCGGCCACCTGAGCAGCCCCGGCCATCGCTACCAGAGAAACCGGGGTGGAGGTCTCTTTGGCAAAACGTTCCAGCGGAGCCGTCGCGACTGCGACTTCCGTAATCAGCGAATCCTTTTCATTCCTAGAGAAAAGAATTCCCAAACTGTTCACCCACGGCGCGCCCGGCACCGGCCGTAAATCTTGCACCAAAGTAGCGTGAGCTGACTGCCGCCCTTCTTCGAGAGTCTGAGAAAGGGTGAAATCATGATAGCCGGGCAGCTTCAA
The DNA here is from genome assembly GCA_913058215.1 of uncultured Verrucomicrobiales bacterium. Taxonomy (GTDB): domain Bacteria; phylum Verrucomicrobiota; class Verrucomicrobiia; order Verrucomicrobiales; family DEV007; genus Arctic95D-9. The sequence goes on from CAJXQE010000197.1 coordinate 12,740, forward strand.
TTCCAGCGCCACTTCTCCTGGTTCGAAACTGAGAAAGGGCGTAGTTGTTCGCCCGATTTCCTCTTCACCATTCCACACTGTCGCATTTCCAGGAGTACTGGAAATCTTAAGCTTGGCGGTGTCTTTCGGAGTCTCCACCACGACAGCAACCGGCTTATTCCCTTTTTCCTTCGGAGGGTCAGGATCTTCCGGGGGATCTGGAACCGCCGAAGTCGGATCCGTAAACGTCACCGTTCCATGGTCAGTCTTATCGGGGGGTATCAGGCTGAAGTCACCCGGAGCGGTGGGTCCCTTCCCTTTATCTTTTCCACCTACTGTGCCTTTGAGATCCCCTTTTCCTTTCTCCCCTTTTTCGACGATTTTCGGATTGCCAAGATTGGAACTGAAAAAATTCTGGCGATCGGCGAAAAGCCAGAAACTGCCCGCAACAATCAAAGTCACCGCAACGACCGCCAAGCTGATCCATGCAGTTTTGCCTACAGAACTCCCCGGTTGAAGATCCGGCTCCGCCGCTCCGATAATCCGTCGTAAGGCACCGGCAAAAGCGTAGGCTGTTTCGTAACGCTTGGTTGGATCCGGAGAACCGGCCCGGCAAATTGCGGAATTAAGCGCCCGCCATTCATCTCGATTGACGGTCGGAGCGATCTCGAGATTGGTGGGAAGCTCAGGAAAATCGAGACGATCTTTGCCGGTGTGCATTTCATACAGCACCATCGCAAGTGAATACAAATCAGCAGAAGGCGTTCCCGGCCCTTCCGGAGGAACATAGCCTTCGGTGCCCACGTAGGTCCGCTGACCACTGGCGGCAACCAGCCCGACGTCTGCCAGTTTCGGTTTGTTGTTCACAAAAATGATATTGGAAGGCTTCACATCCCGATGAGTCACTCCGGCTTCATGCAAATGGCCGAGTGCCTCAGCGAGAGGAATTCCAAACTCCACACAATCGCTGACTGATCGTGAAGGACGCATCTTCAGATCCGAAGAGAGC
>CAJXQE010000198.1 GCA_913058215.1 uncultured Verrucomicrobiales bacterium
CTCTTCGTCGGCAGCGTCAGATGTGTATAAGAGACAGTCGTTGACCCGGACGCGAGAGCGATGGCAAGAATCGCGTAAAGTGGCCCGCAGGGTAATAGTGGAGTGCTCAAGCCAACGACACCAGCACGGGCAAGCGGCGGGATGGACAAGGTTTTCCCGCGAATCAATTGCACCGCTTTGCCCAAACCGGGAACAGCGGCGATCTTTTTATCGAGACCAAGAGCAATGACCAGCAGTAGAACAATGAGAAGATAAGGAAGCCAGTTGGTTTGCGGGAAAACCCGGGTCACCCCAATCACTGCGCCCAGAAAACCGGCAATCGCACCGGCAATCGAATAGCCAATGAGCCGACTTGCATGATAGATTCCGATCGACGCGGTTTGTGAAGCGTGGCCGGCGATTCCAAGGCCGCAAGTTAGCAATCCGCACATACCGGCGCAGTGCAAACTTGTTGCAAGGCCGGCGACGAAAACCCCGGCGAGTGTGATCGATCCGGGATCAGTGGCCAGCATCTTGTGTAGAGCGGGTTTGCAGAGGAACGGATTCCGGCTGCGTTTGAATGGCAAGCCTCAAAAGAAAAACCCACGCGGTGATGAGCACGACAAACGCAAGAACAATCCAAAGCCAGGGACGTTTTTTTAGCCAGGTCATGGTGTTTTTTCCTTTTTCAAAGTGTAGGCACTCGGCCCAAGGAATTCAACGGTGTCGGTGATACTGTAGTCTCCCGGAGCCACGGATGAGCTGATGGTAACGCGAAACTCGCCAGTGTACTTATCCTTGGGAATCGAGACAAAGAAAGTCTTTTTCACTTTGCCGAGAGGCCCGGGATGAATCGGTTCCTCTAAACCAATTATGACCGCCCCATCAGGGAGATCAATGGCTTTAGTGAGAATCTCTGTGGGAATATTTTTCTTCGAAGCCACCTGAATTTCAAATTGATTTCGCACGTCAGTTTCGGTCACGTAAAACGGCTGTCCCGGCATACGGGTGATCTCCATTTTAGTGGTGTGCAGACCGCTCAGGAAAATTGCGAGGACGCTCATCCCGATCAGCATAAGGCCAGTGTAGAGAAAAATTCGGGGCCGCAGGAACTTTCTTTTCTTCCCGGCCAGGCCATTCATGGAATCGTAGCGAACCAGACCTTTGGGGCGGTCAACTTTGACCATGATTTCGTCACAGGCATCCACACAGGCTGCGCACCCAATGCACTCCATTTGCAGCCCCTCGCGGATGTCGATTCCCGTCGGACAGACGGTGACACATCGATGGCAATCGATGCAGTCGCCCGCGTCTGAGTCAGCTTTTTTACCCCGGGGTTCGCCGCGTTTCTCGTCGTACCCGATGATGACCGTGTCGTCGTCAGTCAGAGCGGACTGGATCCGTCCGTAGGGACACATGATGATACAGAATTGCTCACGAAACCAGGCAAAGGAACCATAGAGCGCAAAGGTCAGAAACAACATCACTCCGAAAGCTTTTGCATGATTCACCGGAGACTGGGTCATGTATTGGTAGAGCCCGGGGATCGAGACGAAATACGAGATGAAGATGTGAGCCAGTGCCGCGGAAATCGCGATGTAGATGCTGTGCTTGATGATTCTCCGCATCGCTTTACCGAAACTCCAGGGAGCGACGTCGAGCCTTCTTCGATTGGAAGAGTCACCGTCGATGAGACGTTCCACCCGACGGTAGAGGTGCTCGAGAAATACGGTGTAAGGACAGGCCCACCCGCACCAGAGGCGACCAAGTAGAGCGGTGACATAAAACAAGCCAAACCCCAATCCTGTCAGCAGGAAAAATCCAATCCACAAATCCTCCGCCAGAAAGGTCAGTCCGAAAAAGTGAAACTGGTGCTTGGCGAGGTCGAAGAAGACAGCAGGGAATCCATTAATCGGAATCCATGGCAGGAGGACGTAGACGGCCAGAAGCAGGACGCCGAAAAAACGACGACCGAAGGTGAAGATCCCCTTCACATCTGCCGGATGGAGCGTGTAATGCGATCCGTCCTGATTGATCGTCGTTACAGATTCGCGAGAAGGTTTTTTCGTTCCGGTAGCCATGTGTTTTTACTCAAGCGATCGAACAGGGTTGGCTCACCGATTCAACCCTCCCGGATCGCTCGATCAGTTCTTAGGCTGCTTACTGAGAATGTAGGAAACCACCAGGGCGATGTCGGTCGGGGAAAGTTGGGTCTTCCAGGCAATCATCCCCTTCTCAATGTTGGGTGAGCCGTTGGTGACGATCTCCATGATCTTCAGAGGCTCGCTTCCGTGGAGCCATTCCTCGTCCACCAGACTGACGCCCGGAAGCTGAATGGTACCCATTTTCGCGGTGAGATCCGGCCCGTGGCAGGCGAGACATTTCGTTTCAAAGATCGCCTTGCCCGCTTCCGCATTCTCCGGCTTTTGGCTCATTTCCTGCAGAGATTCATTGGACAGAGATGAGACCATCGCTTCCAACAAGGCTTCCCGTTTCTGATCAATCTTCGCAATCTTCGCTTCGATCCTTTCAGTATCGGACTTCAGCCCAAGAGGCAATTGGTAATAGGCGAACCACAACAGAATAAATCCAACGATGGCAAAATAGAGCGTGAAAAGCCACCAGTTGGGAAGCTTTTGATCGTATTCTCTAATACCATCAAAAATGTGGTCACGGAGGATAACTTCCGGTTCGCGTTTCGAATTTTTGCTCATGAATCTTGATCAACACGTTTGATTTCTTCGTCATCGAGAAGAGGCAGGTGGGCAAGATGTTCGACATCCGATTTCTTCAAACAAAGTGCACGAATGACAATGAGAATGAAGGCGCCTCCGATGAGGGCAAAACAGAGGTAAGGCACGAGAGCCTGCCAATCTTCAAGAATGATACGTTTGAACATTTGTCCGGGATATTCAGGTTAGGACTACTTTGGTAAGTTTTTCAGAAAGACGCTTTCAGCTGGTTTCGAGGCCGAACGGCCATTGAAAACCTGTAGGCGAAGCAGACCTTTCTCAAATTTATTAAAGTAGAGTTATTCGGAGGTTTCGGTTGCAGTTGCGGTTTCAATTGGGACGTCAGGGCGAAATTTATCCGGAACCCCGGGACCGACTGGCGGCATACCGGGTTCCAACTCATCCTTCTCGACCTCTTCGAAAGTTCCCAGCTTCTGCAGGTAAGCGATCAAGGCAATCATTTCAGACCCCGCCAGTTTGTTGCGGGCCTCGGTTTCACTTTCCGGCTCTTTCCCATCGGCATCGGCAGGAATCCGAACCTGTTCTTTCACAAGTCCTTCAGCAATTTTGAGCGCCTGTTCGCGGGCGCCCTGTTCGATCTCCGCAGGAGCCATGATTGGATAAGGAACACCGATCCGCTGCTGAACAGCGATCTTTGCCGGAAGCCCCTTGAAATCAGTTTTGTTTTCGACCAACCAATGGTAGTTCGGCATCCTCGATGCCCCTTCGATTCCGCGCGGATTCAACAAGTGGAGGTAATGCCAGGAATCGCCTCGCTTGCCGCTTTCACGGGCAAGATCGGGGCCGGTTCGTTTCGAACCCCACTGAAACGGATGGTCGTAAATTGATTCGCCGAGACGGGAATAATCCCCGTAACGCACCACGTCCGGTACCAGAGTCCGTATCATCTGCGAGTGGCAGTTATAACACCCTTCACTGATGTAAATATCGCGCCCGGCCAGTTCGAGCGGAGTGTAGAGAGTTTGGAGACGGTCTTCCACGTTCATGGCACGGTTCACTGTGATCGTAGGAATAATCTGAACCATTCCCCCAATCAGAACCGCTACGAGAACGAGCACACTGAAGGGCAGATAGTTTTCCGAAAATTCATCATACCAGTCCGACCAGGTCTTGGTGTCAGCTTTGAACTTCTTCACCGCAAAGAAAGAGAAAGCCAGGGTGCAGATTAGCGCCATGTGACTGTATCCGGGTGGGGAGAAGAACCAGAGGATCATGAAGAACAGCCCCCAGAAAGTGTAAGCAATCGGATCGTTGCGAAAGGCAGCGCTCCAAGTCATGCGATCTATTTCCATCGCCGGATCCGCCACGACAACACGCGTTTCGTTGACAGGCTCACCCGAGCGCGCAGTTTTCCAGATATTGACCACAAGAAGAAGAAATCCGAGCAGGTAGAAAGTTCCCCCGATCGCCCTCGTCAGCATGAGCAGCTCAATCTTGTCGACAGTATTTACAAAATCGTGAACAAAGCGGGTGCCGGTTGCGTCGAGTTCATTCAGCATCAAACCCTGAATGATTCCGGCGAACCAAAGCGAGGCGACGTAAAGAAGAATGCCGACCAGCCCAATCCAGAAGTGCATGTTGGCGAGGTTTTTCGACCATAGCGGACGACCCCACAATTTCGGCGCCAGCCAGTAGAACATTCCGGCAGCCATGAATCCATTCCAGCCAAGCGTTCCGCTGTGAACGTGCCCGACGATCCAATCCGTATAGTGTGCCAGCGAACTGACTGAGCGGAGAGATAGAAGCGGCCCTTCAAAGGTCGCCATTCCATAAAAGGTGATCGCAACGACGAAGAATTTGATGACCGGGTCAGTGCGCAATTTATCCCAGGCACCTCGCAGGGTCAGCAGTCCGTTCAGCATTCCGCCCCAGGAGGGCGCCCACAGCATGATGCTGAAAAATACCCCCAGCATCTGGAGCCAGTTGGGAAGAGCAGTGTTGAGCAAGTGATGCGGTCCCGCCCAGATGTAGATGAAAACGAGCGACCAGAAGTGAACAATCGACAGGCGATAGGAATACACCGGTCGGTTGGCCGCTTTCGGAAGAAAGTAATACATGATCCCGAGGATCGGAGTAGTCAAAAAGAAGGCGACCGCGTTGTGTCCATACCACCACTGGACCAGCGCATCCTGAACGCCACCGAAGATCGGATAACTGTGGGTCAAACTCGTTGGAATCGAGAGGTGATTCACGATGTAGAGCATCGCCACAGTGATGATGGTGGCGATATAGAACCAAAGAGCCACGTAGAGAGGTTTTTCGCGCCGGATCTTCAAGGTCATGAAGAAATTCACTGCGAACACTACCCAAATCACTGTCACCGCCAGGTTGATCGGCCAGATCAATTCCGCGTATTCTTTTCCGCGAGTCAAGCCTGCCGGAAGCGTTATCGCCGCCGAAACAATAATCAATTGCCAACCCCAGAAGTGAATCTTGGAAAGCACATCCGAGAACATCCGGGTGCTACAGAGTCGCTGGGTCGAGTAATAGATACCCGCGAACATCATGTTGCCGACAAAGGCAAAGATCGCAGCGTTCGTATGAAGGGGGCGGAGACGGCCAAAAGTCAGGTACTGGATCCCGTCGGTATCAAAAATCGGGATAAAGGAAAGCTTCAGCGTTTCGTGAAGAAAGCGGGTCAGTATTTCGAAGACGTGTCCGTTTGCCTCCCAGAAATTCAGCTGAAACGCAGCAATGACGCCAACAAGCATGGCGACGACGCCCCACGTGATAGAGGCGACCATAAAATGTCGAGTGATCCTGTCATCGAATTCAATCGTGATCGATTTCAGAGCAGGGGCAGTCTTTGCACTTGCCGGAGCAGGGTCCTTTTGGGTCATTATCGGTGTCTTTGGTTTGATCGCTTTTCTCAATGACGGCGCTGGAAAAATCCGACTGAACGGGATGGCTTGGTGCATCTAAATGCACATCAAAGTCCGACGAGAAAGGGAGCAGAGAATCCTGCTCAATCGATCCCGCGCGATTCTCCCTCGACCGCAAAAACAGCAGCAGAAAAAAGACTGCAAATAAAACGCTGAATAAGGTGGTGAGAGCGATGACTTCCATCGTGCCGTTCAGGCATTGCTTCCAGCGCTGCCTGACCGAAGATCACCGCAATCGTATATTCGGCTCCGCACCAATGGACCATCACTGTGCACAAATTGCGTAAAGCGGACAGAAAAAGGAAGGTTCGCAGATCGCAGTCCAATCAGGATCATGACCCGGAGGGGAACGCCCTCCAAAAACGGAACATTCCCTTCTGCTATCGATACAAAACAGGTTTTTCATCGAGAAAAATTCTGCTACACCTTTTACTAAACATGAAGAATCCCGCCTCATCTCCCCCACGCTTTCCGGAGCTCTCTTCCAGTAGTATTCCGTTCAATTCAATTCAGATTCCGGGAGGATTGAATTCGTCAAATTCCGCAAAAGGAAACCTAGCCACTTGATTCATCATGGAGGAGAAAAAGAAAAACTGGTTTGATCGGGCCACCTCACACCCGATTTTCGTAATCGCAATTCTCTTGCTCTGGATCCGTATGGGATTGCGCAACGATTGGAGTTTCGCCTGGTGGCAGTGGGTCGTATTCGGTGGCTTTGTCCTATGGCTCACGGGCATGATCGCCAACAAAATTTCCGGTAATCGTATTTCCTCTTGGTGGGACCGATTTGGAGAAGGCGATTTGGAAATTCCGGAAAGCCTTATGGCATTCAAGAAACAGACCTCCCACAGCTCTATCTTTGTCGAGCGTCTCGATCAATTTCGAAATGGTGAACGTGAGGCGGACAGGCTCCTCGATGGCGACGAAGAAAATGAGGAGGAAGAAGCCGATCTCTCTGAAGTTCTTGATGGCGTAGCCGTACTCTCACTCTACCGGGAATTCTGTGATGCAGATAATGACCTTGCCGGGGAATTGTCAGAGCTATTCCGGTCCCCCGGAAGTCAGGAAGTGTTTTCCCTTTTCTACCAAATGGGAATGCCCCTCGTCCTCGAACGGTATCGTCAGATCAAAGACCGCGGTACCGGTGAATACGATCACAACTCGGAAAAGTATCAACTCCTCGCTCTTTTGACGGGGTTTGCCTTTGAGCCCGCGTTTGACGAAATTCGCTCAGCGAGCCGTAATCCCGAAATGATCGAGAGCTACATGTGGGGCACAATTTTCTCTGCCGGAAATGTTACCGATCCAGATTTTTCGAGCTTGCTTCGCCATTTGGGAAAAGAGCTACCTGAAGGGTTTGCCTGCGTCGCGTTTCTCGATCAATGCAACGCGATGTGTCTTGAGCACGAAATGTCTCCCCACCCTTTTGCCAGCGATGCCGGAATGGCGCGGCTGAAAGAATATCTATCCGACAGCGACCCCGAACACTTTACTTATGCGATCAGCGCAGCCTCGGCTCTGCCACATCTTTCGCACCCGCTGCGAAATGAAGTTCTCGCCCTCGCAATTCGTCATCCCGATTTGAAGGTGCAAGTCGAAGCCGCCTGGGCGGGGTCCAAACTGGGTAAAAGAGAATACATCGACCAGCTCGCGGCAATGAGCACTGACTGGCGAACCGGAGGCCGGGCGATCGAGTATTTGGAAGAACTCGACCTGAATGACAACATCCCCGACGACGCGAAAGATTCAAAACACCGGGCCAAATGTGAAGTCGCTGACTGGTTACAGCACCCGAACGAATTGGCAAAACTTCCCGACGATCTCGACTTTGTCGATCAGCGTAAAATTTACTGGCCGCCCTGTGAAGAGGACCGCACCATGTCGATCCTCAAATGGATGTCGAAAGATAAAGTCGGCATCGTCGTGACAGGAGGAGTCACCACCTGGTGCTTCTTCAGTGTAGATGAAGCGAAGGATCCTCTGCTCGACATCTATGCAAGGCATTGCAACTGGCAAATGAGCGCCAACGAAATCGAAGGCGCGCCTGAAAGTTACAACGAACTGGACTTCGGTCGCGATCTCCTGAAGGAGAAAAATCCGGACGAAGACTGGAGCCCTCAAAAGGTCTGAACAGCGCTGCTGGAAGGGGAAACTCACCAGAATTTAGTGAGCGAATGCCAAGCCTCCACCCCTCCCCTTGTGGGCGTGCCTCGGCTTCAAACGAATGAATTCAACGGCTCTTCGTCGGTTCTCGTCCGAGTTGGACGTCATGGAGAAAAGAGAGAGCCATCTGTCGGATTATGTGGCTTGAGGCCACATGCGCAGGTTGGCGCTGCGCGCGGGATTTTTCAGCAACCTTGTTGCGATGGCGCGCGAACCTCCTTCGCCGGTTCTCGTCCGAGTTGGACGCTGTGGAGAAAAGAGAGAGCCATCTGTCGGACTCGAACCGACGACCTGCAGATTACAAATCAGCTGCTCTACCAGCTGAGCTAAGATGGCCTTTCTCTCTCCCTGCCAAAATTGACAGGGCGGGAATTTAATCCTTCTTGTGAAAGGTGCAAGCGCTCTCTGTCAGGAAAATTGACTCATTCTCTAAACGCAATCTGACACTCGCTCACTGACTGCCCTCCGCTTCGGTTGCTTCTTTCCCGAGCCACAAGGTCAGACGGCCCTTTCGATCCAGCGGCCCGGGGACGTGCATTCCTCCACCGATGATGTCCAGCTTGCCGTCATTGTTGGCATCCCCGATGGCGACGTTGGCCATGTTGGTAGGGGCGTAGGCGATTTTTCTTTTTACGAAATTCCGGAAGCCTCCGGTGTTCTCCAGCCAGGCAAGGGCAGGAAAATCATGCTCCTGCCACTGAAAATAGAGACTCGAAATGACGACATCGAGATCCCCGTCCCCATCCATGTCGACCGGTTTGGCGCAGTAGCAGCCCGGCATTCCGGCGATGTAGTGAATCGTGTAGCCGCCCTTTCCATCATTCTCCAGCCAACGGGCGCCGTGGTAGGGCTTCGGCTCAGGATTCTCATCCATCATGTCGCCGTTGGTGTAAAGAATGTCTTCATCCCCGTCTCCATCGAGATCGGCGAGATCAATGCTGGAAGAACCAAAGGCCGGATGATTGGCGCGGGAGATGAATTTGTTTTCAAAATTCCCTTCCCCGCTGTTGGTGAATTGAACAATCGACTCGTGCTGCTGGGTGACGAGGGCAACAAAATCAGGAAGCTCGTCCCCGTTGGCGTCGTTGACCATAACCCGCATGCAGCCGTTGATTTCGATGATGGTTTTCAGCTCGAATTTCCCATCCTCCTTTTGTTCGAGAAATCCCACGCCACCGGTGTAGCGCCATCCGAACATGGCGAGAATAAAGTCGAGGTCTCCGTCTCCGTCGAAGTCGGCCGCTGTACAATCAGTGATTCGCGGACTGCCTTTCACCGGAATTTGCCGCGTAAATTTTCCATCCCCTTGATTCATGAGAATATGAAATTCTCCGATCATATCGTCATTCGGATGCATGAATCCCATGGCGGAAATGGCGAGGTCGATGTCCCCATCTTTATCAATATCGATGGGAGTGGAATTCACCGGAGCGGGAACTTCTGCGAGAATAGTCTCCACCCAAATACCGTTCTTCTGATGCAACCAGGAAACAGTGCTGTTGGCGTTATCGGTTACCACAATGTCATCCTGGTTTCCATCCTGATCGAGGTCGGTAAATTTTACACTGGTGACCTGAGGGCGCTCCTCTTTGGAGGGCAAACCAACGGTAATCTTGTCAAAAGGGATTGGTGAATCCAGGTAGTCATCCGGAATCACTTCGAGAACCTCCGGAGCATTGTTGATGTAGTAATTGATGACCTGCTCCCGATGAAACTCAGGAAAAGGCATCGAAGCTATTTCCATGATTCGCGACATCGAATCTACCGTCTTCGGCCAGGCGTATCGAGGCATGGACCCAGGGCGCGGAACCGGGTGACACCCCGCACAATATTGAGCAACCACCGGCGGTATGGGAGGCGACTGCTGGGCATGGGTCTCCCCCAAACAGCCCATCAGGCCGATTGCGGGAAGGAGGAACCGAATCATTGGGAAACTGTCGACGAAAAGAGAGAGGGAATCAACGTGCCTCTTCACGAATCAGCGTCGCTCACTCCGGTAATGATTCTAGCTCCCCGACGATAGCGGACATAGGAATAAAACCACTGAATCAGCACTGCGATCCGGTTTCGGAATCCAACGAGAAAGAGGATGTGAATAAAAAGCCACATGAGCCAGGCAATGAAGCCGTCAAATTTCATCCCCATACTTTGGGCCACAGCTTTCGACCGGCCGATGGTGGCCATCGATCCTTTGTCGAAATAACGGTACTGCCTCCTCACCGGGTAGCTCCTGGCTGGTGGGTTCTGTATTTCCTCACAAATCAATTTGGCAACATGTCGTCCCATTTGAATTGCAGCGGGAGAAAGTCCCGGAACACGAATTCCAGCCTGATCGATGCAATGGGCGATGTCGCCGACCGCAAAGGCTTCCGGATGCCCGGGAATACTGAGATCGGTTTCGACCTTGATTCGCCCGCCCGGATCGGTTTCCACTCCGAGTTTCCGCGTCAATCCCGGAGCACTCACTCCGGCTGCCCAAACGATATTGGCCGCCTCAATATCCCCGTCTTCGAGCTCCAGTTTCTGATGCGTAACGTTCAAGACTTTGCAGCCGGTCTTCACTGTGACTCCCATTTTCTCCAGACTTTTCTGTGTGTAGTCAGAGAGGTCTTCATCATACATCGTCAGGAGCCGGGGCATCGCTTCGATCAGAAAAATGCGGGCCTCATCGGTATTGATGTTTCGAAAATCACTATTTAAAACGTGTCGTGACAGTTCGGCAAATGCTCCGGCCAGCTCAACTCCGGTCGGGCCGCCACCGACAACAGCGATACTCATCAGTTTCTTCCGCTCGGCCGGATCATCGCAGACTTCGGCCTTTTCAAAAGCGAGCAGCACTTCTCTTCGAAGCCGCGTCGCATCGTCCAGACTCTTCAGTCCCGGCGCATGCTCCGCCCACTCATCGTTTCCGAAATATCCCGTTTTGACCCCGAGACCGATAACGACGTAGTCATAGGGGATTTCACTTTCCTGCGTCGTCACGACCTTTTTGTCGAAGTCGACACCGGTGACACTCTCCATGAGCACTTTGACGTTCTCCTGTCCGGAAAAAATACTGCGAATTGGTGCTGCGATTTCCGGAGCGGCCAATCCTGCCGAGGCCACCTGATACAAAAGCGGCTGAAAGAGATGGTGATTCTGCCGGTCAATCAAAGTGACATCGACAGGCTTGTTTTTAAATGCCTGTCCACATTCGATTCCGGCAAAGCCGCCGCCGAGTATGATGACGTGAGGTTTTTTCATGAGCAAAAATAGTACAAAGGTCCGTTAACTAGTCGTATGGGCAGCGTATTTCATGGAAAATATCCACAAGGCTCCCCCGAAAATAAAAATGGGGGAAAGGATCACGAAAGGGATCGGGAACCGTGTGAATGCGATGAGGCACCACGGTCGGAGGCATGCAACTGATTGGAGTTGGAGAAAAAGCCTGTCATTTCCATACACGGATTACGCCGAAAGCGGTCACAAAGATACTCGGAACTTTCAACCATCCAAAGAATGGCTATCTTAACTCAGATGATTCTCCGCTTTCTCACTCCCCGGTTTCTTTGCCTTCTGTTTTTTCCGGTCTTCGGAATGAGCCAGGAAAAACCCGCGGAACCGGCAAAAACAAAACCAGCTGTGAAGCGAATCGGCGAAACCCGCTTTCGTCTCGGTCAGGTTGAATTCGATTCCAAGACCAAGGAGCTTTTCATTCCGGCAACCGTAAACATGCGGGAAGGCGGACCCATCGAATACGTGCTGGTTCACGAGAACGGCAAGGTTCATGAATCCATTCTCACCACCTCAGCCAGCCCTCTCGACATTCAGATTGCGCTGAATTTACTCAGCTACAAAGCAGGAATAGGGGACGTGTTTGACAAACTTCTCTCCGAAGAAGCTCTCGACCAGGCTGGAAAAAAAGAAGATCGCGGTGATGGCCTCCACATCTTTTTCCAGTGGAAAGAAGGTGACGAAGAGAAGTCGTCTCCTATCGACACTCTCGTAATCGACGGCGAAGACACCGAACCAATGCCGGTAGGTCCGTGGATTTTCACCGGCTCTACCACGGAAGGCGGGACCTATATGGCGGAAGCCGAAGGCTCGATCCTTGCTGTGTATCTCGACCATCTCGCCATATTCAACATGGCCCGGCCCGGTTCCGAAATTGATGAGCGCTGGGGTGCCAATGGCGATCTAATTCCCGAGACTGGAATCAAAGGAACTGTCGTCCTGAAAAAAATGCACTGAGACCGTCACAAATCACGTGATTCGGCGCAATAATTTACCCCACTTCCTATGAAAAGAATTCTTCTTTCCCTGCTCACCCTTTCTCTGCTTTCTCCACTGGCAGCCCAGGATATCATTCGCCCCGGCAGCGACGGTGACGTTTCTCTAAAACTCGAAATCGAAAGGGCTATCGCCAAAGGCGTTACTTTTCTTAAAAGCCAACAGGACAAAGAGACTGGGAAATTCGGCGACGAAAATCTCCCTGCACTGACGGCGCTCTCTGTATCCTCCTTGATCGGCGACCCCAATCGTGACCTCGATGCTCCGTTTTCCGCTGAAATAGAAAAAGGCTTCGACTTTCTCGAAAGCAAAGCAAAAGGCGACGGGGGTATTTACGGAAAAGGCCTCGCCACTTACAACACGGCGCTCTCGGTCATGGCTCTGGTTCAGTCCGGGAAAGAAGAGCACCTGCCCATCATCGCCAAGGCACGCCGCCTCCTGATCAATCAACAGCAGGACTACGACAAACGCGGCGAAAGCGACAACCTTTTCGACGGCGGAATCGGATACGGTGGCAGCTATGCTCACTCTGATTTATCGAATACTCATCTCGCCATGGAGGCCTTGTACTATTCAAAAAAAGCGCTCAGCGACACGGACTTTGATGAGTCCTCCGAATTCGATCTCAACTGGGATGCCGCCATCGAGTTTGTCAGCCGTACGCAGAACTCCGAGGATACCGCGAAGAAGCTCGGCGAGTGGGCCACGGTTCGCGAGAAAGACAAAGGCGGCTTCGTTTATTTTCCAGGCGATTCCAAAGCCGGTGAAGTCGAACTGAAAGATGACGGAACAGAGCGCACGGCCCTCCGCAGTTACGGCAGCATGAGTTACGCTGGCTTACTCGCATTCATTTACGCGGAAATGGACATCAATGATCCGCGAATTCAGTCGGCGTTGACCTGGTTGCAGGCGAATTTCACTTTGGAGGAAAATCCGGGACTCGATGCCCAGGGCCTCTACTATTACTACCACACCATGGGCAAAGCCCTGAGTATCGCCCGGATCAAAGAGCTGAAAACTCCGGAGGGAGAAATCATCGACTGGAAAGAACAGCTCTCCGTCAAAGTCATGGGCACGCAGGAAACCAACGGTTCATGGATCAACGAAGGATCCAATCGCTGGATGGAAGATGATCCGATTCTGGTGACTGCCTACTCGCTGCTTACTTTGGAGCACATTTACCGCGGGCTCTGAGTTTGCGGCGTCTTCCCCCCGCTATTTGTGGAACGACATCCCCTTGCGCTCAGCCAATCGCTCTCTCTAGTTTGGGGATGATTAAGTTCCTCATTTGCCTACCGCTCTCCCTGGCCTTGTCGGTTCCCCCCGTTGCCGATAATTCGCTACCTCCTGAGGAAGTCACCGCAATCATTGATGCGATTTCAAGTGAGTTGCAGGATGGAACAGATCTGTCCGGTATTACCATTCCAATACTCCACTCGAAGAAGCTCGAGAAAAAATGGGGGAAACCTCAAATCCAGACATCTCCGGGAGGGGCTTATCGCCTGACCTATCACGACCCGGATCCAAAAAGCCCTTTTGAATTTGTGGAGATCCTCGGAACTTCCGAAGTGATTCCACGATTGAAACTGTCTCTTATACACATCTCCGAGCCCACGAGACCGAGGCTGATCTCG
>CAJXQE010000199.1 GCA_913058215.1 uncultured Verrucomicrobiales bacterium
TCTACACTATCCTCTTCGTCGGCAGCGTCAGATGTGTATAAGAGACAGAGATAGATTTGATTGATGACTACACGGAATGATCGAGGCAGCGTTTTAAAAGAGTAGAGTTCTGCGATACAAGTATTGCGGGAAATTCGTAACTTGTTTCGACTTCAATCTTCCGATTGAATTAACCCAGATCCTTCATGAAACCACATGTCCACATCCTTCTCGCAATTCTTTGCCTCCCAATAACTCTCTTGTCGGAAACAGGACCTGAGAAAGATGCGAATTTTTCTCACAGCGTTACCACCTCGAAAAAGCCCTGGACGAAACGCGAGTTCCGAAACGATCCGAACGACTTTCAATTTGCGATTGTGACCGACCGAACCGGTGGCATGCGCCCCGGGGTGTTCCCGCGTGCCGTGAAAAAGGTTAACGAGCTGCAACCGGAGTTCGTGATTACGGTTGGAGATCTGATACCCGGTGGCGGCAGGCTGCGGGATGAAAAAGAAATCCGTCGTCAGTGGGATGAATTCAATGGATTCGTCGACGGCTTTGAAATGCCCTTTTTTTACCTGCCGGGCAATCACGATGTCAGCAATGGCGTGATGGACCGGATTTGGGACGAAAAGTTCGGGGTGCGCTACTACTCCTTCGTTTATAAGGATGTTCTCTTTCTTTGCCTAAACACACAGGACGGGGAAGGCTCCGGTCCGTTTCTCGGCGAAGAGCAAATTGCCTGGGCAAAGGAGGAGGTTGCGAAACACGCCGATGTCCGCTGGACGATGGTGTTTATCCATCAGCCGCTTTGGGTCATGGAAGAGGGGATTCCCCGCAATGTGAACGGAAAACCTGTCTTGAAAAAATCGAAGACAGGATGGCCGGAGATCGAGGCTGCTTTGTCAGGGAGAAAACATACGGTCTATGCAGGGCATGTTCATCGCTATGCCAAGTATGAGAGAAACGAAGTGAACTACTACACGCTTGGGACGACCGGCGGAGGTAGCGCGCTGCGGGGATCTGCCTTTGGAGAGTTTGATCACGCGACTTGGATTACGATGACGGATAAGGGGCCGCGGATGATGAATCTCACTCTCGACGGGATGCTGGAGGAAGATGTCACGACTGAGGCAAAACAGAAATTCTGGCGCGGCATGAAGTTTACCGAGAATTTTCGGGAGACATTTCCCTTTCGGGATAAGATCGTGACCTTGCCGCTGGAGAATCCGCTTGAGACACCACTCTCCGGCCGAATGTCCTGGGTTCTTCCCGCCTCCGATCATTGGAAGGTAAGTCCACGGCGAGTCTCTGTGGATTTGGCGCCGGGAGAAAAGAAGGATATCCAATTCAAAGTGAGTCATCAGGGCGATGTCTCGACCTACTTCCCATTGCCTCGACTTGAAGCACATTTCCATGGAGAAGAGGATCAGTTCCATCTTGAGAAGTCGCTCTACCTGCCCCTCGACCTGACCGACCATGTGAAGAAGCATCCCGAGACAACGCAAATGTCGGCGACTGAAAGTAAACCCGTGATTGATGGCCGACTGGATGAGGAGCTTTGGAGTGGCAAGCCCACAATCACTCGTTTAATTCCGAGGCAGGCCGATGGATATGCTCCTGTGAAAACAGAGGCATGGCTGAGTTATGACGATTCCTTTCTCTATGTCGCCGTCCGGTGTGAGGAACCTATATTGCGGGACGTTCTCAGCGAGGTGAAAGACCGGGACGGAGACCTGAAAGAGGACGATTCTATCGAGATCCTTTTTGATACCAATCTCGACAAGAAGTCGTTCCATCACTTCACTGTGAATCCGGAGGGAGTCTTCTACGATGCCCGTCAGAATGACGCCAAGTGGAACAGCACAAGTAAAGTTGTAGCGGGAAAGGATGCCGAGGCATGGACAGTGGAAATGGCCATTCCCCTGAAAGATATCAATGCAGATCCTGCCACCCAAAAAACATGGGGATTACAAATGGCCCGGCATCGGCCAAGATTGGACGAGCGTAAATCCTACCAGTGGTCGCCCACGTTTTGGTATGGGAATACCCTACCGAGTTTCTTCGGGAAGCTGGAGCTTAATTAGAGGATGGACAGGGCCGCTGCGCCCGACCTTTCCTTGATCATTCGGGGCGCGGGACGCAGGTGGGCTCAGTCATCTTCCTGATGAGGGTCAGTTCCTCGTTTTTTCCGGAACAACAGCAAACGGGAAGCGCTTTTGCGAGGGGAACCAAGATATCTCTCAAAAAAAATGTCAGGTTTAGAATCGGCATGCAAATGCTTCAAGAATACCTCATTCTATAAGCATGCCCGATTTCACCCCGGAACTCCAAGCTCAGTTCACACGTCACTTCGCAGAAAGCGAAAGGGCGATGCAGGCTTTCGCGTTCTCGCTGGTTCCGAATCGCTCGGACGTCGATGATATTCTTCAGGAAACCCTGAAAACGATCTGGTCGAAATTCGACGACTACGATCCCGATCGCCCCTTCCTGCCCTGGGCGAATCGCTTCGTCTATCGCCAGGTACAGATGCATCGCCGTTCCCACGCGATCCGAAGCAAATACGTTTTTACCGAGGAAACCTTCGAGCAACTCGCCAACAGCAGTCAGCCGGCCTCACTCGAGCGTGATCAGGTCATGAGCCAAGCCCTTGAGAAGTGTCTGAGGAAGCTCAGTGCAAAGCAACGGGAGCTGGTCGAGCGTCGCTATCTTGCAGAAGGATCATTGAAATCACTGGCCGAAGAATCGGGGAGATCTGCCGATGCGCTCTACAAGACTCTTCAGCGGATCCGCGAATCACTCTTTCGTTGCATCAACAAGCGCCTGGCAAAGGAGGGATTTCCCGCATGAATCCCGAAACCGAACAGCGCGTTCTGGAACTCGCCGGACTTCTCTGCGATGAGACCATCACCGACGAGCAATTTACCGAGCTTGATCAGATCCTGAAGACAGGTTCCAGGGCCAGAGAGATCTATCAGGCCTTTTTAGGAATGGATCATCGCCTGGGCAATGGTGCCCTCCGGAATGCGGAACTCGACGCAGGGAAGGTGGTCCCTTTCCAGAAACGCCCTGTCGTTGCGTGGTCAGCGGCTGCTTCCATTGCCGTTCTCGCCCTTGTCGGATTGGGAGTGCTCAAATTCCGACCGGAACAGGAACCGCCAATTGCAGTTTTGACCCGGGCTATCGATGTCGAGTGGGAACATCCGAAGCGCTTCCAGGCAGAACCGGGGCAGGCCGTAGAGGCAGGCTGGTTGCGACTTGCGTCGGGAATCGCTGAGTTGAACTTCGGAAGTGGAGCCACGGTCTCGGTGGAAGGACCGGCCTATCTTCGGGTCGATTCGCCCATGCATTGCTTCAGCAAATCCGGCAAGCTCGCCGCGAACTGTCCCGAGTCGGCTCATGGGTTCACCGTTCGTTTTCCAGGTGGTAAGGTGGTTGATCTGGGAACAGAGTTCGCCCTCAATACGGAGCGGGAAGGCAAAACCGACGTCCACGTGCTGGAAGGGGAGGTGATCGTCTCTCTGACCGATAAAGACGAGCGCACCATCAAGGAGAAAAATCTCCTTGGAAACTCGGCCGTTGCTCTCAATCAAGGCGCCACCGAGATTGAAACAATTCAGTACGACGCCGCACCATTCGCTGGTTTGCAGCGAAAGAATCTGATCAAATCCCAGCCGATCCGGCTCCAGTTTGATCTCGGTCACCGTGCCGGGGTTTACACTGGCATCGACGCTCCCGCCCATGCTGCCGGCGACATGTTTGCCCATGAAAATGCCTGGACTCAAATTGTCGGCGATCAGTCGGGAGCCTTCGTAATGGCGGACGGCAATCTTTGCCCCTTTCCGATCCAGGTCGACTACGGCCACGGGGACGGTGAGATTGATTGGGAAGCCTCACCAGTGGATCCATGGGGCAATATCTACAGTAAAGCCCGGGGCGTTTTTGATTCGGAGCTTTGCCAGGATCACCGCCCCTGGGATACCGATCTCGGCCTCCGAATCGCGGGTTTGCCGGCGGGCACCTATCGAGTTTACGCGCTTTGCCGTTCCGTGCGTCGGCCAGAGGCATCCTACGACGTTAGCTTTGGCACGAATCTCAATCGTCAGTTGCCGGAACCGACCATCATTCCACCGATGAAAGATCCCGGGAAGTCTGAATGGGTTCCCGGGCTGACCTACGCGGTTGGCGATGTTGAAATCTCCGGCCCGGACGACTGGGCAACCTTTATCACGCGGTATTCTCGCGAACGCTCTATCAAGACCTCACCTCACCATGGACGGTCCGTTCTGCTCGGCCTCCAGATTGTTGAACTCAAGTAAGCCAATGAACCCCCAAATCATTAACCGCTGCCCGGCGCGCTTTGCTTTCGTTCTCGCCGGACTGACCCTTTCCTCGACGCATATTCTTGCCGCCGAAACGTCGGCCTTGGCCGAACCTCTCATGATCACCAAGGGCAAGCAGATCGTCACCAAGCACTTTGAAAACGAGAGCGACGTCGACAAGAAATCGATAGCCTTCCGCAAGCAAACCCAATTCAAAATCGAGGACGGGCAGCTCCACGTCATCCCTCCCGTGATCGCCTTTGCGGGAAAGCTTAGTGACAACCAATGGGCCACCAGCACCATGGCCCGGGCCGGCCTCGTCGAACTCCCCGCGGAATTCATCTGCCAATTCCGCTGGAAATACAACAAGTCGAAGAATCCGAAATACGCAACTAAGGGCAGCGCCTTCATCGATCTTGGCCATCGTTGCATTCGCACTACTTTCACTCGTGACGGCACCACCCTCAAACTCGAGAACCACCTCGTTGGCAAAGAGGCTGCGGAATCGTCCAAGCTCTTGTTTGAGGACCCCAAGCTAAAACTCGAACCCGAAAAATGGTACGACATCACCATTGAAGTCAAAGGCGACGAAGTCCTTTTTCAGATCGATGGCCACTTTCTCTACGGAAAAGACGACCTCATCGCCAAAGAGCGGGCCAACACTTTCAACATCGATTCCGGCGGCGACGGTTACGTGCTCGACAGCGTTGAGATCTGGGAGGCCGGCGACTACCAGCCCGACTGGAAAGTCCAACGAGCAAAGATCGCGAGCAAGTAGATCGAGCAACCACGATCAATCGAAAGACAAATTGAAAAAATGAAAACGATTCAAAGAACCATCAGCATCCTTGGCCTATTCCTGATGATGATGGCGGGCGTAAGTGCGAAAGAACCAAACGTCATCTTCATTCTCGCTGATGATCTGGGAATTGGTGGACTTCATTGCTACGGGACCGACTACCTCGAAACACCCAATCTCGACCGCCTCCGTGCGGACGGTATGAAATTTTCCAAGGGGCTCGCGGCCTACCCCACTTGCAAACCTTCACGAGCCGCTCTCCTGACCGGCCAGTATGGACCACGAACGAGCGTCTATCGGGTGAAAGACGACTACGGCCAGGAGGAAAAAGCCCGATGGGTCATTCCAAGAAATGGTGTGGTAGAGCCCACTAAATTCACCCTGGGCCAGGCTTTCAAAAAGGCCGGCTATGCAACCGCGATGTATGGCAAATGGCACATCAGTAACAATAAGAAGACCCACCCGAATCCGCACTACGGCTATGACGAAGCCTTCGTGAGCTCGGGCGCCCACTACAATGCCGTTTCTGATCCGCCCGTGGAATTGCCGGAGGACACGATGATCGAAAAGGTCTTCACTGACCAGGCCATGGGGTTCATGGAGAAGTCCGTCGCAGCGAAGAATCCCTTCTTCATCTACATGCCTTATTTTCTGGTTCACGGCCCCGCCGAAGCCAAGGCGGAATACATTGCTCACTTCGAGAAGAAACTGAAGGACGTCCCACTAAAGGAAATCGGCGACAAGTCGCACGCAACTGTCGCCGCGATGACCAAGATGCTCGACGAGTATTGCGGTCAACTGATCGACAAAGTGAACGAACTGGGAGTTGAAGAAGACACCATCATCCTCTTCACCTCGGACAACGGTTCCTACGACCCCAACCTGACCGGCGGCTATCGGGGAACCAAGGGCGACACCTACGACGGCGGGATGCGGGTCCCCTACATTTTTAAGTGGAAGGGAAAGATTGAGCCGGGGTCTCTCTCCGGGGAACGCATCACTGGCGTCGATGTCTATCCAACCCTGCTCGGTCTCGCCGGCATAGAAAAACCGCAGAATCATATACTGGATGGGGAAGACTTGACCTCCCTCCTGACAGGCAAGGTGGAGCAGTTGCAAACCCGAAATGTATACTGCTTCTATCCGAAATACGTGCGCTACAGCGACAAGAACCAACGGTGGGCTCTCTCCTGGCGCAATGTGATATTCAGCGGCGACCGCAAGCTCATCGAATACCCCGAGTATGACGAGTATGAACTCTTCAACCTCTCAACCGACAGTATCGAGGAGAACGATCTGTCGGGCACCGAATCTGAACACTTCGAAACTCTGAAGCGGTCCCTGCACCAGTGGCTCATCGAAGTCGGCGCCCCACCTTTGACCCCCAATCCCGATTACGTGTCAGGACAGTAATTCGAACATTCATCACAAGCAAAAAGACCCATGAGTTCATCTTCCACCCTAAACCGTCGGACCGTATTGCGCGGGGCTGGCGCCAGCATTGCACTTCCCTTTCTGGAATCGCTTCTGCCTCGATCCAGCCGCGCCGTCGAACAAGTCAGTCAGGCCCAGCGAATGGCATTTATCACCGTTCCCTTTGGCATGGTGGTCGATCAATTTCATCCGACCGAATCCGGTGCCGGGTATTCGTTGCCCACAACTCTGAAACCGCTCGCCGGTTTGAAAAATGACTTAACGGTTTTTTCGAATCTCGATCACGACGTGCGGGGCGGTCACGCTGCCAATCACACTCTTTTGAGCGGCGTTAAGAGCACCGAGCGGGCAGGCTATCCCGATGGTAATATCTCGATTGATCAGCGGATGGCGGAGTTAGTCGGTCACGAAACGCGATACCCTTCCCTCATTTTCTGGAAGGACGGAATGAGTTTCACCCGGAGTGGCGTGCGAGTTCCCGCCGTCGAAAAACCGAGCGACGCTTTCCGCCTCATGTTCGTAGATGACTCAGAGGAACTGCGGAAATTCGAGCGCTCATCATTGAATTCCAGCGGCAGTATTCTCGACGCTGTCCGGGAGGATGCGAAGCAATATCAAAATGTGTTGGGCGCTGAGGACAGGCAGAAGCTGGAAGAATATTTCACTTCAATTCGCGAGACCGAAAGAAAACTGGAACTCGCCGAGGACTGGATCGATCGGCCCAAGCCAAAGATCGATGATCCGGCTTTTAAGAAAGTTGCCGACGGAACCCGCGACGAGAATCTCGGCGGCAACCTCGTAGAGGTCTGGCTCGACCTGATGTTCCTCGCCCTGCAAACGAACTCGACCCGGGTCGTTTCGATGTCGGTCGAAAACTGCAATTGGGGGCTCGACGGCGTGACGGAAAGTTATCACACATTGTCCCATCACGGACAGCGTGAGGACAAATTGAGCCAGCTGGCAATCGTGGAGAATTTCCTCATGACAAACGTCGCCGCGTTTATCGAACGCCTCAAGACCACGAGGCAGGCGGACGGCACATCCATGCTCGACTCAACTCAGGTTCTGTTCGGCTCAGGACTCGGTAGCGGTAGCCGTCACAGCAATGAAAACCTGCCCTTGATCCTTGCCGGTGGAGGATTCCAACACGGCCAGCACATCGATGCGGAGCGGAAACAGCCGCTCTGCAATCTCTATTTGAGCATGCTTCGACAGATGGGCGCCGAGCAGGATTACTTCAATCGGAGTCTCAGCACCTTTAACGGCCTAGCCTGATCAGTCATGAAAACTTCCCTTCTATTGATTGCGTTGTTCTTCATCTTCGCAACCGCCAAGGCCATTGAGCCTGCTCCATTTTTCAAAGAGAACTGTGTGAAGTGTCACGGAGCTGAAAAGCAGAAAGGCGATCTTCGTCTGGATACCTTGAAGTGGATTCCCACCGATCCGGCGAACCTTGAAATCTGGCAGGAGATTGCAGATCTGCTGGACCTGGGCGAGATGCCTCCGGAAGATGAAGAGCGGCCCTCCTCACCCGATCTGAAAGCAATGATCGCTATGCTGGATGAGCGAATCTCTCAGGCCGCGGCATCTGTGGAATCGAAAAGTGTAGTTCTCCGCCGACTGAATCGCACCCAGTATCGCAATACTCTCGCCGATCTTTTGCACATCAACACCTCCGTTGAGGATCCGACCGAAGCCTTCCCGGCGGATGACGAGGAGGAAGGCTTCGACAATCTCGGCGATACTCTTCAAATGTCAGACTTCCTGCTTCGGCAGTATCTCAAAGTGGCGCGTGCTGCGGTCGATCAGGCTACCTTCGAGGGTGAAATGCCGGAGGCGAAAACATTCACCCCACACGACAAGAAATCTCGCGCCCTCAACTATAAGGCACCGGGCAATGACCCGGACCGTGACTACCAGGTTCTCTATCAGAACGACGAGCGGGCTCCCGGAGATCCCAGGGGCCAGCAATTCATCAACTGTCGCAATGGTGCTGAGCATGATGGTTGGTATGAGTTCACCTACGAAGTCGAATCGAAGGGGCGTGGTAATCTGGCTGAGAGATTCAGCAAACAGAAGCGAGACGATTACCAGGTGTATCGCCCCGAAGACCTCCACCGATTTGAGATTTACCTGACCGCCCCGGAGGCCAATTCACAGATTCAAACACGGCCTCGTCATCTCGTCGCAGCTTATGACCTCCCTGACAATCAGCGCAAGATCATTAAGCGTCGCCTGTGGGTGCCCAAAGGGTGGCGGGTCGAGGTGGGATTCGGAAATGGCTACTTCGGCGTCGTTGATCCGATTCTGTTGGTCGACCCCGACTTTGATCTGGAGTCCTTCAAGGAATTACCCAAGAAGGAGCAGAACGAAAGCTACGGGAAGCTTCTGATTGATCGACTCGAAAAAGTCGATGGTCCGAGGATCGTCCTTCATGAGGTCACCGAAACCGGACCTCACTACGAGCAGTGGCCGCCGAAAAGCCATCTCGCGATTCATGGGAACTCAGGTCAGGAAAAAGCAGGGATCGTTCGCCGATTCGCTGAGCGAGCCTTTCGCCGGCCAGTCGATGATCAGCAAATCTCGCCCTACCTGAAACTTGCCGAAACCAGTCCGGAAGGTATCCGAACAGCGATTGAGGCGATTCTCTGTTCTCCTCGCTTTCTCTACCTTCATGAGGATGCTGGTGAGCTTGCTGACTATGCGATTGCGTCACGGCTCTCCTTCTTTCTCTGGAACACGATGCCGGACGATAAGCTCCTGAACGACGCAAAGGCTGGCAAGCTTCGCGACCCGCAAACGCTGGTGCAGCACGCTGAACGAATGCTGAACGATGATCGCTCCGATGAGTTTGTAGACGCATTTGTCTGGGCCTGGCTGAACCTCGACAGCACTGTTGAGATGGCGCCCGATCCGATGAAATTCCATGAGTATCATCGCAACCGAATCGATGAGGCAATGCTCGTCGAAACGACTTCATTTTTTCGTGAACTGCTGACGGAAAATCTACCGATCTCTACCTTCCTCGATTCCGATTTTTCCATCTTAAACGCTGACCTGGTTCGCCACTACGGCCTCCCTGCGAAAGTAAACACGACCGCAGAATTTCAACGAGTTTCCCTGAACGCATCTCATCACAGGGGAGGGCTACTCGGTCAGGCTTCCGTCCTGACCGCCTCGGCCAATGGAGTTGATACCTCACCTGTTGTTCGCGGCATCTGGATTCTCGAAAACCTTCTCGGAACTCCGCCACCTCCGCCGCCGCCGAATGTGGAAGTTCCCGAACCTGATTCCCGCGGTGAGCTTACCATTCGAGAAATCTATGCCAAGCACCGTAACATTGAGACCTGTGCGGATTGCCACAAGAAGATTGATCCGCTGGGCTTTGCCTTGGAGAACTTCGATGCCATCGGTAGCTGGAGAACGATTTATGAAAACAAACATGCAGTCGATCCTTCGGGAAAAATGCCGAGCGGGGAAACGTTTCAAGATCTGAGTGGCTTGAAACAGATCATGGTCCGCGATCTGGAGCTCTTCTCTCGAAACCTGACCACGAAACTGCTCACCTATTCTTCAGGCCGTATCATGGAAGTCCACGATCGCCCCGAGATTGATCGCATCGCCAGTGAACTGGATAGAAGAGGCGGCGGCCTTCGCGACCTGCTAAAACTCGTCGTCACCAGCGAGATATTCCTCACCAAATGAATACTATGAAGAGGCCCCTTATTCTTGGTTTGATTTTGATCTTCCATTCGGTTTCAGCCGATGAGATCGATACCCGATTTCTCAAAACCGGAGAACTTATCTTCGAGGCCAGCTTCGACGGAGAGAAGAGCCCGGCCAAGCCGCAGTGGTATCTGCGCAAGTCTTCCTGGAAGATTGAAGAGGGTGTCCTGCGAGGAACTAACGACGGAGGGAACGGCCCGTTTATTCGCCTTCATTCTCAGGCAAAAGAAGGCCCCTTGCTCGAGGATTACATCATGAAATTTTCCTTCAAGGTCGAGGAGAATCCCGAAGAGAAGAAGTCCAACAAACATCACGAAACGCTCAGTTCCGGTCACCGATTCAGCTTTGGGCACTACGCTGCCAAGTTTCAATGGCGATCCGATATCGGGATGGACCTGAAAATCGGGCACGGCGCGGCCCTCGAAGATGATCGTTTTAAGATTAAAAAGAGTCAGTGGTATCACGTCACTGCCGAGATTCGCGGGGACGAAATCCTGGTCTGGTTTGCCGACGGACCCGCTTACTTCATGAAGCACGATCACGTTCGCACCAAGCCAGACGGCTGGGAATTTTTCACCCATATTTCCGAAACCGGATTCATCGACAATTTAAGAGTCTGGTCTCTTGCCGATGGCGACCACTCCGATTGGGAAACAACGAAGGTCAATATCGAATCCGAGGGCCGAGCCTTCTTGTCCGAAGAACATCCAGATTTCCAAACCGAGAAGAGCAAATAGATCTTGATGGTCTCAGTGCTGTTTTCATTTGATCGATCAAACATCAAATTTTGAGCGAGTAATCCGAAGCCGGCTATCCGGCATCCGCTCCTCACTCAGCACCGGGACGCAGGTGAGTCAAGAGATGCCGAACCATGCGCATGCGCATGTGCAGAGAGGTTCCCTTGCCTTCACTGATCCCGTGGTTCCGGTTCGGGTAAGGCATGTAATCAAATGGTTTGCCCAACTCGACCAGTCGATCTACCAAACCTTCCACGATCTGAAGATGAGTGTTCGTCTCGCCCGTGCCGTGAATGATCAAGAGCTTACCCTTGAGGCCGTCGGCGAAGTTGATCGCCGCAGCCTTTCGATATCCATCCGGATTGGTCTCCCGCGTTTCCATATAGATTTCCTGAAACCAGGCGTTGTAGAGATGAGGCTGAGGCTTTGGCACGACCGCAATTCCCACATGATAAGTATCCGGTTTTCGAAACATCGCGTTCAATGTGTTTGAGCCTCCACCGCTCCAGCCCCAAATCCCAACCCGGGAGAGATCGATATAGGGTCGGGTGCGGGCCATTTCTTTCAGACCCGCAGCCTGCTCTTCGGTCGACAGGGGGCCGAGACTTCCGAAGACAGCCCGACGCCACGCGGCTCCTTTCGGTGCAGGTGTTCCCCGGTTATCGATCGACACGACAAGATATCCGAGCTCCGCAACCGCCCGGTGGTAATCCGAACTGGAATTACCCCATCGGTCCAGCACGGTCTGGGCGTGCGGCTCCCCATAGACGTAAACCAAAACGGGGAACTTCTTATCTGGATCAAAATGAGATGGCTTTAAGATCCACGCATCCATCTCGACACCATCCCCAATATTGAGCTGGACGAACTCGGACGATTGCGCCGGGAGGGATGCCATCTTTTTCTTTAACTTAAGGTTGTCCTCCAGAACCCGAACCGAACGATGATCAGGGAACTCGACGAGTTCAGTTACGGGCGGTGTATCGAAAGTCGAATGAGTGTGAAACGCCCACCGGCCGTCCCCGGAAAACTCATAATCGTGAAATCCCGACTGCCCGTCCGGGGTGACCCGCTCCGGTTTCTCCATCCCCTTTAAAGACACGCGATAGAGATACTTCTGCGTTCCGTTTTTGGGAGAAGCATTGAAGTAAAACCATCCCCGTTCTTCGTCGATTTTCACTTTTTCAATGATGTCATACTCGCCCGGTGTCAGCAGAGTTTCCTTCTTCCCGTCGCGCGTGTAGACATACGCATGTCGCCAGCCATCTTTTTCACTGAGGACAAGAAACGCCTTCCCGTCCTCAATCCACTCGAGACCGGAATTCTTTGCGATGCTGGCGACCACCCAGGCAGGATCGCTCTCCTCGAAGATCTTTTGGATGTTGCCGGTCTCGACGTCAATGAGAAGAAACTCGCGTTCATTTCGAAAGCGGCTGAGTTTTTCCACCAGCAACTCCTTTGAGTTCCCGGCCCAGTCAACTTGCCCAAGATAGAATCCTTCCTCCTGAGCAGGAATCGGAAGCCAATGTGTCTCTTCATCTCCTGCAGCATCCACCACTCCAACTCTCAGAGTGGGGATCGCTCCGCCTACCCGGGCAAAACGCGCCTCTCTGACTTTGGGATAGCTGGGATCTCCCGGAACGAGCATGGGCCGCAAGCGCACTTTTGAAGAGTCCGACTGCACATAGGCAATTAGTTTGCTATCCGGACTCCACACAGCCTGTCCGCTGGAAACAGGTTTACCTTGCTGACCCTTCGTAAGGGGAATGGTTATGTCGGATTCGAGATTACGCACTGCCAGATTGCCCCCTTGTCGAATGAGAACACTCTTTTCGTTCGGCGAGAGATTACCGGACCGACGGGCCTCCGTCCGCTCGTCAGTTTCCAAAACCCTGCGATCCCCCGTGGCCGCATCGTAGAAAGACTGAACATTTTCTTTCTCCCGGCGAACAAATTTCATGACTGTGTATCCCGAACTGTCCGGCAGCCAGTTGCCCTGAAACCGTTTCGTGCGGAATTCTCCCTGCTCATAAGCCGCCCGTAGTCGCGGTTCAATACTTTCCAGCAGGGACGTGGTCGAATCTTCGCCCCGGATTTCGAGGGGGGCGAGAAAGCCTCCGATTAGTGCAATACAGGCTGAGAGAAATATTTTGGTCATTGTGCGGGGCGGGTCAGGATAAGCTTGGGGCGATGTTTTGCCTCGATGAACTTACTCGAGAACTTCGTGAAATTGCAAGATATCGCGGATGTATTGGTGGCGGGGAAGATTAACTCAAAAAGGATAGTCGAAAACGCATCGATAGTATTACTGAACGACTTCTCAAATCGAAGCCTGCAGAAAAATAGGTCGACAGGGGACTCGGTAAGAAATTATTCCATCCTATTTGTTCCGGGCGACGAATTTTCTGGCGCTTTTTCGTTCGAGCGAGAACACTCAATCGTATGGCATCACCACCACCTATTCCAGAACAGGGAAGCCGCCCGATCAAACGCACTGTCTTCAAAGAGTTGCGGAAAATGCGTCTTGGAAATGTGACCTTTGACTACAATTTGATCGAAGCGTCTCACCAACAGGCTGAAGAGTGGATCAATTCGCAGCCGGATATCGAGATTGTTCAGATACAGACCTGTCTCTTATACACATCTGACGCTGCCGACGAAGAGGATAGTGTAGAT
>CAJXQE010000200.1 GCA_913058215.1 uncultured Verrucomicrobiales bacterium
GAGATCAGCCTCGGTCTCGTGGGCTCGGAGATGTGTATAAGAGACAGGTCAAAGCCCTCGCCTCGACCCGGATGCAACCCGACGCCCTCATCGCTGCGGCTATGGGCGAACTCGCCGGGAATGCGGATAAAATTGGTGAGCTCAACATTTCCTCGGAGATGCTCAGTGAGTTGCTGCAGAGAGGGAACCGCTGACTATGATTGCTCCCGATCCAGCTGTAGGACGAGCGCTCCGCTTGTCTTTAAGGACCTACACGCGCAGCGTGCAAATCTCATCTTACGACAGGTCCGCCCTACTTCCCGTTCTGGAAAACTTGCCGCTTCGCGGTAGTTCAAAAGTGGCAGGCGAAGCACCCGCCCTACAGTACTTGCCGGGGAAAATCAGAAGCGCTGGATTTTCACTAATTTGAGTTTAGACCGTTTCGACATGGGTAATTTGTTTAGAACTTCGGATTTCTCCCCATGCTCTTAAAAAAACGTACCGACCGAAAGATTGTCGTCGTCACCCGTGAGACCCGGGTCGACAACCTGCGGAAGCGCTTCAACTCGATCGATCAGGCTGCCTTCTTTGTGAAAAAGCGTGGCGGTAAATTCGCGGACTACGTTGCCGAAGACTCCGCCTACAAAACTTCGGTCGACACCCTCGAAAGCACGGTCGCTGAATGGGGCCACCTCCAGTTCATTGACCGGGCCTATCTTCCCAATTTTGTCTTCGGCCCGCAGGACACCGTCATCGCAATCGGACAGGACGGATTGGTCGCCAACACTTTAAAATACCTTCGCGAAGGACAGCCACTCATCGGAGTCAATCCTGATCCGGCCCGTTGGGACGGCGTACTGCTCCCATTCAATGTCGATCAACTCACTGACATCGTCGCCGAAGTTCTCACCGGGAACTATCGCAAACGCGAAGTCACCATGGCCACTGCGACCCTGAACGACGGTCAGGAGATCCTTGCGGTGAACGATTTTTTCATCGGACAAAAGACCCACACTTCGGCGCGTTACATCATCGAATCTGCCGGAAAGAGCGAGCGTCATTCTTCCAGCGGCGTCATCGTTTCCACCGGACTCGGTTCGACCGGTTGGCTGAAAAGCATGCTCCACGGGGCCGCCGCCATCGCTGAGGACATCAGCGGACAGGAATTCCACACCGATCCACAAGCCGCCGGCCTGAGTTGGGAAATGAAGAAACTACTCTTCACCGTCCGCGAGCCTTTCCCCAGCCGAAACACTCAGGCTGATCTTGTTTTTGGATCCATCACTCCGCAGAATCCGCTGAAAATCCGATCGCTCATGCCGGAGAACGGCGTCCTTTTCAGTGATGGGATCGAGTCCGATTTTCTGGAGTTCAATTCCGGATCCGAAGCCATCATCACCCTCGCCGACATTCGCGGGAATCTGGTGGTAGGATAGAGCGAATTCCGGGCCCAATTTCTCCCCTTTCCCGGCACCGCAATCAGGTTATCTTTTTCATGCAACGAAACCCATCTTCCGGGTTTCCAACTCCCTGCAAAACTACTATGAGAGTCTTACTTTCTACTTTTATCCTTTTCCTTTCGCTCACTGCCTTCGCAGACAAAAATACGAAGAAAGTCGATCCGTCCCTACGCATCGACCAGCTGGTCGTCAAGAACCTCAACGCCAGTGAGTTAAAGCCCAACAGGATGACTTCCGATGAGGTATTCGTCCGTCGGATTCATCTCGACGTGATCGGTCGTATCCCCACAAAAGCAGAAACCCTGACTTTCCTCGAATCTAAAGACCCCGAAAAGCGTTCCAAACTTATTGGGCAACTGATCGGTTCAGACGGCTACGTTTCCCATCAATACAACTGGTGGGCGGAACTTCTCCGGGCCAAATCCGCCATCGCCGGGAACAATCAAAGCACGCCTGCCGGAATGGCATACGAACAGTGGTTGAAAAAATCTATCCGCGAAAATCGCCCTTTTGATGAAGTCGTTTACGATCTTGTCACCGCTTCCGGTTCCAGTTGGGATAACCCGGCTATCGGATATTACCTCCGTGACTACGGCATGCCGCTGGATAATCTCGCTATCACTTCCCAGGTATTTCTCGGCACCCAGATCGTCTGCGCGCAATGCCACGACCACCCCTTTGATGAGTGGACACAGATGGACTACTACCACCTCGCTGCTTTTACTTATCCTCAGGTCACCACCAACGCTCATCCCCTTCAAAGGAAGGCCATCGAATTGCTTCAAAAGAAAAAAGGCAAAGTCAGCGCTGATAGAAAAAAGATTCTCGGCAGAGCATTTTCCGAAATTCTGTTTCCCGTTCGTTTTAACAATGTCGTCGAAACAGAACGCAAACTTCGACTGCCTCATGATTATCAATACGATGACTCTAAACCCAAGGCCGTCGTCAAACCCGCCACCTTCATGGGCCCTGAAGCCGTCATCAGTGATACGCAGCCGCCGGTTGAAGCCTTCGGCGAATGGCTGACCTCACCCGACAATCCCCGCTTTACCAAAGTCATTGCCAACCGCATGTGGAAAAAGGCCTTCGGCGTAGGGTTGATCGATCCCGTCGACGACCTCAAGCCGAACAATCCCGTCGCGAATCCTGAACTGCTGGACTACCTCACCAAACTGATGGTCGAAGTCGATTATGACCTTCAGAAATTTCAGCAAATCATTTTCAATACCAAATCCTACCAGCGCGAATCCTCTCTGAAACAGCCGACACCGGGCGTCCCTTACCATTTCGCCGGTCCGGTTCTTCGAAGGATGACTGCTGAGCAAATCTGGGATTCGCTGGTGGCGATGACTGTTGATAATCCTGACACTCCCTCCAAAGGGCGCGAACTCTTTGCCCAAAAGAAACTCGCCACGGTTCAGCTGATTGCCGAAGCGATCTACGACCAGACGCCCGGTGAGTTTCTCCGCAACGGTAGTGAAGTCGCCGAGATTCAAAAACAGCTTTCCGAAGAGATCGACAGTGCGCTCGCCAAGGTTCTCGAAGCACGCGAAGAAGGCGATCCTGACAAAATTACCGAAGCGCAGCAGGAAACCAACGTAATTCGTCAAAAGCTCTACGCTCAGGTCGCCGAGAAAGTGTACCGCGAAGAACTCGCGAAAAAAGCAGTCCTCGTTGCCTCAGCCGGGGACGGTGAAGAAATTGATACCCTTATTGACGACGACGCTGCTGCAGTGCTGGAGGAGGCCTCTTCGATGGCAGGATCCATGTCGATGGATTCCACGACAAAAGGATACGGACGCACTGACGGATTTATCAAAGATATGATCGAAGCCAAATTCGCCGGGGAGACCGCTGCGATCCGCGCCGACAGAGAAGCGCAGGAAGCCAAAGAACTTGTCGAATGGAAGGTGAAGAAAAAGGATCGCAACACCTTCAAGACCTTCAATAAAATCGTAAAACGCCGCATGCTCCGTGCATCCGAACTCTCTCAACCGACCGCACCCGGTCACTTCCTCCGCGAGTTTGGACAAAGCGACCGTGAACTCGTCGAAAACTCCAGCGACGGGGCCTCAATCACTCAAGCGCTCGCCTTGCTGAACGGCCCCACTCTCGGAGCCGCCACCAATCGGTTCTCGGTCCTCTTTCGATCGATGAGAGGGGAAACCTTCACTGACCGGCTCGACACCATTTACCTGACCATGCTCAGTCGGAAACCCACTCCCGAAGAACTCCGAATTTTTCAACGAGCCTGGAAATCCGATCCCGAATCCGGCACTGTTTCCGGGATCGTCTGGACCATGCTCAACACCCGCCAGTTTTTGTTTGTCGAATAACAAAACTCCGAACGCTTCAACCCTGTTAGCTCATCGATCTAACCCTTTGCCTTTCCATGAAAATTGATTCCGATCTCTCCCGCCGCCATTTCGTCAGCAATGCGGCCAAGACCTTTCTGGGCGTCAGCGCCCTCTCTGCCGCTCCCGGTCTAATGCAGGCCGCAGGCGCCGGTGCTTCACCCTTGAAACAAGTCGCCACCGCCAAGCGCGTCATTTACCTCTACATGAACGGTGGAATGTCCCACCTCGACACCCTCGATCCCAAATCGGGCGGCGAAGCGATGGGACCGACGAAGCGAGTTCCTTCGAAAGTGGACGGACTCGCCCTTTCCGACAACCTTCCGCTGGTTTCTCGTCAGGCCGAGCACCTCGCGATCATCAACTCGATGACTTCGACTCAGGGCGCTCACAAGCAGGGCAACTACTACATGCACACGAGCTACGAACTGCGTAGCTCGATCCGTCACCCCGCTATGGGTGCCTGGCTCCAGAAATACAAAGGGCGCTCCAATCCGACTATCCCCGGCAATGTCATGATCGGGAACGACTCAACTCATCCCGGATCAGGATTTTTTGAAAGCAGCCTCTCGCCGCTGATGATTCAGGATCCTGAAGGCGGTCTTCAAAACAGCGTCATGCGGGGCAAAACAACGCAGGAGCAATTCGATTTCCACCGCAATCTTGCAGAGGAACTCGACAAACCGTTCATCGAAAAATACGACCAGAAAAATGTCCGCGCCTACACCGACATGTATGCTGACGCCATCAAGCTGATGCGAAGCAAAGATCTCGCCGCCTTCGATCTCGATGGCGAATCTGACAGCATGAAAACCCGCTACGGGAAAAATCCCTTTGGTTTGGGGTGTTTGTTAGCGCGTCGTCTCGTTGAGTACGGAGTGAACTTCGTCGAAGTCTCCATGGGCGGATGGGACACCCACAATTCCAATTTCGTGAACGTGCCCGAGCAATGCCAGTCACTCGACGCTGCCCTGTCCACTTTGCTGATCGATCTCGAACGCCGCGGTTTGCTTGATGAAACACTCGTCGTCCTCGCCACCGAATTCGGCCGGACACCGGAAATCAACGCCAACGAAGGTCGCGATCACCACCCGCAAGCATTCAGCTGTCTGATGGCCGGTGGCGGAGTCAAAGGCGGAACCGTCTACGGAAAGACCGACGAACGCGGAGGAAAAGTTCTCGAGAACGCCATCAAAGTCCCCGATCTCAATGCGACAATTGGGTATTCCCTTGGATTGCCCCTCGATCAGGTGCTGTATTCACCAAGCATGCGCCCGTTCACTCTGGCAGATAAAGGGAAGCCGGTGGTGGAGTTGTTTGGGTGAGGAAGGATACCTCACTCACCGAATGAGCCCGATGCCTAACCGCAAAGAAAAATTTCGAACATTGGTGAAAACGCAGGATTGTCATCTGCCGGCGAAAGAATGACTGCGCTCGAAACGGATTCACTATCCCTTCTATGTCACACGATCTCATAGTCCTCGGCACTGGCGGAGTTGGAAGCGCTGCGATGTATCACGCTGCGAAGTCTGGATTGAAAGTTCTCGGTCTCGACCGTTTTCCACCGGGACATGACAGGGGTAGCTCCCATGGGGAAACGCGGATGATCCGGATGTCCTACTTTGAGCATCCCGATTACATTCCGCTCTTGAAGCGCGCTTACGATCTCTGGGACGAGTTGGCCAAACTGCGAAACGAAAACCTTTTTCATCGAACCGGGCTTTTGTATGCGGGGCCACCGGACAGTGTCATCATTCGCGGAGTTCAGGAAAGCGCTCGCGAACACAAACTCGATCTCGAAATTCTTTCCCATTCCGCGCAAAATGATCGCTTTCCAGGCTTTCGTTGGCCGGAGGAATATCAGGCCCTCTTCGAAGCGAATGCCGGATACCTGCGGGTCGAAGATTGTGTCGTCGCCCATATCGAGGAAGCGATTCGAAACGGGGCAGAGCATCGACACGGGGAAACGATCCTAAACTGGGAACGCGACGGAAGCGGAATCCGTGTGACTACCGACAGGGAAATTTATCACACCGAAAAATTGATCGTCACTGCCGGCTGCTGGACCAATTCCTTTCTCAAGGATCTCGGAATTCCGCTAAGAGTTCTCCGCAAGCATCTTCACTGGTATGACGCGCCGGACGAACCTTACCTGGAATCAAATGGCTGTTCGAGTTTTGCTTTCGATGTCGATGGAAATTTTGTCTACGGCTTTCCTAAGAGCTCACCGGAAGGAGTAAAGCTTGCAGAACACAGCGGTTCAGGAACGGAGATCGATGACCCGCTGTCCGACGACCGGAAACCGGATCCAGAGGACACTGCCCGAATCGAAAGCGCACTTCGCTCTCACCTTCCCCGGGTCAATCTCAAGCGTCTTCGCCACGAAGTTTGTTTCTACACCGTATCGCCGGACGAACATTTCATCATCGACCGCCATCCTGAGTTTGAAAATGTCGCTTTCGCAGCTGGCTTGTCGGGCCATGGGTTTAAATGCGCATCCGCACTCGGGGAATCGCTCGTCAACCTCGTCAAGGGGAAGCAGACAGCGTCGGATATAGGTTTCCTCGGGGTCAAGCGCTTCGGATAAATTCAATTCCCTTGTTCGATGTTCTGTCGTACAAATCTGACATGATTAGACTTTCAACAATTCTGCTCACTCTTGCTTTCGCCTCTCAGTGCTTCGCCGACGAACACGGAGAACTCATTTTCTCCGATGACTTCGAACGGAAGGAATCTCAGGAGGAGAAGGACGAACCCGGAAACGGTTGGGGAACCAACAGCAAGTCCCGCGCGAACGGAAACAAGCAGGTCGATCTTCGTGATGGGGCGATGTACATCTACTTCCACGAATCTGCTGATCATGCCGTGTCGGTGACGCATCCTTTTGATTTCAAAAACGGCGCCATTGGAATGAAGTTCATGCTGGAGGATGCCAAGGACAGTCTCGGATTGAACTTCGCCGATCAGCAATATAAGAAAGTACACGCCGGTCATTTGTTTATCACCAGAATCAGCACCAGCCAGGTTCAGCTTCAGGATTTGAAGACAGGAGTGATGGACCTCACTCTACGTGACGCCAACAAAGCAAAAACCCTGACGAAAGATCAGAAGGCGCTACTCAAAACCAAGGCAAAGAAAATCACCAACAAACTGGAGACCGGGAAATGGCACGACCTCCTCGTTCAAGTTGATGGAGAAAAACTGTCTGTCACCATCAATGGTAAAATAATTGGCAGTTTTGAGTCCGAAGGCATTGCTCACCCTACCAAACGGATGCTTCGACTCTCTGTGCCGAAGAATGCAGTTGTGGATGAAGTACGGATTTGGAAAAAAGATTGAAGAGGCCCTCTATAGACTCACCTTTTTCTTTTCTATCTTTTTCGGGCGGTCGGCTGCATCACAATAGTGGAGCATCCGGCAACCCTGACAATGATCCCTAAAGGGACCCTTAACAAAATTCTTTCCGAGTTTCTCAATGGAGTCCTTTCCCAGATGAAACTTGTGTCCAAAATCTGCCGGAAAGTAGGGACAGTAACGATACTTCAGGATCTTTTTCCCATCCTCTTCGCCGCCGCGATAAAAGGACAGCCGTAGCTCAAGTGGCTCATCGCGATAAATACATTTCGTGACATCTCCCGATTCAATGACCGGGCGCATCAGATCGGCACTGGTCTGGGGGCGGGGACGGTTTGACCATCCCGCCTTTTCCAGAACCGCATCCAGATCCCCCAATCTTTCTCTGACTCTCACGGCGGTGTTCTGCATGGTCTCGACACCAATTCCATCTCCCTGATCATTCATCATCTTGAGACTGATTTCACAGGTTTCATCGGGATCGACCAGCTTTTGGAATCTCGCTATTTCTTCCACGAACCCGCTGTGATTGATGATGAATTTGAAGCGCTTCAAAATCGGAACCTTCACTGCCAGTCGCACATTGTGAAGGTAGGTCTCAAAGGGAAATCCATGAGTCAGCTTGTGCCAGTTTTCCGGTTCGAAATAGATGGGGGTGTGATTCAAAACGATTTTCTCCCGGGGGAGGTCCATCGCCGCAAATCGCTCCATTGTCTTTTCATTGAACTGATAGGAAGTAAAGATATGGATCTTTTCAGTATGCTCTGCCAGATCACGAAGAAACTGATCAATCCCCGGATAGAGCAAGGGTTCCCCACCCGACACAAAAATCTCTTCAGGTTTGTATTTTGCAGCCACTTCTCTATATAGATCATGGTACTCTTCAGCCTCTCCGGATTTGTGGAGCGTACTGAATCGGGGATTCTTGAAATGAGTCGAACACCAGGCACATTTTGCCTGGCAGGGGTGGACGATTTGAACGCGTAAATATTTAAACATTTTGCAGTTTGTTTTCCGGTTCGGTTTCCCGGAAACTTCCGGACCGACCCACTAAGTTTTCAAAATCATTTTCGTGAATTCCGGTAATCACCGACCAATCGAAATCCTCCTTGGCCTTCTTCAATCCGGCATCGACCATACGATCCACGAGCGCCCGGTTCAAGAACACCTCGTTCAAAGCTGCCAACAGACTTTCTTCATTGTCGGACTCAAACAGAAGACCATTCTGCCGGTCCTCGATTACACTCGGAATTCCTCCTGACCTTGCTGCCACCACAGGCACACTCGCGGCATTCGCTTCGCATAGAACTCTTCCCATCGTTTCGGCATCACAGTTCCCGGTCTTGTTGTCGATCACTAGCCGGCTCGCCAAAACAAAAACATCTGCAGACCTGATGTTCGATTGAATCGCTTTTTGGGGAATCCGGCCGGTGAGTGTGACGCAGTCAGCTAATCCCAGGCGGGACACCAGCCTCTCATACTTCCGACGTTTCGGGCCATCCCCAAGAATCATCAATTCCGCATGAGGAATCTTTTCCCGAATGCGCGGCATGGATCGAATCAGAAAATCGATCCCCTTCTTGTGAACGAGACGACAGGCGGTAACCATCACAAAACTGTCATTCGTTTTCCCCGGTGAAGACTCACCTTTTATAGATCGAAACCTCTTTGCATCCACCCCGCCGACTAAGAGGGAAATTCTTTCCCGAGAAACTCCGGCCCTTTCCAGGTGACCGGCCGTGAATTCACTGTTGGCATAGATTAAGGTAGCTTTGCAGGCCGCTTCCCGAACGAGTTCCCGGCGTTTTCTATAGTAGAGGCTTTCGAGAACCTTCGGGTAATCGAGACGTTTGAAAAGTTTATAGCACCCCGATTCAAACCAGGGCTTTGAAAACAATTTCGAAAAAGGCCGATACGGCCATGCAATCCATGGGCGGAGTACATCATTCCCCGGGGAACGACAGACCACCGGAATTGCCATTTCCTCACCAACCCCACCATAGAATACGGTCGAAGAATAAATCAGGTCGGGCCGGAAGCTGGACACATGTTCAGAAACCAGATCGGTATTTCGGAAATACCCAAGACGACTCAAACATCTGTCCACCGGAAACGATAGGGATGGATCAATTTCTTCACACGCGACGCGGTCAGACTCAGTGACCGATTGATAGGATAACACTCGCAGGTCGTGCCCCCTTTTTTGCAGATCTTCTGCAAGGGCGAGGGCATGAGTCTGCATTCCACCGAAACCGGGTGGGAACTCTGGCAGAATCAGAAGTATACGCACCTTGCGATCAGTGGGTTACGGGAGTGTTTTGACGGCGGCGATGGCTTTGTAATCATACGCCTCCGCCATTGCTCTCAGTTTCTCGGGACTGATCTGGCGGGATTTGAAATCCACCCGAAACCGATCTCCTACCAGAACCATCACCGTATGTTTGTCGTCGGCCTTTACCTCCTTCACTTTGTGATCGGAGATTTTATCAGTGACTTCCGCAAACTCATCCTGCCACTCAGCTTTGCCGGTGGGGAACACATCGTTGATCACGAGCTTCAACTCTTTCGCCCCTTTCTTGGACGTCTTGTAGGTTGAACTGTATTCCACCCAGCTGTCGGATTTCTTTTTCAGTTTCAAATCCTTAAGCTTGTATCCCACCAGCTCTTTCGGGAAAAACTTCGAGGCTTCTTTTTCAGAAAAATGAGTCGCTTCCTGGGCCGCCAGAAAAGTGCCCCCGAGGAATAGCGCCGACAATGCAAAAACGGTTCCTTTTATCATGGTGATACCTCACCAGAACCAAGCGGAATTGTCGATTATAATGAAGAGATGGTTTTGTAGCAGATGGGAAGCAAGCGCTACCCTTCCAACTTCTTCTTCAAGGCGGCTGGTGTAATTCCCAAAAGCACAGCAGCCTTCTCGACATCATCCCTCTCGGAGGTCATTGCCGCGGAAATCACCGCTTTCTCAGCGACTTCAAGAGCACCGGTCTTTGAATCCCGTGCAGCCGCCAGCATCCGGTCCGCTGCGCGATGCAATCGTGGCTCGGAGGAAACTTCCCCTTCGTCATCCAATGGGAGATCAGCAGGTAAAAGAACATTTCCCGATGCCAGAACACAGGCGCGTTGAATCAGGTTTTCTAATTCCCGAACGTTCCCGGGCCAGGTGTGGTTTTGCAGAACATCCCGCGCGTCTTTGGAAAATTGCATCGCCCGACTTTTCCCCTTTGCGGTCTGACGATTCAAAAAATGCTCGGCAAGGAGCAGGATGTCTTCCGGTCGCCTTCTCAATGGTGGGATGTGAATCCTCACGACATTGAGTCGATAGAATAGATCTTCGCGAAATTTCCCATTCTCAACTTCTTCCTCCAAACGCTTATTCGTCGCCGCGAGAATTCGGACATCGCTCTGTAGAGTTACATTTCCTCCGACCCTGGAAAACTCCCCGCTCTGCAGGACACGCAACAATTTGCTCTGCACTTCCAGAGCCATTTCCCCGATCTCATCGAGAAAAAGCGTTCCACCATCACATTGTTCAAACCTCCCGATCCGTTGGCTCGTGGCGCCGGTAAAGGCACCTTTTTCATGGCCGAACAGTTCACTTTCCAAAAGCGCTCCGGGAATCGCCGCACAGTTGATGGCTACGTATTCCTCCTTGTCGCGTCGCGAAAATTTGTGGATCGCATTGGAAACGACTTCTTTGCCGACCCCGCTTTCGCCGGTGATCAGAACGGGGGCATCCGCACGGGCGACACGCCCGATCATTTTGTAAACATCCTGCATCGCTGCAGATCTCCCGATAATGAGATCGCCGGTCGGCTGCGGAGGAGTCAGCGGCTCCGATTTGGATCGGTCGGCCGCCATTCTCATTTCCTCGGCCGATTGCAGAGCACGCTCGGCAACTGGACGCAGTTCGAAATTGATCGATTCTTTGCGGAGAACATCAAATGCCCCGAGGCGCATGGATTCGATCACAGCATTCGTCGATGAAATGTTTCCGGTGAGAATCACCATCGAGTTGGGAAGTGACATCCGGACTTTCTTCAACAATTCCAGACCGTCAAAAGGCTGAAGATGAAATTCGGCAATGAGAAGGTCCGCCTCCTTGTCGGTGAACATCTTGAGGGCTTCATCCGCTTTCGAAGTGATTAAAATCTCGACACTATCCGCCTCCAGATGCTTCTTCGCCCACTCGAGGTAGTCGGTGTCTGCATCCGCAATAACGACGGTTTGTTTCTGGATATCTGCCATAAAAGGTTGAAAATGAATCCGCCAGACGAGAGGGGGGGTCAGGCGGTTCCGTAAAGGGCCGGACTATACCACAAGCTCTGAAAGGCTGCTTACTTTTTGAAAGAATGAAATATCGCCCCATTCCCTCCGAACTCTTTGTTGATAACCGACGGAGGCTCAGCGACTTGCTTCCTGACGACTCCTTTGCGGTCATTCATTCGGCGGACATCCCCTGGCGCAGCGCAGACGGCTCTTTGCATTTTATTCAAGGTAGTGATGCTTATTATCTTACGGGGGTGGACCAGGAGGAAACGATTCTCGTGCTATGTCCGGGTCACCCGAACCCAAAAAAAAGAGAAATTCTATTCGTTCGCGAGAGCTCAGATCTGATCGCGATCTGGGAAGGACACAAGCTGAGCAAAGAACAGGCCACTGAAGTTTCCGGGATCACAACCGTACTCTGGACAGACGATTTCAAACCGCACCTGCGCCGCTGCGCCCGCCAGTTTGATCAGATATTTCTCAACTACAACGAGCACGCCCGATCCGCCTCCCCCATCGGGATCACTCCGGACGATCGCTTTCGAAAAGAAGTGCAGACGCTTTATCCGAATCATCGCTATGGTCGACTTGGACCTTTGATGCATCAGCTGCGTGTCGTGAAATCCAAACACGAAGTCGAAAAGCTGCAAAAAGCCTGCGACATCACCGCCGATGGATTTGCCCGTCTTCTCAATTTCGTAAAACCCGGTGTGCTGGAATACGAAGTCGAAGCCGAGCTGATTCATGAATTCGTCCGCCAGGGATCTCGCGGATTTGCCTACGAGCCGATCATCGCCTCCGGTAAAAATGCCTGTGTCCTTCACTACCTGACCAACGACCAGGTCTGTCAGGACGGCGACCTGCTTCTTCTCGATGTCGCCGCCGAATACGCCAACTACAACGCCGATCTGACGCGGACGATTCCGGTGAACGGCAAATACACGCCCCGGCAGCGTGATGTTTACAATGCCGTGCTTCGCATTTTCCGCCTCTGCATCGATGAGCTCGTCGTTCCCGGCAAGCACATGAAAGATGTTTATCACAAAGAAGTGGCACGGGCTACCGAGGACGAATTGATCGCACTCGGCCTGATCGACGCGGATGTTGTTGCCAAAGAACGGGAAGACGACGAATTGCCTGAAGAGAAGCGCGCCTATCGGAAATATTTCATGCACGGCGTCTCCCACAGTCTCGGGATCGATGTCCACGATGTCACTCCGGTCGAGGGTATTTTTGTTGAGGACATGTGTGTCACCGTCGAGCCCGGCATTTACATTCCCGACGAAGGATTCGGGATTCGCCTGGAAAACGACATCATCGTTAAAGCCGGTGGGAATATCGATCTCATGGCTGACATTCCGATTGAGGTCGACGACATCGAACGACTCATGGCCGGTGCTTGAGCGGACAATGGATGTAGAGGAAATTACCTACGCCATCATTGGAGCCGCAATGCGGGTCCACAACGAAATCGGTCCCGGCCTCCGCAAAAAGCCCTACGAGAACGCTCTCTGTCACGATTTGGACTTGGAGCATTTCGATTTCCAACAGCAGCCGCGCTTTCCCATCGTCTACCGCGAAAAGCCTGTTGGTGACTGTATTCCAGATATCGTTGTCGCCGATCAGATTGTCGTTGAAGTGAAAGCCATCGATTCAATCGGAGATAACGAAATAGGCCAGGTTTTGAATTACTTGAGAATCGCAAACCTCAAAGTGGGATTGATCGTCAATTTTAGAAATTCCAAATTGGAATGGAAACGGGTCGCAAGGTAAGCGCATCTCCAAAAAATCTGTGCTGATCCGTGAGAATCCGTGCCTGAAACATCCTATCCACCCATGGTCATCATTCACATGGGCAGGTCCGACGCATTCGAACACGGATTTTCACAGATACCCACGGATGACACGGGTGCAGGTCCGACGCTTACATCCGATCTGTGCTAATCCGTGGCCATCTGTGAAAATCCGTGCCTGAAATATCCTATCCATCCAGGGTCATCATTCACATCGACAGGTCCGGCGCATTCGAACACGGATGAGCACGAATTCCCACAGATGACACGGATGCAGGCCCGATGCTTCAATCGATCTGTGCTAATCCGTGGCCATCTGTGAAAATCCGTGGTAAAAATTCCATCTAATCATGTCAGCATCAGATCGCGCCATCTCCATCCAATCTGTTTCCCTTTATTTCTGTCTCTTATACACATCTGAAGCTGCCGACGAAGAGGATAGTGTAGATTTCGGTGG
>CAJXQE010000201.1 GCA_913058215.1 uncultured Verrucomicrobiales bacterium
GAGATCAGCCTCGGTCTCGTGGGCTCGGAGATGTGTATAAGAGACAGGTTTTGTAGACAAAGGTGCGGAAGATTGCGATATGACGATGGTGGATTACCGGTGGCCCTGGTGGCCAGAATCCCTATCAGGTTAGCTTTGTTCATTGTTTTTGACCGACCCCGCACATCCTAAACTTCGGCATACTTATCACGACTTCAATCGGACAGGATTGTGCCCCTGTATTCCAATGGCGACATACCTGTTTGGCGTTGGAAGAAGTTGGAAAAACTGGTAATCGACGAGAATCCGCATTTCACGGAAACTTCTGATACACTTTCAAAAGCAGAGCTCAACAAGTTGGATCGGGCCGTCTCAAAGCGGACACGTCGAATTGCTTCGGCTGGAGTTTCGCCATATGCCCGCTTGTATTGTTCAGTCAAGGTCTTACGAGTCACAGACACTAGTGAAAGTATTTCTTTAGCCTTCA
Organism: uncultured Verrucomicrobiales bacterium; assembly: GCA_913058215.1. Lineage (GTDB taxonomy): Bacteria > Verrucomicrobiota > Verrucomicrobiia > Verrucomicrobiales > DEV007 > Arctic95D-9. Next base: position 467 of record CAJXQE010000201.1, read on the forward strand.
GCCCGGAACAGGCTTCGCTCTCAATCATCCGGCGGGCGGCTTCGATATCAATGTTATGTGTCGTCCCCCCCGTGCTTTCACGCACCACAATTGGCAGCGGTGCCAACGGCCTGGGGGAAGATGGTTTTTTGCCAGAGGATAGCCATTTTTTCATTAGCCGGGCTGCCATTTTTCCAATGCGTCTGCCGCCCATCGGAAAAGAGGAAATAGGTATCATATTGTGGCGTCCTACGATCTGATTTCCGTAGCCGAGAATAGCCAGTTCGCTGGGGATCGCTATATTGTTTACATATCCCACACCTGCTGCCATCACCGCGGCATTGTCATCTTCGCAAAATATCCCGCAGGGCTTCGGGAGTGAGTGGAGCAAATCAGCGACTTCCGTTTCTCTCGAAAAATCCGTGAGTCGACTTGGGTTTTCGTTGATGGGATCTCCTGGCATGTCAAAGGAACCAGTTTCCAAACCACAGGCAATCGCCTGGGCCCGAAAATCGTCCGCCTTTTCCACAAGAGCCTTGCGTTTTCCCAGTTCATGAGACAGGAAATATACCTGGCTCAACCCGGCTTTTTTAAAGTGCTGGATAGCGAATTGACTCGCGAGTTTTTGATCGACAAAGCAACTCAAAACTCGCTTTTCTTTCAACCAATCGGTTCCGCAATTGATCACCGGGATGCCTGCATCGACAGCAAGTCTCAACACTGGATTATCCCAGGCCGCCAGAGAGATAATTCCGGAAAAGGTATTGACAGGCGCAATGTCAGCGAGCACTTCATCGCCGATAAAATGGATCGGTGTCGGAGCAAATCCCGGACTTACCTCCAAATCTTCAGCCACCCCCCGAATCACGGAGTGCGAAAAATCCAGCTGAGCGGGGAACACGAGAGCCACCCGGGGCTGCATTGGCCCTTTTTTAGAATCTCTACTGCTCTTCATTAAATAACCTTAAATTGGTCGCAATTACCCAAAACGTGAAACGAATTCCCTCGAATAGCAAGCGCTGAATGGAGGGATTGGGTCATCGTTAGCCATGAGTCACCAACTTGAATTTTGTCGAATGGAAACTGGCCCCGGGCGCGAATCTGGCGCAGCTCTTCAGAATGGGGGCTCGGTCACAAATTGAAGGGTTTTTGGAACGTTCTATGGCTTTATTGAAGGTCAGGAGCCGATTATTTCCTTCCGTCCTTCGTTTAAAAACCGTTCACAGGGGGGGGCTTGATTTTCGCGCTTGAAAAAGGAATTTCCTGTCAGTTGTCAGTCAGTTAAGTAGAGGAATATATTTATGTCCAGGAACAAATGTTTAGGGTTATCGGTGTTGGCCGCAGTTTGGGTTGGTATTATCACGCCGTCAGCCTATGCCGGTTTTGTAGACAAAGGTGCGGAAGATTGCGATATGACGATAGTGGATTACCGCTGGCCCTGGTGGCCCGAGTCGACCTATTTTGCGCTCTGGTATACCGGTGTCAAACCATCGCAGACGGTTAGTTTCTATGGAGGATATACAGGTGGCCCTCCGTCTTTGGAACCTGACTTCTACCCGAACCTGGCCAAAGATGTTCAGGATGCTTACAGACCCGGTTCGGTCTGGTCATTCTGGGGCCATAATAAAGAAGGAGAACCGGTTCGCCCAATAGCCTGTTCGGAATATAACTATCCGGCTCAGTACATTGGCGAAGGAGCCAGCGGCGCGATAGGCGGTCCGGCTTTTCCTTACATGAAGGCGGGAAATTGGTACACCATGATGATGCGCGTATGGTCGCCATTGGGAGTAGAGAATCCGGATTACTCGTATATGGGCCGCTGGACGAAGGATGTTAAAAACGATCGCTGGCATCTGTATGGCGTTGTCAGGATGCCTGTGGCGGGCACGACGCTTAATGGTGGTGGTGGGTTTCTCGAAGATGCGGGTGGTGCAGGTAGATCCCTTCGTGCCTTGCACAGACGACTGGGGTATGGCCGCAAAGATGGCAAATGGCACAAAACGAATACCGTGAAGTTTCAGATCCCTCCGAAAGGCAGTGCTCTGGACACGTATTTCTACGTCGGGACCATCGAAAATAATCAGGTTCTTAGTATGGAGCGTACTGCCAACCCCAAGTTGAAACCCACAGGAGCGCAGACTGAATACCTGGAGATGGGCAAGACTCACGAGGTTACCGTTGACCAGCCCGACTTACCGGCATTAGACATGCCTGAAGTGAAAGCCGTAAAGGCAACATCAAATGGCGAGCAGGTGCTGGTCTCCTGGCAGATGACTGATTCATCATCGCCTCAGTTCGCTTATAAAGTGGAAGTCTTTGATAATGCCGGTTGTCAGGGCGAGCCTGTTGTCGTGCGTCAAGCCAGGATGCCTCATATCACCGATCTATTGATTAAGGCTAAAGTAGCCAATCCAACAGTTCGTGTTACGCTGACGGACGTGTTTGACCAGGAAGCCGAGCCTGTTGTCGTCAAGGCGGCCAAAGCGCCTGCTGCGCAAAAGACCTCTCCGATCGAAACTGCGCCTGGGCTTGAATACAAAATGTTCTTCAATAATGCGGCTCGGCCCATCAATGTTCGCTATCCAGCCGAGGAGAAAGCACACCATAGCCGCACCGAAAGTCATTACCTGGTGTCATACAATGAATTAACCGATGATAAACTGGTACAGCAGGGAATTTGCAGCGGGTTTGACACCTCACTTCTCGGCAACCGGAAACACGGTTATGGGTTTATTTATGAAGGAATTTTGCGGGTGCCGACGTCCGGCTTATACCTCATCCACATGAAAGCCGCCGACGGTTACCGTGTGGAGGTTGACGGTCGGGAAGCGTTTGATTGGGATGGATTGCATGGCCCGGAGGAGAAGGTCTTCTCGCTTAACCTGGCCAAAGGCGACCATGAGATTGGTATCAAATACTTCTTCGATAAAGTAAGGCCGTATTTCAGTGTCCAGTGGGAAGGCCCGGGGATTGCATTGCAGGACATTCCTGCTTCAAGCCTGTTTCATAAAGTGAAGGCTGATGATCCTCAGGTAACACTGACGGTGCAAGACGACGCACAAACGGTCTCGGCTGTCGCCAGGATCATCTCCCAAGGGCATACCCTTAATAAGATCCAGGTGTTTTCCGATGATATGGCAATCGCAGCTTTTGAAGGAGAAGAACTGAAAGGGGCTGATCCGATTATCAGACTGCCTGATCTCAGTCTTCCGGCAGGCAAACAAAAAATATGGTCACGTCTGTTTTATGACGGCAATCACACCATCGATACAGAAGGCGGTTTCGTGAACGTCGCATCCACTCCGATTGAAGGCTGGGAGCTTGGTGTAGCCGGTGAAGCCAATGTCCCGCGGAATATCATCCAGACCAAGCCCGATTCCTTTAGTTTTGTAGGTGAAGGTGAATATGCTATCTACAAGAATATCACGGGAGATTTCACCCTTACCTGCCGTGTTGATGATTATCTGGGGCAAAACAATGGATCGGTGAACCCGCTATCATGGGCTGGCTTAACCGTACGAACCGATGCCTCCAAAAACAATTATCAGTGGGGACCCGAATTTGGAATTATGCAGACGGCTAAACGCGGATTGAAAACTACACCGGACCACCTTGATCTAGGAGCGGGGCGGCTGTCTCATCACCCTTTGACCGGGAAAGGAGATAAATGGGTACGGGTCGTTCGCCGCGGACGGTTGTTTTCGGCATTAACATCGACTGATGGAAAGACATGGGAGTATGGCACCACCCACTACAAGCAGATTGGCGACAATGTAGATGCCGGGATTGTATTCCGCGCCTTGCCACAGAATGCGCAAACCTACTTTCAGGCAAGTGTCTCGAATATCACTCTCGTAAACGGTGTTCCGGAGGACTTCGCATACCCTAAAGCCAAAACAGCGGAGAATACTCGCGGCCTTAGATATACCGGCATTGCCGTGGCGCCATCAAACGCGGATATCGTTGTCCTGCGTTCGCCGACACAGGGACTGCTCCGCACCACAGATGCCGGTCAGACATGGAAGCAGATCAATGGCAAATTGAGTCGTGCGGCAAACTGCGTGCGCAGTGTCGCCATACATCCCGAGAATTCGGACATTATCTACCGCGCCGCCGGGAAAGCCGGTGGAACCGGCGCTTTTGAAGGCGGGCTATACCGCAGCGACAATGCCGGTCAATCCTGGGAAAAACTGGATTTCCCGGGCGACTTTGACGGGACAGGTCCATCGAGTCTGTGCGGTGAGATTATTGCTTTTGTTCCCAACACGCCGGACATCATGCTTGTCGGCTGCGAAAGCAAGGGTCTGTATAGAAGCGAAGACGGCGGCACTACCTGGAAACAGATCATTGCTGATAACCAGAGGTTTACAGCTGTAAAGACCGATAAATGGCATTTCCAGAATAACGGCAACACCTATACACATGCTGTAACTTGCCCGGACGATATGATGACTACGCTGGGCTTAGGTGGCCCCGAGATCAACACCACTCAGAACAAAACGCGTGCCTATCAATCATATGACAACGGACAGAATTTCAGCATCGAGACTGAGCGAGATGATATAGGGTACTTAAACTTCGCTTTTGATAACCGAAGTTCGCATATATTCTCATACGCCACAACTCACGGTCTTGTCCATACCTTCAACTCCGGGCGAGATAGCTTCTGGCTCAGGCAGTGGCCAGCGCTGAGCAACGACCGACCAATCCTGGCAATGGCAGCAGGTAAATGGGGAGTTCACCCGTGGTCGCGATGTTTTAGCCAGGCGCTGGAACCTAAGGCTGAATCGGAATTGCTTGTAAGTCACATTGCTGCTGAGCGATGGACTGAACAGAAATATACGTCGGAAGACGAAATAGGCGGCATCATCGCCATCGATGCCGATTGCGTTACTCCCGGCACTCCTGTGAAATACTGGTGGGTCCTGGGAACAAACGGCCTGTTCCGCGCTGCAGAATATCCTGATAAATTTACAAAAATTTTGAAAGTCGGCCAGTCATTGTAAGTGTATTGCGCGAAAGCACTGGCGATCAATGCCCCCCAATCCCGAAAGGATTGACGGCTCGATAAGGGGCCTTGCAAGAATCCGTCAGACAGCGCAAAATTATGAGAACAACGATGATTAAGGCACTAAAAGTAATACTCGCGCTAGCGTTGGTGGTCGCAGGCCCTGTGTTCGCCGGCCCGGAAGTGTCATCCCCCAGTAATCACGTCGTTAGTGGTGGTGAAGGAGTGGAGAAGAGCGTGGACTCCAGCATTAGCACCAAGTGGTGCGGGTGGCACGAGGGCCGTCCGGTCCAATGGATGCTCAAGCTTTCAGAAGACGGAGGAATGGCAGTGAAGAGCTATTCGATTACCTCCGGGAATGCTGTGCCGACTCGCGATCCGAAGGATTGGATCCTGGAAGGATCACAAGATGGCGAATACTGGACGGAGCTGGATCGCCAAACCGACCAGCCGGTATTTGAGAAGCGGCTTCAATCAAGAACCTTCCAGTTTGAGAACGACTCGGTCTGGCAGTTCTATCGATTTACGTTCGTGAAAAGCCACGACGAAACTCACTTTCATTTCTCTGAGATTGCGCTCGATGGAGTGTCCATGGAGGGAGTGAAGTTGGCGGAAACGCCAACGCTCGATGAGGTGAAGGCGGCTGGCGCGCTTCGGTCCATCTATCGGAAACCGCATTCACTCGAAGGAGCGGCAGCAGTGCCGAAAGCGAATCTGGAAACGTTTCGAAACGAGATTGAGCCTGTTCTGCGCGAGTCCTGTATTCCGTGCCACGGCCCGGAAAAGCAGAAGGGAAAGTTCCGCATCGATACCCTGAATCCGGATCTCATTCATGGCGAAGATCAGAACTGGTGGCTTGAGGTGATTGATGTGGTGAGCAACGGCGAAATGCCGCCGCAGGATGAAGACGTGCAGATTTCTGGCGAGGGAAAGGCCTCGATTGTCGATTGGCTGTCGACCGAAATTCAGGTCGCCTCACAAGTCGCTCGCAGTGAAGAAGGGCATTCATCCTTCCGCCGCATGACGCGTTATGAATTTAGCTACGCGCTCCAGGATTTACTCGGACTGCCCCATGACCTCGCTGACGGTTTACCCCCGGAAACGACATCCGAGGATGGCTTCCAGAACAGCTCAGAAATGTTGCAAATGTCCATGATGCAATTTGAGACGTTTCGTGAGTTGGGCCGCAATGCTCTGAAAAAAGCCACGGTGTCTGGCGAGCGGCCGAAGGCAGTCTATTGCGGCATCACCATGGATGTAGCAGCTGAGCGGATACGGGCTGTGCGTGATGCCGACATGACGGGGACCCGGAAGAGGAACGAAAACGACCCGGCAAAACGCAAAAAGGAACTCGAACAACAACGGGAAAGGTTCAAGCCGCGTCCAACAACTCATCCAAGCCTCATGAATCTGGAAACTGGCGAAGGTATTATTTCCATGTCAGATCCTCGTGCGACAACACTAGCCTGGGACTCGGTCGAGAGTCGATCTGAGGCGCCAGCTGTTTCCCCTCACATTCTTTCCGTTCCGCCGAGAACGACCACAGGGTTCAACCTGAAGTACCGCCTTCCTGATACCGGAACTCTTCGGGTTCGGATTCGGGCTTCCCGCAGTTCAGCGGAAACTGAAGACCCTCCAAATCTCCGTCTCTATTTTGGCCATCAAGCAAGCAACAACTCTTTTGCATTCGATCAAATCGGCGAAACCGATGTTGCGATTACCGCGCCGCCAGGCAATCCGCAGTTCTATGAGTGGGATATCCACCTTGGAGAGGTGATCCGGAACTCCTTTCGCAAGGAAGAAGGTGCCAGAGCGAATCGGTCCGAGTATTTGAAGTTTGAAAACATCCGCCCCAACCCCGGAAGAGACGAGGCCGGGATCATCCACATCGATTACGTCGAACTGATCTCTCCGTATTTCGATCAATGGCCGCCGGAGTCTCACACCAAGATATTCTTCGAACGTGAAAACCAGGCCGGTGATGAATCCTACACCGCAGAGGTCCTCGCTCGTTTCATGAACCGCGCCTGGAGGCGTCCGGCAACCGATGCGGAGATCAAACGGAAGGTGGCTCTCTTTTCCAAAATCAGACCCGATTTTGATAGTTTCGAGGAGGCGATGATTGAAGTGCTCGCGACAGTGATTGCCTCCCCAAAATTCCTGTATCTTGTTCAGTCCGATTCAAAGCAGCAGGAAAAGGGAAGTCGTCTCAGTGATTTCGAATTGGCAACGCGGCTGTCGATGTTTCTTTGGAGCAGTCTACCGGACCAGGAACTGATGGATATGGCTACATCCGGGAAGCTCAATGAAACCGGTGTTTTGTTGAGCCAAACCGAACGCATGCTTGGCGATCCACGCGCAGAACGATTTTCCAGGCACTTCGTTCGCCAATGGCTCGGCCTGCAGCTGCTGGACTATCTACAGGTCGATCGAAAGGCTTTTGGTGGGTTCAATGATGAATTGAAACACGCGATGCAGCAAGAGCCGGTTGCCTTTTTCCGCGAAGTGCTCCGGGAGAATCACAGCGTGATGGATTTCATTCATTCGGACTATACCATGATCAATGAGAGACTGGCCCAGCACTATGGAATCCCCAATATCTACGGCAGTCACTTCCGCAAAATTGCGCTGAATCCAGCCGATCGGCGCGGAGGTTTGCTGACTCAGGCCGGTCTGCTCGCGATGAATTCCGATGGCAAAGATTCGCATCCTCTCAAACGTGGAATCTGGTTGTTGGAAAATATCCTGCACGATCCGCCGCCACCTCCTCCTCCGGCAGTTCCTGAAATCGATTTAACGGATCCGGAGATATTGAAGCTAACCTTGAAGGAGCGCATGGAAGATCACCGGAATGATCCTGCCTGCATGTCCTGTCATGCTAGGATTGATCCCTGGGGAATTGCGTTTGAAAACTTCGACATGGTCGGCCGTTGGCGCACGCATATCGGGGGGAAACCGGTTGATGCCAACAGTGTTCTCTTCAACAATCAGGAACTCAACGGGATGGACGGCTTGAAACGTTTCCTGCTAAAACGACGTCAGGATCAATTCGCCCGGTCGATGGCGCACAAACTCACCTCCTACGCGCTTGGTCGCCCGCTTCGCTTTTCGGATCGGGCAGACCTGGAGCAAATCACAGCTGAACTTCGTCACCAGGATGATGGGCTCGCCACCCTAATTACGTTGATCGTGACAAGTGACCTTTTTCAAACGAAATAGGATGGAATCAGCACCTTACAATCCGCTCGCGAATGCTTTTAAATTGAAACTTGATTGAGAATGAAAACCAGACTATCCCAACTTGATCGCCGGAGATTTATTCGGAGCGCGAGCGGATTTGCTCTCGCCCTGCCTGCGTTTGAAACGTTCACCGGCTCGGCCCGCGCAGCCAACACTGCGGAAGCCAAAAAGCGTCTCGCCTGCTTCTACATACCCGATGGTGTACCGATGCCGCGCAAAGAAGATCCGGCTTTTCAGGACTGGAGTTGGTTTCCTCATGGTAAAGGCCGGGACTTCAAACTCACCAAATGCCTGGATCCTCTGGAGCCACTCCGCGATGACCTCACGATTTTCGGCGGCCTGTCGCACCCTTCGGTTCGCAATGTCCATGGGCATTCCAATGCTGACCAATTCCTCACTGGAGCGGACACCGGAGCTGCGGGTGATTATCAAAACGGTGTTTCGCTGGATCAGGTGTTTGCCGGGCACGCGGGTGCACACACTCGCTTTTCCTCGTTGGTGATGTCGACCGATGGCGGGACCGGTTCGCCCCGCGGTGCGCAGACCATGTCTTTTAATCGGAGCGGACGTCCAATTCCTGCGGAGCATCGGCCAAAGCGGATTTTTGATCGACTGTTCACTACCAGCAGCGATGACGCGGCCCGACGTCTCGCCACTAGCCAAAGCACGCTCGATGACTTGATGGCAGATGCCGAGGAGCTGAAGCGAGCGCTTTCCAAACACGATCAGGAAACGCTCAATGACTATCTTCAGTCAGTCCGCGACGCCGAAGTCAAAGTCGAAAAAGCCAAGCGTTGGATCGATATCCCATTTCCAGAAGTTGAAGCCGGTCATCTGACGCTCGATGTCACGCCAGAGGATCCGTTGAACTATTTGCGGACCATGTTTGAACTGATTTACCTGGCCTTCAAAACCGATTCAACCCGGGCCGTCACCTATCAAATCGGCCGGGAAAATGGTGTTGGGGCGAGCGATTACCTGGCGCGTGCGGTTGGCTTGAATCTGACCCACATGCTAAGCCATAAAGGTAAGGAGCCAGGTGGCTGGAAAAATTTTGGAACCTATATGCGTTTTCTCAGTGAGGAATACGGCCGTTTCGCCAGCCGGTTGAAATCAACTCCGGAGATCGACGGCAGTGGGTCCATGCTGGATAACACCCTGTTGTTTTTTGGTTCGGCCTCCAGCGCTTTTCACACTTCGCGCAACTACCCGCTGATCCTGACCGGCGGTAAAAATATGGGCTTCAAGCACGGCCGATACCTGAAGTATGGGCAAGGCAACGAGGACAACCAGGTCGATGCCGGTATCAATTCAGACATCGGCTGGAGCAGAGATGTCAGCTACGAAGAATTGCCACTTTCAAATTTATACCTGACGATGCTACAGCGTTTGGGCGTTGAGACTGAGAGTTTTGGAGGCAGTAAAGAAACGCTGACTGAAGTTTAGAACCCATTCATACAACCGGTCGCAAGCGGCTTGATTTAGGGGCTTGTAAAAAGGAAACGTTGCCTTTTTCATTTGTTTTTTAATAATCTCAAAAACCGGTCGGCTTAAGAAACCTCAAACGGGCTTCCTGACATCTCACTTCAGCGGCTGTGGAAAACCAAACTTCCCCTCCCAAAATTCTTCTCATTTAACCATGAAATTCACTGTCCTCGCAATCGGCATACTGCTGCCGTTTCAATTCGGCTTCGGCCAAACCCTCGAAGTTCTCCCCGACGAAATCGCGCCGGGCGTGCCGAAGACGGAGATGATGGGGGAGTGGCTGAAGAAACAAGCCATCCTTGCCCTGGATAGACGCGATGCGGCTTTTGAAAAACTGGCGACGGACGACGATCTGAAAAAATGGCAGGACGAGCGGCGTGCCTTTTTTGTGCGCCAGTTAGGCGGCTTTCCCGAACGCACGCCGCTGAATCCGAAAGTCACGGGCGAGCTGAGCGTTGACGATTACCGCATCGAGAAACTCTATTTTGAATCGCAGCCGGGATTCCACGTTACCGCGACGCTCTACCTGCCCTTAGGGAAGGGGCCGTTTCCCGCCGTGCTACATCCCACCGGTCACAGCGCCAGCGCGAAAAATCGCGAACTATACCAACAGGCTTCGATCGTCATCGTCAAAGGCGGGTGCGCTGTCCTCTGCTACGATCCTATCGGGCAGGGCGAGCGCCAGCAGGTTTACGGCTCGGACGGAAAGCCCATTGCCAGTACCATGCAACATTCACTGATCGATCAGGGTGCGCATTTGCTGGGCAGCAACACGGCGCGGATCATGATTTGGGACGGGATGCGGGCGATCGACTATCTGCAGAGCCGGCCTGACATTCTCGCCGATAAGATTGGCTGCACCGGGATTTCCGGCGGGGGAACCAACACGAGCTACCTCATGGCACTGGATGATCGGATCGTCGCTGCGGCACCCGGCTGTTATCTCACCGGCTTTCGAAGTCTGCTCAACACGATTGGAACGCAGGACGCGGAGCAGAACATTCACGGCCAGATCGCTTTTGGAATGGATCACTCCGACTACGTGCTGATGCATTTGCCAAAGCCAACTCTGATCATGGCGGCGACCGGTGACTATTTTGATATCAAGGGAGCATGGAATTTGTTTCGCGAGGGAAAACGCTTCGCAACCCGGCAGGGGTTTCCCGAGCGCGTCAACATGGTCGAGCCCAATACTGAGCACGGCTTCCCCACCGAAATGCGGGTCGCTTCGGCGAATTGGATGCGGCGCTGGCTGTTGGATTTGGACAAGCCAATTTCCGAAGGAGAATTGAGCCCATTGCCCGAGGCAGAATTGAATGCCACGCCCAATGGCAAGGTGCTGGAATTGAAAGGAGCGCGATCCGCGTTTGATCTGAATGCGGATTCGAACGAAAGCTTTGCCGCCCGCCGAACGAAAAATGGGAAGCCCGAAAACCGGGACGCGTTATTGGCGAAAGTTCGGCAGCTGATCGGTGCCCGGAATCTGTCGAAATTGCCGGAGCCCAAGATGAAAAAGGTAGATGAGGGACGCTTGGTGATCGAACCGGAGCCGGGCATTCTTCTGCCGGGTCATCTTATCGAAATCCAAAAATCGAAGGACAAAGAAAATCTTACGATCTTTCTCCACGGTGCCGGTGCACGCGCTGCCATCGAATCCGGAGCAGTGAATCGAGTCGCGAAAAAAGCGGGCACCCCCGTACTCGCGATCGATCTTCGCGGACTCGGCGAAACAAAAAGAACAGTCGAAAAACCTCGTATCTCTGATGAGCTGGTTGGTACGGATCGAAAAGATACCTGGCTGGCGGGTCTACTGGGCAAAAGCTACGTCGGCTTACGGGCTGAGGATATCTGGCAAATTGTCCGGGCGATGCGAAAAGAGACAGGGAATGAATCCCTGAAGCCCCACCTCGTTGCCGTGGGCGAAGCCGGAGTTCCTGCTTTGCACGCGGCAGCACTGGAGCCTGAACTTTTTGGTGACGTGAGGATTTCAGCTTCGATCGATTCGTGGAAGGCAGTTGTTGAAACGCCTTTGGTGCGGAACCAGCAGCCGAACCTGGTCTTCGGCGCCTTGCGGGAATACGACCTGCCAATGCTGCGTACGCTGCTCGGCGAGCAGTTGACGGTTCATGGCGTGGTAAACCCTGACGGAACCCACGCGGCGAACACCTCGGCAGTCCCTCGCTCGAGCGGTAAAATGGGGCGACACGTGCAGATCAACAAACGTGTCAGCGAAGGTAAGGTTGATCTGGTATTCATTGGCGATTCGATCACGAGCGGTTGGGAAAGTCGCGGAGCAGAAGTCTGGGAGAAGTTTTACGGAAAGAGAAATGCCGTCAATCTCGGCATCGGGGGCGACCGCACACAGCACGTGAGCTGGCGCCTCGACAATGGTAACCTCAAAGACATCTCGCCGAAGGCTGCTGTGGTGATGATTGGCACGAACAACTCCCGCGACAACACCTCCGAACAAATCGCCGAAGGGGTAGAGCTCATCATTGAACAACTGCGGGCCAAACTCCCCGATACCAAGGTGCTCTTGTTAGGGATCTTTCCGCGTGGTGAAAACGATGACGACGAGCGACGACAAGTGACCCGGGAGGCCAATGCTATTTTCTCGAAGCCTGCCGATGGAGAGCACGTTCATTACCTCGACATCGGCTCGAAATATATGAACGATGAGGGCGTGCTGACTCGTGGGATGATGCCCGATAATCTGCACCTGACCGAGGAGGGTTACGCCATCTGGGCCGAGTCGATCGAAGCGAATCTGTCGAAACTTCTCGGTGACAAACCGGTTCAACCGACACCGACCGAGCGTATTGCCCTTTGGCCCGGCAAAGCGCCGGTTGGCGACGGCAAGTTTGAGGATTCCGATTTGGAACTTGAGGTTTTCCTTCCCGCTGCCGACAAGGCCACAGGTGCAGCCATTGTGCTTTGTCCCGGCGGCGGATACATTCGCCACGTCACGGATCGTGAGGGCTATCCCATCGCGCAATGGCTTAGCGAACACGGCATTGCCACCATTATCCTGGAGTATCGACTGCCGAAGCTTCGCCATCAGGTGCCCTTACTCGACGCCCAGCGCGCCATCCGCCTCACCCGCGCGAACGCTGCTGCGTGGAAGATTGATCCAAAGCGGATTGGGATTCTCGGCTTTTCCGCTGGCGGCCATGTTGCTTCCACTGCAGCAACGCACTTCGATAAGGGCAATACCGATTCTCCCGATCCCATCGAGCGACTCAGTTGCCGACCCGATTTCGCCTGGCTCGTCTATCCCGTTGTTACGATGGGTAAATTCACGCACACTGGCTCCAGGGCTGAACTCCTTGGCACCTGTCTCTTATACACATCTCCGAGCCCACGAGACCGAGGCTGATCTC
>CAJXQE010000202.1 GCA_913058215.1 uncultured Verrucomicrobiales bacterium
AGATCAGCCTCGGTCTCGTTGGCTCGGAGATGTGTATAAGAGACAGTCAATCAGTTGAAGACCCCATTCGTATTTTCGTGGAGGAAAGAGAGCTTTTTACCGTCCAGCTGGCGGCTTGTATCGATGGAGAATGAATCGATTCCCGATGAAGTCTACGGATACGAACCCGGAGATATTCGGCGGAGAATGCAGGGGAATTGATAGACCCAACAAAGTTAGCAAAATGAAGCCTTCAGAAGCTTACCGCAAATTTAACAATAAAGAGATTACGGGGACGCAGCTGATGCGGTATGTCGTCGAGTATGATGATTTCCTGATCCCCGGAAGGCTGGATCATGCGCCATTGGATGCGTATTTTGGAACGCCGGAGGAAAAATCGTTTCACTTGTTTGAAGACGGTGAACACTTCGAAATCTGGCAGAAAAAGATGAAGCAGGATCCCTTGTTTGTCGGTCCATTTCCCGCTTGCGAGGTGGTTCCGCAGCTGACGGACGATCTCGGGTTTCTTAACATCAATCCGGATTCGGACGATGTGTTTCACTATCGGAATCATCAACTGGCTGAAATGAAGAATTTGGCCGCTTCAGTCGCCATCGAAAAAGCTCTCCATGATTCTGCGCAGGCGAACGAGCTTTTCGGAATGCTGAAAAACTACGAGCAGTATCAGATGCTTTTCCGGTCCGGTGATGATGGGGGGATGCAGTTGGTTCTGGCTCCGGATAATCAGGGGCGCAAACTGATTCCCATTTTTACGGCGGACGATTGCTTCAAGGTTTGGCTCGATCAAATGCTCCCGGTCATTCAGAAAAAAATCTGCAACCCCTACGTGGTGACCCGGAAGGGTAGCGATTTGTTTGCCGAACTGGCCAAATATCCGACCGACGGAATTGTTTTCAATCCAGTCGGAAACTCCAGGCCCCGGGCGTTCGCGATGCAGTTCTGCTCGATCGTGGCGAATCAATGAAATGCGGGCCTGAAGCTCATTCTTGACAGCGGGTCGGTAATTGCCGGATCATAGAGACCATGTCAGATCGCCCACCTCTACCGCCATTTACTGCAGAAACTGCCGCTCAAAAAGCGCGAATGGCCGAAGACGCCTGGAATTCGCTGGATCCGGAGCGCGTGTCTTTGGCCTACACAGAGGACAGCCAGTGGCGGAACCGGGCGGAATTTTTTACGGGGCGCGAGAAGATCGTGGAATTTCTTCAGCGAAAATGGGCAAAGGAAATCGGGTATCGATTGATCAAAGAAGTCTGGGCCTTTCACGACAACCGGATCGCGGTTCGATTTCAATACGAGTACCATGATGATTCCGGGAACTGGTTTCGCGCCCACGGAAACGAGCAGTGGGAGTTCGATGAGCACGGCCTGATGCGTCGCCGCGAAGCCAGTATCAACGATGTCTCCATCAAGGAGTCCGATCGGAAATTTCTGTGGGAACAGGGTCCGCGTCCGGTCGATTTTCCCGGGCTAACGGAGCTAGGGCTTTAAACTTCCTGGAAAGACGGAGCAGGAATCGGGTGGTTGCCGGCCCGGTATGCGATCATTTTCCTCGTGATCATGAATGACTACGAACGCATTGCCAAAATAATTCGCTATCTCAACGAGCACGCTTCCTCGCAGCCCGGTCTCGCGACTCTTGCTGAGATTGCGGGGCTGAGTGAATCTCATTTTCATCGCCTCTTTTCCCGCTGGGCTTCAGTCACCCCGAAAGATTTTCTTCAGTGCCTCACTGCCGAGCATGCCAGGGAAATGCTCTTGCGCGGGGCGAGTGTCCTTGATGCCTCGCTCGACTCGGGACTGTCCGGCCCCGGGCGTTTGCATGATTTGTGCATCAAGCTGGACGCCGCTTCGCCGGGCGAAATAAAATCTGCAGGAGAGGGGTGGAAGATTCGGGCCGGACTGGCCGATTCCTCTTTCGGGAAATGTCTCATTGCAGATGGGCCGCGCGGAATTTGTCATATTGAGTTTACCGATTCCATCGAGCCTGTCCAAACGCGGTGGCATCGCGCGGAGATCGAAGTCGACGATGAGTGGGCGGAAGCCGCCGCATTGAAAGTTTTTTCGCGTTCCCCTTCGAAAGGCAGACCACTTAAAGCGATGGTGTGCGGCACGGATTTCCAGGTGAAAGTGTGGCGGGCATTGATGGCAATACCTCCGGGGACGCTCACTACCTACGGTCGTCTTGCCGAAGCAATTGGGAAACCGGGAGCTGCCCGTGCCGTGGGAACGGCGGTGGGGAAAAATGAGCTGGCCTATCTTATTCCCTGTCATCGAGTCATTCGCGAAACCGGCGTGATCGGTCAATATCGCTGGGGAAAAGAGAGAAAGCAGGCCATGACGGCATTTGAAAGCAATCTTTCGGCCTGCTGATTCTCTGTTTGCTCTCCTTTACAGAGTCGCCTCGGGCGGCTACGCTGAGTCTAATTGTTAGACATGAATTCGCTCAAAATACTCTTCCTGATGTCGGTTCTGGCTCTTTTTGCCGGAAGTACTACTTTTGCTCAGAACGCTCCTTCCGGGGGAGGAGGCACCGGAGGTGATGTTTCTGAAGATGGTATTCCCGGATTCTGGGAAATCGAAACGAGCGGCGGTAAATTCGTCGTTCAGCTGGACAACATTTCTTCCGTGAG
This sequence comes from uncultured Verrucomicrobiales bacterium, assembly GCA_913058215.1. Classification (GTDB taxonomy): domain Bacteria; phylum Verrucomicrobiota; class Verrucomicrobiia; order Verrucomicrobiales; family DEV007; genus Arctic95D-9. The sequence goes on from CAJXQE010000202.1 coordinate 2,634, forward strand.
CATGCATGAGTATTTGATCGATGGAGGGATGCGGGTCAACGAATGCACCGTCGATACGAATGGGACGGTCATCGCCAGGTTCTATTTCATCGAGCCGGTTACCTCGAGTTCGTCGATCACTTCCGGAAGTGCCACCCTTGAGCGCCTCAAAGGCATCGCCAACAAGGTCGGTGAAAAGACGGGCATGGGCGATGTTGACGCTATCGTAACAAAGCATTATCCCGACACCACTCACGCTAAGACCTCCGAATACCGGATGAAATACAAAGATTCCATCGGTCGGATTTACGATCATATTCACAAGGTTTGGGCTGAGGAAAAAGGCCGCGGCAAAGGAAATAAGCTAAAGATCATCGACGGTTAGAAAGCAGATCTGATTTCTCAACACATTCTCTTTCAGTTATTTATTTATGGAATACCGCGAAATTCCTCACACCGACCTTCGTGTCAGTCTCATAGGTCTAGGGACCATGACCTGGGGCGAGCAGAACACGGAACAAGAAGGCCATGAGCAGATGGATTACGCGCTCGATCAGGGTGTGAATCTGTTTGATGTGGCTGAGATGTATCCGGTTCCCCCGATGGCGGAAACCTGCCATGAAACCGAGCGAATCATCGGGACCTGGTTCAAGAAAACCGGAAACAGGGACAAGGTGATTCTCGCCACAAAGGTGGTCGGGCCCGGACCGCATGTGAACCACATTCGGAATGGTGGGGGGCTGGATCGTAAAAATATCGAAGCTGCGGTCGAAGGAAGTTTGCAGAGGCTCCAGACGGATTACATTGATCTTTATCAACTTCACTGGCCTGACCGACAGGTTCCTCTTTTTGGAGGGCGTGATTATTCGCCGCCAAAGAACGATGAATCAATTCCCCTCGAGGAAACGCTGGAAGTGTTGGCTGATTTGCAAAAGGCGGGGAAGATTCGTCATGTCGGAACTTCCAATGAAACCGCATGGGGAACCATGAAATACCTGCAGCTTGCTGAGGCCAAAGGCCTTCCGCGAATGGTGACGATTCAGAATTCCTACAATTTAATCAATCGCTGCTTCGACAACAGTATTTCTGAAATCTGCCACTATGAAGGCGTGCGCCTGCTGGCATATTCGCCGCTGGCTTTTGGTAAACTTTCCGGAAAATACCTGAACGGAGTTATGCCGGAAGGGGCGCGGGTCACAAAGTGGGAGCGATTCGCCCGCTACAATGGGCCAAATTCCGATGCGGCCATCGCTGAATACGTTCAAATCGCGAAAGATGCGGGAATAGATCCTGCGCAAATGGCCCTGGCGTGGATCAATAGCCGTGAACATGTTGCGAGTAATTTGATCGGGGCGACGACAATGGAGCAGCTCAAGTCGAATATCGAAAGTGTGAATCTGACGCTTCCGGGCGAAGTAAGGAAAGCCATCGATACGGTTCATCACCGTTTTCCAAACCCCTGTCCATAAGCAGGATGGCGTGATTTTTCAGGTGTGATTCTGCCTTTCCAAGGTAATGTTCTACTCTTATGGGCAAGATCCTGCCAGTTCTGCTTGTTGTGTTTTGGTGTCAGTTTTCTCTGGCACAGGTAGAGGTGCGTCAATTTACCAACAAAAACGGCCAGCAAATCAAAGCTTCTCTTCTCGATGTCACGTCGGATATGAAGAACATGAAAATTCGGCGTGAGGACGGCGTCGAGTTCGAAACTGAGATTGTGGCTCTTTCCCTGGACGATCAGCAGTACATTAAAGACTGGCTCAAGAATCGCCCCTCGAAAACGGATTTCCGTCTGGATGTTTCCCTTTCGAAAAAGCTGATTAAATCCAATTCCCATCCCTACAGCAGCAGCTACACCTTGCATCAGGATGAATATGGCTATGAGATCAAGATTACGAATCTCTCCAGAGAAACGCTTGGTAATCCTACCGTTAGTTATCAGGTGATTCGTCAGGAAGGGGTTCGGGTCATGCAGGCGGACGACGGCGACTGGACCTACACCGATTACAGCGATGACGATAAGGACGAGTTTGTTTTGGCCGAGACGGTGGATGTGAATGAAAGCCTCGCATTTAACCGTGAGGTGACCATCATCACAAAACCCATGACGATCGAGCGGGTCGTGTATGATTCCTCAGCAATGTATCAGGATGAATTGTTTGGAGTCATCGTGAAAGTAGCCAATGAGAAGGGCGATCCGGTAGGTGAGTATCGTTCCACAGGAAAAGACCTTGAATCCATCAAGTGGGAGGATGCTTTTGATTTCAAGCCTGACAAGAGCAGTGATGGTCCGTCCAGAGTTCGACCTCGTCCGCGGGATATGGATGATGGGCCTGCGTCGTATTCCATGCAGAAAGGCGACAGTATTGATGGTCCGCTTTACCTGGAAGACATGCCGATTTCCTTGACTGCGAAAGTCGACCCCGGGTCCGCCAGTGAAGGGGTGATCGTTTCGGTTGGCGGAGGTGCAAAAGGCGTAGCCATTTACCTCAAGGACAAGAATATCTATGCGGTGCAATCCATCGAAGGAAACCATAGGATTGTCGAAGTGAGGCAACCACTGGGAAGCTTTAAAGTCGGTTTGAATCTGACGGACCGGGAATTGCAGCTCTTGATCGATGATAAGATTGAGGCGCGGCGGGACTCGGGGGGATTGTTCAAAGGGTCCTCCAAGAACGGCATCGAAGTGGGTCAGGACAGTGATAGCCCAGTCGGTGATTACAAAGCTCCGTTCCCGTTTGCGGGTGGGATCGGCGATGTGACAGTCCTGATCGGGATCTGATCGCGGTGGCTTCGTTGTAAAGTTTCAGTTGCAGCGGGAGCGATAGCGTCTTTTGTCCGGCGGTATGAGCAATTCTTTCAAAATCGCGGTGCTGGCAGGGGACGGAATCGGTCCCGAAGTGATGGCCGGGGCACGCCAGGTTCTAGACAAAATTTCTGAAACTCAGGGTGTTTCTTTCGAATGTGAAGAGAAACTCGTGGGCGGTGCAGCGATTGACGCCACTGGCGGTCCTCTTCCGGAAGACACGATCAAGACTTGTGAGGAATCAGACGCGATTCTTTTTGGTTCCGTTGGTGGTCCAAAATGGGAATCCCTTCCTCCTGAAATTCAGCCGGAGCGTGGTGCTCTTCTTCCTTTGCGTAAACATTTCGGCCTCTTTGCAAATCTTCGCCCGGCAGTTTGTTTTCCTGCTTTGACCCATGCTTCTCCTGTGAAAGAAGATCGTATTGCGGGAGGATTTGATGTTCTCTGTGTGCGCGAGCTCACCGGTGGAATTTATTTTGGATCTCCCAAAAGTATTGAAGAACAAGACGGCGAGAAAGTCGCCATCGACACCATGGTCTACAGGGCCAGTGAGGTGGAGCGAATCGCCCACGTTGCGTTCACAGCAGCTGCCAAGCGTGATTGCCGCCTGACTTCCATCGACAAAGCGAATGTGCTTCAAAATGGAATTCTCTGGCGCGAGGTTGTGGAGCGGGTTGCCGCTGAATATCCCGATGTGAAGCTTGATCATCTGTATGTCGACAATGCGGCGATGCAATTGATCGCCCGTCCGCGCGATTTCGATGTGGTTCTTGCCCCGAATTTGTTCGGTGACATTCTCAGTGATGAAATGGCAATGATCGCCGGCTCCCTCGGAATGCTTTCCAGCGCCAGCCTCGGAAAAAGCAAAGGCGACGGTCTCTACTTCGGCATGTATGAGCCAAGTGGCGGATCTGCTCCGGACATTGCAGGACAGGGAATCGCCAATCCGATCGCCCAGATTTTGTCTGTCTCCATGATGCTGAAATTTTCCTTTGGTCTGAACGATGCCGCCGACGCCATTGACGGGGCGGTCCGCCAGGTCATCGACAAGGGCTACCGCACCGGGGACATCTATACCGGTAGTGACGACCAGAAAAAGGTCGGGACTGTGGAAATGAGCGAAGCGATTGTGAATCTAATCTCTTAATTCGTTAGCTCGGGAAAGTTATTCGATCGCCTATCAGGTGGCGAATTCAGAAACATCTCCGTCTTCCGGGGCGGAGGCATCCAGGTCCGTAGGTTCCGCGGACCTTTCCTGCCTGAATCTGCCAGGCAATCATAATCTCTTTCTTCGTCGTTGAGCGACCGCTTATGATGAGAGGGGACGCGTCTTTGGCCCGGAATTTTCGCAATTTCAAAAGATTTCCAGGTTCGCAAGTGTATTCGGGAAGTTGACAAAAATCCCGAAACCAGTTTCCCTCAATTCATGAAACGCTTCCGATGTCTCTTTGTTATTCCTGCAATTCTTGTGGTGCTTTCATCTTGTCAGGAGGGGAAAGAGGAGGCGCCTGGTAAACCTTTAGTTCCCGGGAAGAAGCCGCAAACTGGGCAAGTGGCTCCACTAACAACTCAGCCACCCTCTCCCGCAACGCTGAGGGATCAGGAGACGCTGGAAACCAAGTCCTACTACACGGAGCCGAATCTTGCCGAAGCCAACGCCTTGATCGAAAAGTTAAGTCCAAAGGTGAAGAAGAAGGTTTTGGCCGAAATGAAAGCCAGGCGAAAAGTTTCTGCGGTGAAAATCCTGAGAGAGGAAGGAGACTTCGGCCTCGCGATTTGTAAGTTGACTGTCGAGTTGCTTGCCATTCGGGCAGAAATCAGTGCAGGCTTTTGAAGAATTGAGTAATTGAAGAAGATTGTCCGGAAATGAAAAATTGTATTTTTGTCAGTGTCCTCATCGCCGGGTTTTTCTCTCTCGTTCCGAAGGAAGCGTCTGCTGAGCTTCCAGACGGATTCGTTTATCTCAAGGACGTTGATTCTTCGATTCAAGTGGACGTTCGCTACGCCACAGCAAATAATTTCGTGGGTAAGAAAGTGGACGGCTATCGTGCGAAGAAAATTATTATTTCGCGACGAGCTGCAGAGGCTTTGGTAAAAGCTCAAGCCGAATTGGCAAAGGATGGCTACAGCCTCAAGGTTTTCGATGCGTATCGCCCTCAACGGGCAGTGAGTCATTTTATGCGCTGGGTTCGTGACCGAAAGGATCAAAAAACCAAAGCCAAATACTATCCTGATATTGAAAAGTCGACCCTTGCCGGTGGGGGTTACATCTCCGGTAAATCGAGTCACTCACGGGGGAGCACGGTCGATTTGACTCTTGTAAAACAAGGGAAGGGTGAGGTCGATATGGGAACGAGCTTTGATTACTTCGGTCCGGAGTCTTCCCACAATTCTTCGAAAGTTTCCGCAGAACAGAAAACCAACCGGCAACGTCTCAAGTCAGCGATGGACGGGGCCGGGTTCTATTCCTACCACAAGGAATGGTGGCATTACACTCTACGGAACGAGCCCTTTAGCAGGGCTTTTGATTTTCCGGTCGAGTAAAGCGGAATGCACAAAAAGCCAAGCGAACCCGAAGCTGCCCTCGAACCATTCGCTACCCAGGCAGGGGGCCAAATTATGAATCCGCGGCAACCCCGCCCCCCAGTGCGCGGAGCAGACTGAGGTGGTCATTCAAAATTGCCTGTCGCAATACGGCCCGGGCCCGAGCGGCGGCGAGAGTGCTTCTTTCGATTTCGAGGACTTCGATTTGGGAAACGAGGCCGGCTTTGAAAGTGGCGCGGACATTCTTGCGTGCGAGTTCGAGGGCATCCAATTCCCGCTCCACGGTGGCAAGTTGCCGGTGTCGGTTGGCCCAGTTGAGATGACTGGCTTCGATGTCTTCGAGAATTTGAAAAAGTGCTTCCCGATATCGCGCCGAGGCTTCGCGGGTGGCGGCTTTCTTCTGGTCGAGAGCCGCGAGTCGGGCGGGATCAAAAACGGGAAGGTCAAGAGAGGGGCCGAAGGTGGCCTGCCATTGGCGGAATTCATCGAGCAGAAATCCAGGGGAACGCCCCATGGCGCTGGCGTTCAGCTGTAGGGAGGGAAGCAGGTTGAGGCGGGTGGATTCCTCCAGTTGGAATGCGCTGCGGACACGAGATTCTTCGGCGAGAAGGTCTGGGTGACTTTGCAGCAGAATGGTGAAGCTTTTTCCCGGCGGTGGGGGCGGAGAAGGAAAAGAACCCCCTGGATCGATTGTTCCGCTTCTTCCGCGCAGAGTTCGCAGTCCGGCGAGGGCAAGTTGTTCGAGGCGCTCCAGTTCGAGGAGGCTGCGCTTCAACTTTTCGTGTTCGCCTTCGGCGCGGAGGAGATCGGTGTTGGAAACAATACCGGCACCTTCCTGTCCGCGGAGAAGCTCGAGGATTTCCCCGTTGGCAGTGACGGATTCTCCGAGGAGCTGTTTTTCCTCCCGGAGTCGATAGAGCCGGAAACGGGCTTCAGCGATACGACTGATGAGGATCAGCTTGGCCGCTTCGAGATCATAGTGGGCTGCATTTCTCTCCGAGCGGGCCGATTGCAGGCTGTGGCGGAGTTTTCCCCATAGATCGAGTTCCCATTGAAATTGAGAAGTGCCCTGCCAGGGTGCGAGATCATAGGGGCCAAAATCAATGTCGCGGGCCCTGCCGGGACGGTAGCCGAGTCCGAGATTCAAGCGCGGCCAAGTTGCGGCCCGGGCGGTTTTTACCTGTGCATCGGACTGCTCAAGTCGGTGGGCAAGGACGGCGATGCCGGGGGAGTTGGATAGAGCGGTTTCGACATCGTCGTCTAGAGCCGGATCTTTGTAGACGGTCCACCAGTCTCTTGCGATTCGTCCCTTCGCCCGGGTGGGCGGGACGGCGAAAGCAGGGTTTGAGTCCCGCGCGAGATCGGGCGAAGGGTCGACTCCTTCCTGCAGAGCAACGCATGACGCCAGGCTTCCGCCGACTGCTATGACGAACCCGATGGTGCCGAGTCGGTAGAGAGGTATTAATAGCCTGTCCCTTGTTTGGGCGCGCGGGTTAGGAGGACTCATCGGTTTATTGGGACTGAAAGATGATTGGCATCACCTGCTATAAGCCTTTGCCGTAGCAGAACTTGCCAAAGATCCATCGCCTGGAATTTGAACCATCGAATAAACAGTCTGTCTCTTTGTTCTTTGTTGGCCCAATTTGATGAAAGGCGTCAGCTGTCTAGCTTTCGTCTTGCTGTCCATCTTTCGGCGCGACGGCTGCGGCATCTTTGTAGGGGGATTCCTTGGCGGCGTGGAATCCGCTTGCGTTGATAAGCAAATTTTCCTCACTGGATCCTTCGGCGATGGTTCCGGTGACGGTGACGAAAGTCTGCTCCTTAATTCCGCGATATCCTTTGATCCCTGATTCGATCACCTGGCCGTTTTCGTCTACGAATTGAATGGTTGCGATGGAACCCTTCTTGGTCCCGCTGGAATCGCAGCAGGCGTCCCAGGGGGTTTTGCAGGCGTCGCCGTGGATGCGATTGCATGGAGTCATTTTGGTAGGGTCGCCCAGCACAAACATGGCGCGGCCTTCAACAAAGGGTTCTTTCCGGCCCATGATTTCGCCCGATACCGTTACTTCGGTTCCCGGTATCGGATTGGCGAAAACAGCGGAGACCAGTTTGGCTTCGGCGGGCGCTGTTTCAAGATAGCGAGAGTCGAGCACTGCATTGTCTACAGCGGGCGGTGGCGGCGATGTGGCGTCGTCGTTGTTTCCGGAATCATTGCAAGCGGTGGCTCCCAGCAGCACGGTGGCGAGGAGCAGAGTGGATGTGGTTTTTTTCATAGTTGGTTAGTATGTTGGATAGTCAGTTTGTTTGTTCTTTTACTGAGAGCGCAAAGCTTTGGGCAATGCGGGTGAAAGGGTTCGCCACACCGGTGGGAGAATTCCGATGATTCCGAGGAGAATCCCGACCGCCACTCCGGTGAGGATGACGGCGGGGCTGAGGTCTAGGTGAAAGGTTCCGATCGAAAAAGGGACTGCGGTTCCGTCGATCCAGAAATAACCGACGAGCAGGGCAAGAAGAGTTCCTGTCAGAGTGGCGAGAAGGGACTCCTGAACGAGTGAGAGAAAAATGGCGACGCGGGTAAAGCCGATTGATTGGAGAGTGGCAAGTTCGCGGATGCGGGAGGCGAAGGCGGCGTAGAGCGTGTTAAGCCCACCGAAAAGAGCGCCGGCGGCGACCAGCCCGGCAGTGAGCCAGGTCATCACCTGAATAGGTTGGTAAAAGGCCGCGAGTTTTTCATAGTAGCGATCTTCGCGGATGGCGGTGAGTTCAAGGTCGTTGCGTTGCAGGGTAAAAACATTCACATCTTCCCATTTGCCCTGATCGAGCCGAAGGTAAACCGCTGAGAGTGTGTCGCGCTGGGTTAGGGTGGCGAGATCGTTGCGGTCGAACCAGATTTCAGATTCGAGGACGGTACCCGGGGCGGCGAATATTCCGGAGACGGTGAGAGTGGCGTCGCCGAAGCGGATGGATCGACCGGTGGCCAGTTCCTCTTCCGCGACACCAAGCTTGCGGTGGGCAAGTCGGCCCACCATGACTTGACCGGGACCCGGAAAATTTCCGGTCTCCAGTTCCACCGCTCTGTGCACGAGGAGGGCGTCTTCAAGAACGCCCCGGAGGATGGCTTGCTCTTTCACGCCTGACTCGGTTTCCACCGGGGCCTGATAGGTGATTTCTCCGGAGACGGCGGCGCGGCCCAGCTTTTGCTCGATTCCCTTCACCGAAGTCGCGGCGATGTCTTCCGCTTCGAGGTGAACCTCCGACCGCTCCAGAGATTCTTCCGAACCGGTTCCCAACAGAATAACATTTTTTGGTGAGCCTGAACCCGAAAGCACCGAGCTCATGCCCTCATTAAACGCCGCCGCTGTCATCAGCAGAAATACCACCAGCCCCGCTCCGCCCACTGTCTGGAGAAGACGGGAAGGATCGCGAAAAAGGTTTCGGACGGCGTAGGTAAAAGGGAGCATTTTGAATTTATGATTTAGGAATGATCATTTGAGATTTCTGATCCAGTTCTTAGCTGTTGAGTACTTGAGTTAAAGGTTTGGAGGTGGCTTTCCAGGCGGGGTAGAGGGAGGCGAGGAGACCCAGAGCCAGCGATATGGCGATTCCTTTGAGGAGGACAGCCTGGGATGGGGAGAGGGCGATAGTGAGTCCTTCATTCCCGAGGGTGAAGGCGTTCCAATGGAAAAAGAAAAGGGCCGAGCCGACTCCGAGTGCGCCCCCGAAAAGACCGATAAGGAGTCCTTCTGAAATTACCAGTTGGGAAATGCGGTAGCGGGAAAAACCGATGGTTTGAAAAATAGCGGTCTCGCGAGTCCGTCCCTGAACGATGAGAAGGAGTGCGTTGGCAACCAGTCCGAGGACGGCGGCGACGGCTCCGATTCCAAGCAGTCGGGTGAAGCTGATCAGCTCGATCATCTGTTTTGCGGTCTCCGCGAAAAACGCATTCTCCGGCCGGGTGTGGGTTGGCTGCTGGTCGGCGCGGAAGGTTTCGTCTATTTGATCCGCGACCGCGTCGAGTTGGTCGGCGGATTCCACTTTGACATTGAACTGCGTAACCACCCCAAGTCCCACTCGCGAGGCCTGCTGGAGGAAGTCAAGGTGAACGTAGGCGACATTGTTATCCTGTGGAGAATCGGAGGCGATGATGCCGGCGACACTAACATTGATTCCAACAGCCTCAAAGGAATCGCCCGGGTTCAGTCCCCGTTTGCGGGCGAAATGTTGTCCTATGAGAGCGGCATCGGAACGTTTTGTGAAATCAGCGTAGCTCCCTTCGATGGTTTTCAGTTCCGGATTGTAGTCCTGCAAGGTCTCCGCTGGTACCCCGCGGAATGTGATAACATCGAGTGAGGCACCGCAATTGTTAACAGCGATCTGGATGGGGATGACTTCACGGACGCCTTCAATTTCTTTAATGACGGGACCGTAATGCTCGGGGAGCCGTGAGGTCGCCGGGCAGAATCGGTTTTCTCGATACACCACCAGCGTGGTTTCGTCGGCCCTGGCCCGCGTCGCGGTGGAAAGCGAATACTGCATCGTTTCGACCGAGGCAAAAAGAAACATGCCCGCCGCGACTCCAAAGACAGTCAGAAGAGTACGAAGTCGGTTCCGGAGAAGATTCTTGAGAGCCAGAGAAACGAATTTCATTAGCGGGTCAGTTTTCCTTTCTCCAGGTGAAGGGTTCGGTCGGCGGCTTCGGCGGCACGAGGGTCGTGGGTGACCATGACGATGGTTTTTCCGTGTTCTTTGGATAGCCTTGAGAGCAATTGTAGTATGGAATCGGCGGATTCCCGGTCGAGATCGCCGGTCGGTTCGTCGGCGACGAGTAGTTCGGGATCGTGGACGATGGCGCGGGCGATGGCGACGCGCTGCTCCTGGCCACCTGATAATTCGGTGGGGCGATGGGTGGCTCGATTAGAAAGGCCGACGAGGTCGAGCGCAGCTTCGATCCGGGTGCGACGATCGCGTTTGGAAAGTGAGGTGAGGAGCAGGGGGAGTTCGATATTTTCGTAGGCCGAAAGAATCGGGACGAGGTGATAGAGTTGAAAAATGTAGCCCACATGGCTGGCCCGCCATTTTGTCAGTTGGCCGCGCTTGAGGGTGGTGAGTTCTCTTTCACCGACCCACAACGATCCGCTGGTGGGAGAATCAATCCCGGCGACGAGATTGAGAAGAGTGGTCTTGCCGGAGCCGGAGGGACCCATCAGGGCGAGGAACTCTCCCCGGGGAACCTCAAGGGACAGGTTCTCCAGCGGAGTGATGGTCGCCTTTCCCTTTTGAAAAGATTTGGAGACCTGCTCGATTTTGATGAAAGGGGAATCGCTCATGGTTTGATTTTTACGCGTCCCCCCGGTTTGAGCTTTTCGTGTGGCGGAAGAATGACCTTTTCCCCCGAGCGAACTCCGTCGAGGATGAGCTGGTGATCTTCGCGTTTTCGTTGTCCCACTTCGATCGTGCGGAGCTCAGCTGTGTCGCCGTCGACGACCCAAAGGCGGTTTTTACCGACGATGGCGGACTCCGGAACCTGTCTCTTATACACATCTCCGAGCCCACGAGACCG
>CAJXQE010000203.1 GCA_913058215.1 uncultured Verrucomicrobiales bacterium
CGAGATCAGCCTCGGTCTCGTGGGCTCGGAGATGTGTATAAGAGACAGCTATGGGGTCGACTGGGGCGGGGGGTATCCTTTGAATGAAAAGGGTGGCGTGTGGAAAATTGATGTGGAGAAAGGAAATCAGCATCCGCTGCGGGAGGAGACGCAGAAGCTGATTGCGGCAGACTTTTCGAAGAGAGGCGAACTGCGTGAATTGCTTGGGCATGCCGATCAACGGGTTCGGCTGAAGGCGCAGTTTGAAATTGTTTCGCGTGGCAACTCCGGTCTTTTCGAGGGACTACTTTCAGCGAAAGGTGCGAACCAGCTTGCCCGCATTCATTCCATTTGGGGAATCGGACAATTTATCCGTAAGGGAAAAACGAATTCCGAAGAGGCGCTGCTTGCCCTGCTTGATGATCCCGATCCTGAGATCCGGGCGCAGGCCATCAAAACGCTCACGGATCGATTTGGAAAGCTTACAGGGTTGAATGTAGTTCCCGCTCCTTCAGGTAAGGCAAATTCGCTTACCGCTCCCATACTGCAGAAACTCGAAGACCCTTCCCAACGAGTCCGACTCCAGGCCTTGCTAGGACTCGCCCGGCTCAGCGACTCATCAGCGGCAGAGCCGATCATCGAGCTGCTCTCCAAAAAGGAAAACGCGTTCGATCTCACCTACCTCCGCCACGCTGGCATCACCGCTCTCGCTGCCTGTGCCCCAAGTGATCAGATTGCGGCTCTCGCCGATTCGAAATCTGATTTTGTTCGTGGCTGTGCCGTTATCGCGCTTCGTCGTCGGGCGGATGAAGCCATTTCGATTTTTCTGAAAGACAGGAATCCCCTCATTGCCGCCGCCGCTGCCCGGGGGATTCACGACGACTGGATGATCCCTGAAGCGATGCCTGCTCTTGCCGCAGCGCTTGGAACAAATCTGGATCTGGAGCCCTTCACTCGTCGGGCCATCAGTGCTAATTATCGCCTGGGAACTCCAGAAGCAGCGGACCGCGTCGCGGCCTTTGTCGCTGTCGGAAAAGGAGATGAGGAACTAATGCAGGCAGGGCTCGAAGCGCTCGAAAATTGGACTGAGCCCGGTGACCGCGATCTTGTGGTTGGGCGATACCGACCTCTCGAAGACCGCGATCCAAAAACTCTCGCAAACGCTCTTTCGGCCCATCTCGATGACCTGCTGGTTTCACCCTTCCCGATTGTTCAATCCACTTCTATGAAGTTGGCGCGGAATGCTGGTATTGAGATTACTCCCGATACGCTGAAGAGGGTTTTTTCAAACAAGAAGGCCGATGACAAGCTTCGCGCCGAGGCGCTGAGAAGTTTCGCCAGCACAAAATCTGATGACACGATTTCCCTCCTTGAGACGGCGCTTTCAGGCAAAAGTGCGGTGATTTCCCGTGCCGCTTTGGAGGCTCTTGTCGGTCTGGATCGCGAAAGAGCCGGAGTCGAAGTTGTTTCCCGCATCGAAGGGAAGGGCGACGTTCCCACGAAACAACACGCCATTTCTCTAGTTCCCCGCCTCACCTTCAATGCAGAAATGCAACGGCTCCTTGTGGATCTTTTCGAGGGTGATCTGGACCCGGCTCTGCATCTCGATGTCTACCTGGCCGCCAAAGATCCCGTTTTTGCCTCCGATGTAAAAGTCACTACCTGGATTGCAGAGCTCGAAGCAAAATGGAATGCCGCCATGGCGACTGATCCGCTGGCCCCGTTTGAGTTCACTCTCGAAGGTGGAAATGCAGAGCGCGGTCATTCGGTTTTCCTCAATCACGAAGCCGCGCAATGCATACGTTGCCACAAGCTGAAGAAAGGCAAAGGCAGTGACGTCGGTCCCAATCTGGAATTCATCTCGAAAAAGAAAGACCGCCGCTATCTCCTCGAGTCGCTCGTGGCTCCCTACACCGTCGTGGCCAAAGGATACGGAACTATTTCGATCACTCTGAAAGACGGCACTGCCATTGCCGGTCAGTTTCGTAAAGAGGAAAACGGAGTCCTCACCATCCGCGATCCTGAAAAGGTCGAGACCAAAGTGAAAGTTGAAGACATCAAAGAGCGGAGCCCCGTCATTTCCACAATGCCTCCTGTGGGATTTATCCTCAAAAAAGATGAAATGCGCGACGTGATCGAGTTCCTGGCTTCCTTGAAGTGAATTGAGAAAACTCTCAGGTTCCGAAATATCGATCCCCGGCATCTCCCAGACCGGGATGGATGTAGGATTTATCGTTGAGCTTTTCGTCGACTGAGGCGGTGTAAATTGGAATATCGGGATGACGCTTTTGAAAAGCCTCGATACCTTCCGGCGCGGCGATGAGACAAACGAAGCGGATGTTTTTTGCACCATCGGCCTTCAGTTGATCGGCAGCGTCGGCGCTGCTGTTGCCAGTGGCGAGCATCGGATCAATGAGGATGACATCAGCCTGCCATAATCCGGGAGGCATCTTGAAGTAGTAGCTCTTGGGTTCCAGCGTTTCCTCATCGCGAGCCATTCCGATATGTCCAACCGAGGCTTCGGTGAGAATGTCGGTGAATCCTGCCAGCATACCCATTCCAGCCCGCAGGATGGGAACGAGAACAACAGGGCGGGCAAGCTTGTACCCTGTCGTCGTTGTCAGGGGAGACTCGACAGAGTGCTCCGTCGTTTCCAAATCGCGGGTCACTTCAAAACACATCAGGCGGGCGATGTCATGAATCGCTTCCCGAAACGTTGCGGTATCGGAGGAGGCATCGCGAAGGCGGGTGAGTCGTTCGCGGATGAGGGGGTGGTCGATCTGGGTCAGGCTCACGATTTCGTCTATTCAGGAATAAACAGGGTCAAATCGAGGATCTGACCCTGTTGAATCAGTTTTTCAGTGCTCAGCAACTTCCATCTCTTCTCCTTCACGTTCCGGCATTCGGATGTTCTCGACCATGTCGACGACTTCCTGTGGCGGTGCTTTGGTGAAAGCGGAAATAGTGAAGGCGATGATGAAGTTCAGGATCATGCCGATTGTTCCAATCCCTTCCGGGGAAATTCCGAAGAGCCAGTTGTCTTTCACATTCAATTCAGGATTGATGAACTTGAAATAGATGATGTAAGAGGCAGTGAACAAAATGCCAACCACCATACCGGTGATGGCTCCTTCGCGGTTCATTCTCTTGCTGAAAATACCGAGGATAATCACCGGGAAGAAAGAGGATGCGGCGAGGCCGAAAGCAAAGGCCACGACAGCCGCCACATAGTCGGGCGGATGAATTCCGAACCAACCGGCAATGACCACGGCGACAGCTGCGGAACACCGTGCCCAGAGGAGTTCGTGTTTGTCGGTCATATTTGGTTTGAACGTTTTCCTAACCAAATCGTGAGCCACCGATGTGGAAATAACGAGAAGAAGTCCGGCTGCGGTTGAGAGCGCAGCGGCAAGCCCGCCGGCGGCAACGAGGGCGACCACCCAGTTCGGTAGTTGGGCGATTTCCGGATTTGCCAGCACCATGATGTCACGATCGACATAAAGCTCGTTCACGCCGTCGCTTGGAGCATTGGTGAGAAGGCGTTCGCCGTTAGCTCCGGTTTCATCCCCTTTGTAGACGGGTTTCCCGGAAAAGGCGGCGCCTTTGGCATATTGAATGACTCCATCGCCATTTTTATCCATCCAGCCGATAAGGCCCGCGCTTTCCCATGATTTCAGCCAGGCGGGAGCCTCGGAATATTCCTTATTGGGAATCGATTCGAGCAGGTTCGTCCGCGCAAAGACGGCAACAGCGGGAGCGGTGGTGTAAAGAATCGCAATGAAAAGAAGAGCCCAGAAAGCGGAGACACGCGCAGCGGAAACTTTTTTCACGGTGTAGAAACGAATGATCACGTGAGGCAGGCCGGCGGTTCCGACCATCAAGGCCATGGTGATACAGAAAATATCGATCTTCGGTTTCACTCCTTCGGTATAGGCGGCAAAGCCAAGCTCCTGACTGAGTCCGTCGAGTTTATCGAGCAGGAATGTGCCGCTTTCCCCGACGACTTGACCTCCAAAGCCAAGTTGAGGAATTGGATTCCCGGTCAGCATCAGAGAGATGAAAATGGCGGGAACGGTGAACGCAAAAATCAAAACGCAATATTGAGCGACCTGCGTGTAGGTGATGCCTTTCATTCCCCCGAGAACGGCGTAGAAAAAGACGATCGCCATTCCGATGACGACACCCCAGAAAATATCGACGTCCAGAAAGCGGGAGAAGACGATGCCAACTCCACGCATTTGTCCGCAGACATAAGTGAAGGAGATAAAGATTGCACAAATCAAGGCGACGAGTCGCGCGGTTTTGGAGTAGTAGCGGTCTCCCACGAAATCCGGGACGGTAAAGTGACCGAATTTTCTCAGGTAGGGAGCGAGAAGCAGGGCGAGCAGGACATAGCCTCCGGTCCACCCCATGAGGTATACGGAGCCGTCGTATCCGGCGAAAGAAATGAGCCCGGCCATTCCGAGAAAGGAAGCGGCCGACATCCAGTCGGCTGCCGTGGCCATGCCGTTGGCGAGGGCGGGGACGCCTTTGCCGGCAATGTAGAATTCGCCGGTGGTCGAGGCGCGTGCCCAGATGGCGATGCCGATGTAGATGGCGAAGGTGATGCCAACGAGAAGATAGGTCCAGGTTTGAACGTCCATGTGTTCTAAGAAAAAAGTGGGAAAGTAAAAAGTGAAAGGTCGCGGAGAAGATTATTTTTTTGAACCGCCGTACTTTTTATCGAGGCCGTTCATGACTTTCACGTAGACGGCGATGAGAACGACAAAAACATAAATACTGCCCTGTTGGGCGAACCAGAATCCGAGTTTGAATCCTCCCATGCGGATCTCATTGAGCTGATCGACAAATAGGATTCCGCATCCGAAGGAGACGATAAACCAGATCGTGAGAAGGATGCCAACCCACTTCAGATTGGCTTTCCAGTACGCTGATGCGTCCGGTGATGAGTTTTCGTTTGAGCTTTCAGCCATGAGTTCAAT
The DNA here is from genome assembly GCA_913058215.1 of uncultured Verrucomicrobiales bacterium. GTDB lineage: Bacteria > Verrucomicrobiota > Verrucomicrobiia > Verrucomicrobiales > DEV007 > Arctic95D-9. The sequence continues at coordinate 4,962 of CAJXQE010000203.1, forward strand.
TGGTTATGAAATAAGGAAATCTGTGAATTCTGCGAATGTCTTCCGTCGGAATACCATGACTTAAGTCAAAAGACGAAGTTTTTAGAAGGGGAAAATCGACAAAGTTTCGTGTTTATTCCGTAAACCGCACTAAATTTACTATAATGGCCCGCCATTCTAACAAACTTGAACTTCACGGAGAAGCGAACATTCCCAAAGGGGGCGCTCTCGTTGTAGCGAACCGTCTTTCTTTTGAAGACCTTCTCCACCTCGAAAAACTGCTCCACGGTCGTAAGTTGGTCTACCTCATTGAGCGAGGGCTGGACTACGATCCTCTGCTTCATGCTCATTTGGAAAAAGACGACACCACCGCGATCGAATTCAAATGTAAGGACGAGGAAAGAGACCTTTTCAAAAAGGAGGTTCACCAACACATTTCAAATGGGGAAATCGTTATTTTTGTCCCCGGGGTTGCCCATGTAAAAAATGCGCAGACGATGGCGGTCCCATCGCTGATTTTGAAATTCCTTACTTCCTCGGGTGCAACGCTGCTACCGCTCTTTGTGGATCATCCGGCAGAGACGGGGCTGACGGTGGAAAACCGGGTCGATATCGAGCGGATCGTTTTGTCGTTCGGAAAACCGCTGGAGCGGGAAAGTGCGAACCTAGCGAATTTCACTGAGAACCTCCTCATCGCTGCGGAGAAATCTTTTTCCAACCGTCCCATTTTGAAAAGCCATTTGGCCTACGAGATGATTCGGGGTCTGAAAAAACACAGCACGGAGTCGAGTTTGATTGATGGGATCGACGAAGCTGAGTTGCGTTTCGATAAGTTGCTGGCGATTGCGATTGTCTTCTCCAAGGTCATCAAGAAGTCGACAAACAAAAAACGGGTCGGAATTCTTTTGCCTCCAGGTAAAGGGGGGATGATTGCGAATGTTGCCGTGTTGTTGGCAGGAAAAGTACCGGTGAACTTAAATTTTACTGCCGGTGAAACTGCCGTCAATTCGTCGATCAAGCAGGCGGATATCGATAAATTTATCACGGCGGATCCTTTTGTTCGCAAGATGACGTCTTTCAACTGGCCGCCGAACCGTCAACTGATCCTGGTTGAACGAGTCCTCCCAAAACTGAAAGCGAAGATTGTCTGGTGGCTGATGATGTCGAAATTGATGTCGGCCGGTATGATTGCATCGGCGCTGGGTATTCCCAAAAAAGGAGGCGACGAAGAAGCTGTTCTGCTTTTCACCAGCGGCAGCTCGGGCGCACCGAAGGGGGTGGTGCTTTCCCACCGGAATGTATTGGCAAATGTGAATCAGTTCGGTTCACGGATCGATTTGAAGTCCGACGACCGCGTTCTCGGATGTCTGCCGCTCTTCCACAGCTTCGGCTGCACCGTGACATTGTGGTACCCAGTGATTGAAGGTGTGACACTGGTGACTTTCCCGAGTCCCTTGGAAACAGTGAAGCTGGCGGAATTAATTGAGAAATATGCCGTCAGCCTCATTCTGACGACTCCGACCTTTCTGCGTGGTTACTTGAGAAGAGCAACTCCTGAACAGATGGCTTCGGTCAAGCTGGTCATTACCGGGGCGGAAAAACTGCCCGGGAAAGTTGCTGACTCTTTCAAAAAGAAATTCGGGCGTCCTGTTCTGGAAGGCTATGGTCTCACAGAGACTTCACCGGCGACCAACGTCAATCTTCCTGATGCCGATGCGGCCGATGATCGAAACCCGGTCATTCCCAACAGCCGGTCTGGCTCGGTTGGACTCTTTATTCCGGGCGTTGCTGTTCGGATCACCGATCCCGATACCAATCAACCGCTTCCGATTCACAAGTCAGGGATGATCTGGCTGAAAGGCGCGAACATTTTTTCGGGATATCTCAATGAACCTGAAAAAACTGCCGAAGTTGTCCAGAACAAGTGGTTCAAAACCGGCGATATTGGCCGGGTCGACGAAGATGGCTTTCTTTACATCGAGGGGCGTCTCTCCAGATTTTCAAAAATCGGAGGTGAAATGGTGCCTCATGAAACTCTCGAGAACGCGATCAATAAGGTGATGGAGTTTGGTGAAGATGAGCGAAAAGTCGCGGTCGTCGGGGTTCCCGATGAAGCAAAAGGAGAGGCTCTGATTTTACTGAGTTCCGATCCCGATGTTTCTTCGAAGATTCTGCGTGAGCGGCTCTTAGCGGAAGGGCTGCCGGCACTCTGGATACCCAAGAAGATTGTGGATGTCGATGAGATCCCGATTCTGGCTTCAGGAAAGCTCGACCTGAAAGGCTGCGAGACCCGGGCGAAAGAGGCCTGAAATTCGGGCACGAAAAAACCCACGCCTTGCGACGTGGGGTTTTCAGGAATTTTTTATTAAGTGAAGAAGCGACTTATTCAGTGGCTTTCTTCACTTTAGTTGCAGCGTCATTGACTGCATCTTTAGTTGCGTCAGCAGCACTACCTGCCGCTTTTTTAGTGGCGTCGACAGCATTGGTAGCAGCGTCTTTAGTAGCAGTAGCAGCGTCTTTCACTTTATCTCCTGCTTTGTCAGCAGCTTCTTCAGTTGCGTCAGCAGCATCAGCGGCGTCTTTTTTCATTCCGTCAACGGTGTCTCCACATCCGACAAATGCGAAAGCGGCGGCGAATACTGCAACAGCAGCAACTTTTTGAACGAGTTTAGTTATTTTCATATTTTCGATTCTATTTATTTGGGGCTTTAAGCCTAATCATTACTACAACGGTTCGGTCTAAGAATCAACGGGGTGAATCATTCATTCCCTGATTTTGATCGATCCTGAACAGAAGCCGTTCAAGAATTCAAAACCTGCTGAACAAGCATCGTGAAACTTTCGTTACCGATCATTACGGCAATGTGCTAGTTTCGCGGAAATTTAAACATCATGAGCAGTAAGAATCTCTTCGAGAAAGTTTGGGAAGCACACGCGGTAAAAGAATTGTCCAACGGGCAAACTCAACTTTTGATCGGCACTCACCTCATTCACGAAGTCACCAGCCCTCAGGCATTTGGTATGCTTCGCGATCTGGGGCTGAAAGTGAAATACCCCAATCGCACATTCGCGACGGTCGATCATATCGTGCCGACACTTAGCCAGGTCGAGCCTTTTGAGGATTCTCTGGCGCAGGAGATGATCAAAGCTCTTCGCGACAACAGCAAAGAGTTTGGTGTTACCTTTTTCGACATCGGCAGTGGAAGCCAGGGAGTGGTTCACGTTGTGGGACCGGAGCAGGGGATTACCCAGCCGGGAACGACGATTGCCTGCGGGGATTCGCACACCGCGACTCACGGTGCATTCGGTGCGATCGCTTTCGGGATTGGAACCACTCAGATTCGTGACGTTCTCGCGACTCAGACAATGGCTTTGTCCAAGTTGAAAGTCCGTCGCATCAATGTCGATGGCGAGCTTCCTCCCGGTGTTTACGCGAAAGACGTGATCCTTCACATCATCAAGAAGCTCGGAGCCAAAGGCGGGATCGGATACGCTTACGAATACGGCGGCAGCATTATCGATAACTTCTCTATGGAAGAGCGGATGACTGTCTGCAACATGTCCATCGAAGGAGGGGCGCGTTGCGGTTATGTGAATCCTGATGAGAAAACTTTCGAGTATCTCAAAGACCGTCCCTATTCACCGAAAGGTGACGCCTGGGATGAAGCGGTTGAAAAATGGGAAGCATTTGCCTCCGACGAAGGATGCGTATATGACGACATTTTCGAAGTTCGTGCCGAAGAAATTGCACCTTCAGTGACCTGGGGGATTTCTCCTGACCACGGAATTTTTGTGAACGAGAACATTCCTTCTCCTGCCGACGCTCCCGATGAGGAAGCCCGCAAAGGGATCGAAGAAGCGCTCGAATACATGAAGCTCGAGCCGGGTGCTCCGATTGCAGGGACTCCAGTGGATGTCTGTTTCATTGGCAGTTGCACCAATGGACGTCTCTCCGATTTTCGCGAAGCGGCGAAGTTCCTTAAAGGACACAAAGTTTCTGATAGCGTCAAAGCGATCGCCGTTCCAGGATCCGAGATTGTCGACCATCTTTGCCGTCAGGAAGGGATTCACACGATTTTTGAAGAAGCCGGTTTTGAGTGGCGGGCTGCTGGATGCTCTATGTGCCTGGCGATGAACCCGGACAAACTGGTAGGCGATCAATTGTGCGCCAGTTCCAGTAACCGGAATTTCAAAGGTCGTCAGGGAAGCCCGATCGGACGAACCGTGCTGATGTCACCGGTGATGGTTGCGGCTGCTGCCGTGACCGGAAAAGTGGCCGATGCCCGCGAAGTCTTTAACGTGACCAAAGAATCGGCCGCGGCCTGATTCAATTAGAAATGCCAGAGAACTGCGGCAATAATGGACATGCTACCGTTGCTGCCTTCCGGCCCTGGCGGAGTTTACAAGCCGTTACTCCGCAGCCTCTGACAGCGGCGAATATACACGCCTCAGAAAAAATGCGAGTCGGGAAAAGCTTTTTGAGCATTTTCCTTCGTAACCCTTTTTCCATATCATGAGTATCTCAGCCCCTGAAACGAGCCTCCCGGATTCCGGTGGGCACTTTGGAACCTTTGGCGGTCGCTTTGTCCCCGAAACCCTCGTCGCTGCACTCGATGAGCTGACTGCCGAATACGAAGCCGCGAAACAGGATCCGGAGTTTCAAAAGGAACTCGATCATCTGCTATCCGAATTTTGCGGACGGGAGACGCCGCTCTACCTGGCGGAACGCTGGACTGAAAATCTGGGAGGTGCGAAAATTTATCTGAAGCGGGAGGATTTACTCCACACCGGTGCTCACAAGATCAACAATGCTCTCGGTCAGGTTCTACTGGCGAAGCGTCTCGGGAAAAAGCGGATCATTGCAGAGACCGGTGCCGGTCAGCACGGTGTCGCAACCGCAACGGTCGCAGCTCGCTTCGGTCTTGAGTGCGTCGTTTACATGGGCTCCGTCGACATGGAGCGGCAGCATCTCAATGTCGTGAGAATGCGCCTTCTCGGTGCCGAAGTGGTTGGTGTCGAGGCCGGCCAGAAGACTTTGAAAGAAGCCGTCAACGAAGCTCTCCGCGATTGGGTCACCAATGTGCGGACGACTCACTACATTCTCGGCAGCGCTCTCGGGCCGCATCCCTACCCAATGATGGTTCGCGATTTTCATCGGGTCATTGGAGTGGAAGCCCGCCGTCAGATCCTGAAGAAAGAAGGCCGACTTCCGAACCTTCTCATCGCCTGTGTCGGTGGAGGCAGCAATGCGATTGGCTTGTTCCATCCTTTTCTCGGCGACGAAGATGTCCGCATGACCGGTGTCGAAGCCGGTGGTCATGGGATCCGTCATGGCGAACACGCCGCAAGATTTCAGGGTGGGAAACTCGGAGTTCTCCAGGGAACCAAAACCTGGTTGCTGGCCGATGATGATGGACAGATCGAATTGACCCATTCCGTCTCCGCCGGACTCGATTACGCAGCCGTCGGTCCCGAGCATGCCTTTCTCCAAAGCGAAGGACGCGTCGAATACACTTACGCCACCGATGACGAAGCACTTTCTGCGTTCAAAGAGTTGTCCGAGCAGGAAGGAATTATTCCCGCGCTGGAAAGTTCCCACGCCCTCGCCGAAGTAAAGAAAGCAGCTCCGAAGATGTCCAAAGACGATATCATCATCGTGAATCTTTCCGGCAGGGGAGACAAGGATGTCGAGCAAGCGGCGAAGTATTTGCTGGGTGAGGAAGGGGAGTAACTGCCGCTGGCGCGGTAGGAATTCAAAGACAGGCGGAGCGCCCGTCCTACATTTCCGTGATCGAAAGCAGCACCGTAGGGCGGCCGCTTCGGCTGCCGCTGTCAAAATACGGCGTATGCCGCTTTGATCCTTTCTCGCCTTCCCTCTACTCCTTCACTTCGCCCGTAACCACATCACCAGTCGCTGGTTTCTCGACGGGCTTGCCTGGTCTGGGCTTAGCCGGGGTATCTCCACCGTCTGCAGGTTTGTCTCCAATGGGCTCCCGCTTCTGAGCCGGGGTATCGGTCCGGGCGAGAAGTTTTGAACCGTAAGCTTCATCGACGAGTGATTCGACAATGACCCGGAGCTCTTTGACTCGTTCTTCCGAAAGGGTTTCCTGTTCTGGAAGGGTCACTTTTTCCTGAAGGACAAGCAACTCCTTCGCAATCTCCTTGATGAGTTCATCATCCTGAACCCGCTGCTCAAGCGTTCCCAGGTTCAGAGCAAAATATTCAACGATGTCGGGCCGCTGCAATACGGAGGCTTTCTCCGGATCGTAAGGATTCAAGGAAGCGGCGCAGCCGATCTCGAAGGCGCGGAGCCATCCACCGAGGCTGATCAGGTTCGCAGCATCGACATCACGGATGAGGACCATTTCCTTTTCGACGTCCTTCTGGGTTTTCGAAAGCTCCCCTTTCAATCCGGTCCAGTCACTGAGTGCTCCGTGTTCCAACAGGCTCTTGGTGTGGGCCGAAATTTTTGTTCCGGCTCCGAGAAGTTTGGCGTGTTCGAGAAGTGCGCGACCGACGGGTTCCAAGTCAAAAAGTTGTTCCGCTTCCACGGCAAAAAATCCTTCAGCGAGGAGAAAGCCAAGACTGAGCGCGAGTTTTGAACGGTCCTGAGGTGGGTCTTTCGGAAGAGTGCGCTGCAATTCTTCGTAGGGAAGCGGGCGCAAAGTTTTGAGATCTTCAAAGATTTTCCGGATTGAAGGGGTCGTGAATTGATTGACTCCGAACTCCTCCCGAACATGGGGGTCCTCCAGCAAATCATCAGGGATTTCCTGTGCCTGGGCCATGGGGATGACGGGCAAAAGGAGCGCAAAGAGAAGGATACGCAGAGCGTGAAGTTTCATGTTCGATGTCAGGCTGACTAAAAAAAGTTAGTTCCAGCGCAAAAGATTGCTAGAGATTTGTTTTATTTAAGTTATATTGATATTCGATATGAGAAATTTCTCATATCCACCACTCAACTCTCGGAAATCAACGCCTCGGGATTTTATTGCGGACGCCTAAGAAGAAAACTAACTGGCACGTTAATAAATATACGATCCCGAAATGACAGATATTAGAAGTGTAAAGCTGGCAGGCTTGGCCTGTGCCCTGGGCTTCTCGTTCCTCGCAACGAGTTGTACCGTTAAAACTAGCGCAAAGCGCGATCTCTCCAATGTGATGCAAGTCTCTGTTCCTGAACAGAAGATGGCATTGTACCGGGATGGTCGTCTGATCCGCAAGTATCCGATCTCGACATCCAAATTCGGCCTGGGTGACCAGAAGGGGAGTTATAAAACTCCACTCGGAACGATGGAAGTGGCGGAAAAGGTGGGTGGTGATAAGCCTCTCGGCGCTGTTTTCAAGAGTCGGAAGTGGACGGGCGAGGTTATCAAGCCGGATGCTCCGGGACGCGATCCGATTGTTTCCAGGATCCTATGGCTCAAGGGAACGGAAAAGAAAAACGAGAACGCCTACTCCCGCTGTATCTACATTCACGGCACTGCTGCGGAGCGTGATATCGGAAAACCGGCCAGTTATGGCTGTATCCGGATGAAATCCAAAGATGTTGCTGATCTATACCGTCAGGTGGGAGAAGGAGCTCAAGTGAATGTCGTTCGGAAGCGGATTCCGGGGAAAGAAATGGCGGCAGACGCGGTCCCGGTAAATGGGATTCAGCCTATTCCGCTGGTAGAGCCTGAGGTTCCCGATATTTTTAAGCCGGTTGATCCCAACAACGTCCAGCCCGTCTGGAATCAGGCCGGTAACTTCAGTGAACCGACTGGACAGCAGGTTTTGGCTCAGGAAGGGTTCAGCGTGGCTCACATGAATCTGCCGGAGCTGCGGGAGATTCCCGTTGACTCACAATGATCTTGAGCTAGATTCCGCGCCCTACACAGCCGAAACACAGTAATAAGATGGCCAACAGCAGATCAGCACTCAAAAGAGTTCGTCAAAACGCAACCCGCACACAGCGCAACCGTGTGACGAGAAATAACATCAAGTCGACTCGTAAAGAGGCGCTTGAAGCTTTGGAATCCGGAGATGCGAAAAAAGCTGCTGAAGCTTACAACCAGCTTGCTTCGGCTGCTGATATGGCTGCAAAAAGGGGCACGATCCACAAAAATGCTGCGGGTCGGCTGAAAGCCCGTATGGCCAAGCGTGTGAACGCTCTTTCGGCCAAGTAATTCGATTCGTCGATTACACTTCTAAATTTCCGCAAAACGCGGTAAGGTCGTGACATGGAAGTGTCACGACTTTTTTTTGCCCTTTTGATTCTCATTGGTTTGCCGAGTGAATTGCCCGCAGCCGACCCGGCATCAGATGCCCGGAAAAAAATGACTGAGCGGGCGGGCGGTGGAACCGGCGTGGTTTCATCATCGCAGCGACAGGCAAAAGTCACCTATTTAACCTATGTGACTCCGGCGAGAGAGTGGATTGCAAAAGATGGCAGAAAAGTGAGCGGTAGACTGGCGGCGTTCTCGGCTCCCAATCCTGGTGAGACCGGTGCAGTCGTGGTGATCAAGGACTGTCTCTTATACACATCTCCGAGCCCACGAGACCGAGGCTGATCT
>CAJXQE010000204.1 GCA_913058215.1 uncultured Verrucomicrobiales bacterium
CGAGATCAGCCTCGGTCTCGTGGGCTCGGAGATGTGTATAAGAGACAGGGTATGGTCCGTGCGATTTTGAAAAGACCGAACTCTTCAATCACGATGGCCGCTCCAACTTTCGTGATCGATTCGGGCCACGGATCTTGAAACCGGATCACGACCCGAGAAACAAGCTGGCTCTTTATCGGGAGATGAGTCCGATTACTTACCTGAAGTCCGACAGCCCTCCGCTGTTGATGATTCAAGGTGACGGCGATACTACAATCCCGGTGCATCACGCTCATTACATGAAGAAACGGGCGGATGAAATTTCCGCACCGGTTGAGACTCTCATCATCAAACATGCAGGGCATAACTGGAGAATGGCTGATGGGAAGACGCCAATCGAACCGGACCGAAATGCCATTCTTCAGCAAACCCTTGAGTTTTTGACGAAACACCTTCCCAAATGAAACGCCTTTCAATATTTTTTGCCGCAATCTTTGTCGGTCTAGCCGGAGTTTCGAATTCGGCGGAGACTCGACCAAACGTCATTCTTGTGATGACGGATGACCAGGGATACGGCGATCTGGGTTGCCACGGGAATCCCGTCCTGAAAACGCCAGTGATTGATCAGTTGTATGCGGAATCGATCCGCTTCACTGATTTTCATGTGAGTCCGTTTTGCACTCCGACTCGCGCCTCTTTGATGACCGGAAATCACGCCGGCCGCACGGGGGCTTTTCGCACAACGGGCGGACGCTCTGCCATGCAAACCGACGAGAAGACGATCGCCAATCTATTTGCGGATAACGGCTATGCGACCGGGATGACAGGGAAATGGCACTTGGGTGATAACGCATCGCACCGTCCGCAGGATCGGGGATTCCAGGATGTCGTTTGGCACCGCTGTGGCGGGATCGGGCAAGCTTCGGACTATTGGGGGAACACCTATTTCGATGATACTTACGAACGGGTGCGCCCCGGAAGCAAAGTCGGTAAGTGGGAGGAATTTGAGGGTTATTGCACCGATGTGTTCTTTCAGGAAGGCCTGCGCTTTGTGGAGGAGAATAAGGAAAAGCCCTTCTTTCTTTATCTATCCCTCAATGCACCACACGGGCCATATCGCGTCGCGCCGGAATGGTCGGCTCCGTACCGGAAGGATCCGGAGTGGGCTCCGTTTGCTAACTTCTACGGGATGATTGCTAACATCGACCACAACATGGGAATCCTGCGTGAACGTCTCGATGAAATGGGACTGACGGAAAATACGATTCTCATTTTTATGACCGATAATGGAACGGCGGCAGGCGCGAAATTCAAAGGCCTGGAGTCTGAAGCTATAGCGGGCTACAACGCGGGAATGCGCGGTAAAAAATCTTCGATCTTCGAAGGAGGCACTCGCGTTCCGTTTTTCATTCATTGGCCGAAAGGTGATCTCACTGGAGGAAAAGACATCGATACCTTGGCCGCGCATATCGATGTGCTCCCGACTCTGGCAGAGCTCTGCGGTATCCCGGTTCCAGAAGGCTATGAGCCCGATGGACTCTCTGTTGTGCCATTGCTCGAAGATAAGGCTGACTCCTGGAAAAGGGATCATCTAGTCGTCCAGTTCCACGGTGGTGCGTATGGTCGAAACCCTTTAGATGAGCCTTTTGCCGAAACAAAAGTTTTAACGGAGCGCTGGCGCTTAGTAAATTCGAGCAAGATGGAATTGCATGATATCGAAGTGGACCCGGCACAGCGCAAGGATGTATCGAAAGAGCATCCAGAAGTCGTGAGCCAACTGAAGGCTCTCTATGATCCCTTCTGGAAATCAGTTTCGCCACGCTTGGTCAATCCCGCTAAAATTGATCTGGGTAACCCGAGCCATAATCCTACCGAGTTGTGCTCACAGGATTGGTTTATGAAGACGGGTTATCCTCCCTATGCCTTCAGCCAGATCCAAAAACTTCCCCGGGTGACCGCGCCTTGGCTAGTCGATATCAAGCAATCCGGTCGATATCGCCTGACACTGCGTCAGTGGCCGGAAGCCGCCAACAAGCCTCTCGTCGCGGTGCGCGCCAAGGTCGCGATCGCAGGGCAAGAGCAGGAGGTCGAGGTGGCACCGAACAGCAAAGGCGTTGTCATCGAGATGGATTTGCCAGCGGGGACATCGGAGCTATGGACGTATCTCTTTGATGAGACCGGAAAAGCGGGAGGCGCTTATTTTACGGAGGTCGAGTTTCTTGGAAAAGGGGGAGCATCGCTCAAAACAGGCGCCAAGCCGAAGCCGCTCGTTTTTTCTACCGAAACCAAGCCCATATTCTAACGAATTTATGATGAGAAATTTATCTTTTGTTTCACTTTGGCTCGTATTCGTTTTGCCACTCTTTGGAGAAGGTGCTCCCCCGATTAAAGGCGCTTCTCAATTGAGTGGCGGCATCATTGTTACTCTCGATTTAAATGACGCGACGCAGCTAGAGAAATTGGCGTCGCAAGCATCTCTTCAGGTCCAGGCGCTTTTAGCTGACGAAGAAAAAATTGCGCATCTCAGGGAATCTATCCAACAAGCGGGAAAATACGGACAGATTTCGGTCTCTTTCTACAGTGGCTCGGAGCTGCCCTATATCGATAACATTGTGAATCTGCTTGTCTGCGATCAGAGCACATCGGTTCCACGCGATGAGATCATGCGTGTCCTGGCTCCGCACGGGGTTCTGTATGTGAAAACGGGGGACGAGTATGAACGAATCGTTAATCCGGTGCCGAAGGGGATGGATGAGTGGAACCAGTTTTTGCACAATGCAGACAATAACGGTGTGTCCCGCGATGATGTTGGGCCACCCCAACGGATGCGCTGGCACAATACGCCCGAGACTGGCCGGGCGAAGGCTTCAATGCCATCGGTCACATGCATGGTCACCGCCAATGGAGTGCTCTTTACGATAGAGGACCGCGCAACACCCGAAGATGTTCACGCTCCTTTCGATTATCACCTGGTGGCGCGTGATGCCTTCAACGGCATCGAACTTTGGAAACGTCCGGTCAAGGAATGGTCAATTGGCGGGAAAACTACGAGTATCAAGAGCGTTTCATCACAACTCCAACGACGCCTCGTGGCGATCGATGATCACGTCTATTTCACGATGGGTTTCGATGAACCGATTTCAAAATTCCACGGCAGAAGCGGAAAGAGGGTCGAACTTCTTTCGGGCACAGAATCGACTCGCGAGGTCGCAGTGGAAGGCGGCATCCTGTATGGGATTCAAGGTCCCGGATATGGCCTGACTACGGAAGAAGCTGCGCGAGAGAAACGCCGGACTGGATCTGAACCGACGCCCGAAAGGAAAAATTCGCTGTATGCCTACGATTTGAACGCCAATAAAATGCGGTGGACGGTTCCTCTCAAGAGCGGCTACGTCGGTGCCAGCGTTTGTGCCAACAAGACTGTCGTCGCCTATCTTGCCGCAAATGAATTGATCTGTCTGGATAAGGAGACGGGGGCGACAACGTGGAAATCTGCCGTTGAACTTTCCGGAGGCGAACCGAAAAAGAGCAAAAAGAAGAACGCGAAGAAATCGAAATCCGCCCCCAAACCCACAGGTGTGCCGGGCGAAGACTTCAATATTCACCCGACTTTGGTCCTGGCACCGAATAAGGCTTTCTGTGCCTACGGAAACGAGATCGCGGCTTTCGCGCTCGCAACAGGAGAGAAGCTGTGGACCTGTCCGAATGGAGAGAATTACATGAAGAGTCCTGAGCTTTTCATTGCTCAGGGTTTGCTATGGAGTAAGCAGCTAAAAGGGATCAGTACCAAAACCGGGGAAGTTGTGAAGGAACTGAATCAGGAAATGCTCGGGCCGATGTCGCACGATCGCTGTTACCGAAACCGGGTTACCTACCAATATTATCTCAACAGCGGATCTGGTGGTGTTGATTTCGTCGGCCTTGATGGAAGTTCGGAATATCCAAATCCCTGGGTGCGCTCGACCTGCGGACTATCGGCAATGCCGGCCAACGGGATGATCTACAACGGTCCCTTTGTCTGTCAGTGCGCCATCGGTTCGATGCTGACGGGCTTCAACGGTCTCTACAACGAAACGTCTGGTCGATATAAGGTTTCGCACGCGCCCAGACTCGTCGAGGGGTCTGCTTATACCCGTCCACTTGGTGAAAAATCTGCTGATTCTGATTGGCCTACGTATCGACAGTCCGGTTCACGATCCGGCATTGGCAAGGCGAGTCTCCCTGAGAAGCTGGCGACAAAATGGCAGGTGAATATCGGGCCAAATCCGACTGCGCCGGTAGTGGTTGGTGAGCGCATCTTTGTCGCCGCGAGAGATCGACACACCTTATATTGCCTCGATAAAAAGACGGGGAAAACGGCGTGGGAATTTACCGCCGGTGGCCCTATCGATTCGCCTCCGACATACTACAAAGGGCTGCTCCTGACTGGTTGTCGTGATGGTTGGGTTTACTGTCTCGATGCAAGCGACGGATCGCTTCGCTGGCGATTCAATGGCCTCCCTGTTCAGAGTTTGATCGTGGATCGCGGACAACTGGAATCAGCGTGGCCTGTTAACGGCAGTGTTTTGGTGGAGGAGGGAATTGCCTACTTCGCAGCAGGGCGCAGCAGCTATCTTGACGGCGGAGTCTCGGTGTTCGGCTTAAATTCCGAAACCGGCGAGATGATCCACAACAAAGTCGTGGCAGGCCCCTACGAAGAGGACAACGAAAATTTCCCCACGCGGGGCGAGAGAACCTTTCGCCTCGGTGGATTCAAGTCCGGCATATTTTCGGTATCCGACGGCAAATTGTTTCTCAGGCAACAGGCTTTCCAGCCGGATCTGACTCCGGTCAGCATGAAAGAAATTCGCGAGCCCCACTTGATACCGTCTCATGGCTTTCTGGACTCTGTTCCACAGCATCGCACGTATTGGACCGTCGATGTGGACCTGTGTTATGGAGGACCTACTGCCATCACTGGTTACGGGCCGCTTGGTGATACAACAGCCTTTGCGGATGGGGAGTTTTTCGAAGTTCGCGGTTACACCCCCGGTCGCAATCTTCCCAAGCGCGGTGCTGACCTCACGCCCTTCAACACCCACTCTGTGTTTGCAGGCAAGTTGACGGCGGCCAAAGAGGGCGACGTCTGGATCAGCCGAAAAGGCAAAACGATTCCGGAAGTAGGGACGTGGGAAAAGAACTGGTCTGTTTCGACGCCCTTTGCCGGTCACGCAATTTCGGTCTGCGAAAATGCAGTTGTGGTGGCAGGCGTTCCCATGACGAAGGGATTTTCTCAGCAGGATACGAATGATTCCTTTCGGGGAGAAAAAGGCGGCGTTCTGTGGATGATTGACAAGGCGTCCGGGGATCGCTTGCAGGAGTTTACCCTTCCCGCAGCCCCAGCCTGGGACAGCATCGCCATTGCCTCTGAAATGTGCGTCTTGAGCTTAAAGGATGGCACCATAATGGGACTCGCGGCAGAGTGAGATGAAAGCGAATGGGATATACGAAGAATTTTTACAGACCAAATGAAACTTAATCACCTCCTTCTATTTATAGTGTCGTGCCTTTTGACGAGCATCGGATTCGCAAAACCACTCGCCGGCAGCCGTCCAAATATCATTGTGGTCATCACCGATGATCAGGGAATGGGCGACCTTTCCTGCATGGGGAACGAAGTCGTGAGAACACCGCACATCGATGCCTTCTACGAAAAATCGACACGCTTCACCGATTTCCACGTCAGCCCGACTTGTGCTCCGACGCGAGCTGCGATCATGAGCGGTCGGCCTCCGTTTAAAGTCGGCGTCACCCACACGATTATGCAACGGGAACGGATGGCGCTCGATGTCTTCACGTTGCCGCAGGCTCTACAAGGTGCGGGTTACAAAACCGGTCTTTTCGGGAAATGGCATCTTGGCGACGAAGAGGAATACCTTCCCCGGAATCGCGGTTTTGATGAAGTGCTAATGCACGGCTCCGGCGGGATCGGACAGGTGAGTCTTGGAGACTTTCCGCCAAACGGAGACAACCCGTATTTCGACAACGTGCTTTTGCACAACGACACCATTGTCCAGACCAAAGGCTACTGCACCGATCTGTTTTTTGATGCCGGCCTAGCCTGGACGAAGCGGCAGATCGACTCTGAAAATCCTTACTTCACTTACATTTCCTTGAACGCGCCTCACGCACCCATGTTTGTTGCCGAGTCGTACAAAAAGCGCTTCCTCGATTTGGGATATGATCAAGGAACGGCGGGCCGCTACGGCATGATCGAAAACATCGACGACAATTTTGGAAAGCTTCTCAGTCGGCTGGAGAAATGGAATGCGCTCGAAGAGACGATCATCATCTTTATGACGGACAACGGAGCCACCCACCTCAGTGGAAAACTCAATGGCAAGAAGATTCGCCATTTCAACGCCAATCTAAGGGGCGGAAAAAACAGCCCCACCGAGGGCGGCACCCACGTCCCGATGTTCTGGCAATGGAAAGGTGTGATCGGCGAAGGAGTGGACATTAAGCAACTGACCGCACATCTCGATTTATTCCCGACCTTCGCCGAGCTTGCCGGGGCCACGCTTCCCGGAGAAATGCAGGAACTCGATGGGCGCTCGCTTTTGCCTTTATTGGAAAGTCCCGAATCGGAATGGGACCATCGCGAACTTTTCGTGCATTGCGGTCGTTGGAATACGGGCGAGAGGGAAGCTCACAAATACAAAAAATGTGCCGTTCGGACTCCGAACTGGCGATTCGTGAACAACCAGGATCTCTACAATATTCCAAAAGATCCCGGCGAAACCAAAGATGTCGCAGCCGAGAACCCAAAGGTTGTCGCCCGCTTGCGAAAGGTCTACGACGCCTGGTGGGAGTCTACCGCTCCGCTCTTGGTCAACGAAGGCCTGCCCCGGGTAAGTCCCGAGGAACAGCCGCTCGCATTGCGTTATGAAAAACAACTCAAAGAAAAAGGCATCCCCGATTGGGCTCCTGAGAAAATCGCTGACTAATTTTTTTGTAACCCTGACTGGGCGCATGGGTAACTGCTTTGATCCCAACCCCGACTATTTAGATCTTTCGATCCATGAAAAAAATACCCACTCTGTTTTTGCTGATTTTTCTCAGCATCGCCTCGCGGTCATCAGCGCAGGATGACAAAAAACCGCATGCCGTCATCGTGGTCGGCACCTTGCATTATTCGCCGGAGTTGACTATGCCGGTTTTTGCAAAAGAGCTCGAGAGGTTTGGCTTTCGCACCACAGTCGTAATGGGGGAAGGAAACCCGGAAAAGAAGACCGAAGATGTGCTGCCGGGAATTGATGCGTTGATGGATGCCGATGTGGCGATCTTCTTCACCCGCTTTCTGAAATTGCCTGATTCCGAATGGCAGCCGATTGACGGCTATCTGAAATCCGGTAAACCGGTCATGGGGATGCGAACCGCGAATCACGCTTTCAAGTATCCTAAGGATCACCCACGGTTTAACTGGAATGACGATTTCGGTCGTCGCGTTTTTGGCACGCCTTACATCGTTCATCAAAGCAGCTCGACTGAGATCAAAGTTGTCGAAGAAGGCACCGCTCACCCGGTCATGACTCACGTGACCAAGCGCGAATGGACTTCGCCGGGAACCCTCTATTTGGCGAAGCTGGAACCCGGTTGCGAGATTCTTCTCAATGGAAGTGGAACGGGAAAAGAGCGGCTCTTGAAGAAAGCGTTTGGAGAGATTCAAGTGAAGAAGTTTGAAACGGCTCCGGTTGCCTGGGCCTGGGAAAATGAATGGGGTGGCAAGTCTTTCTTCACTTCCCTGGGACATCCGGGAGATTTTTCCGAAGAGTCATTTGTGCGGATGTCAGTTAACGCGGCTTGTTGGGCGGTAGGGAAATCTTTGCCCGGAGCCGACGAGAAAATCACGACATGGCAGATCGAACGTGTCGATAAGAAACCGAAAAAATAGTCAGAACCTTCATTTGTTTGTATCGATGAGACTTTCCTTTCTAATCGTCATTTCCGCGTTCCTCCTTGGGGGAACTCAAGCCCATGCGGAGTCCCCGATCCGACCCGGAGATCGTGTTGCGATTATGGGCAATACTTTTGCCGATCAGCTTCGGGTTCATGGGTATTTGGAAACCTTGCTGTTGCAGAACTCTGAAGAGAATCCCGTCTCAATCCGCAATCTCGGTTGGGGCGGTGACATGCTGACGGCACGGGACCGCCCGACCAATTTTCCAAGCGACGAATCGACTCTTAGCGATCACAAAACGGATGTGATTGTCGCTTGCTTTGGCTTTGGAGAATCGTTCGCGGGTAATGAGGGACTGACTGATTTCAAAAGCGACCTCGAAGCTTTCATTGCTTCTCACAAAGGAAAGAAATACAACGGGAGAACTGAGGTTCGTCTGATTCTTGTTTCTCCAATCGGATCCGAAGATTTGGGAGAACTCACTCCCAACACTGAAAACAGAAACGGTGAATTACAGGCCTATACACAGGCGATCGGCGAGGTGGCAAAAGCAGCGAACCTTCCGTTCGTTGATCTTTACGAGCAATCCCGCTACTTGATGAACGAGCCCGGGCCTGACATGACGACTAACGGCGTTCATCTTAGGGCATACGGTTATTGGGCGATCAGCAACACATTTGCAAATCAGCTCATTAAGGCTGAGTCAACGGAGCCTTGGCAGATCGCGCTGGATGCGAAGAACGCGAGCGGTGATTTTAGCGGGGTTGAACTCGTGAATATTGAATCAAAAGACGGTTCACTAAATCTGAAAGTGAAAGAGCTTTCCGCGCCGTCACTTCGTCCGCCAACGGATGAAACCTTGCCGCCTCAGCTTTCAATTCGGCGCGATACCCTCGTTGTGAAGAATCTGAAAGCAGGTTCATATACCCTGACGATCGACGGCAAAGAAGTGGCCTCTGGGACCAACACCGAGTGGGATGCGGGTGTGCCGATCGATTCGTCGCCGGCTCACCTCGAAGCGGAGGCCTATCGCGAATTGGTGAACGATAAAAACCTCCAGTTTGTCTACAGCTGGAAGGCTCTTAATCAGGTTCACATCGTAGGTGAGCGAAAGACTTCGGCAAGCGGAAGCGCTCTTCCTGCAGAAGTGATCAAGTTTAACGAAATTACGAAGGAGCGCGATGAAGCTCTTGGCAAAGGGATTGAGCTAAAGACGCGGGAATGGAAGCTGACTCCAACCGCTAAGTAATAACTTTAAAATTCAGACTGATATGAAATCAATTCTTTTTGCTGCCGCTGCACTCATGACCGGAAGCGTCATGGCCGCCGATGTCATTGGGATCAAAGCCGCAAATCTCAAAGGCGCAGACATCGCCTTGATGAACAATCACGATCCAGCATCGGAACTTGAAAACTTCAATTTGCTTCCCGGATACCAGGCCAATCTTTTTGCTTCGAACCCGATGCTTGCCAATCCGATTCACATGCACTGGGATAGTCGGGGACGGCTCTGGGTAGCCTGTTCGTGGTCTTACCCGCAGATTAAGCCCGGTGATGTCGCGAATGACAAAATCATCATTCTCGAAGACACCGACAACGACGGTGCTGCCGACAAATCCACAGTTTTCGCCGATGGACTCTATCTGCCCACCGGGATCGAACTTGCCAATGGTGGTTGCTATGTAGGTCAATCTCCCGATGTGTTTTTTCTCAAAGACACCGACGGCGATGATGTCGCGGATGTGAAGGAACTCGCCCTGACAGGATTCGGTATTGAAGACAGTCATCACTCGATCAGCGCATGGCGACGCGGTCCGGGTGGATGGATCTATTTTCAGGAAGGAATCTTTTTACACGCTCAGGTGGAGACGCAATATGGTGTTGTTAGGAATTTCAATGGCGGAGTTTTCCAATTTAATCCGCGGACTCAGGAACTGCGCGTATTTTGCCGGGGAACGGGAGGAAATCCATGGGGGCATGTCTTCGATCGATGGGGCCAATCCTTCATGGTGAACAATCCGAGAATCATGCACCTCTCGCCTGCGACCGGGAACAGTGGTGAAAATGTTCAGGTCAAGTCACTGATCAGCACTGAGAAACAATGCGGTGGAGATCTGGCAAGCGGAACTCATGTGGGAGATGACCTGCGTGGCCAATTGATGAGCGGGCGCTTCAAAAGCCGTGCCGTGATACGCTACGAGTTCATCGAAGATGGAGCCGGGTATCGGGCGAAGGTGCTCACGCCGCTCATGACGTCGAAGCATCCAAACTTCCGTCCCGTTGATGTCAAGATGGGACCGGACGGAGCTGTCTACGTTGCTGATTGGTACAACTCAATCATCAATCATGCTCAACACGATTTCCGCGACGAACGTCGCGATCATGAACATGGCCGGATCTGGCGGATTACCCACAAGGATCGCCCTCTCACGCAAAAGCCGAAGCTGCATGGTATCAATGTTCCCCAATTGGTGGAACATCTTAAAAGCCCGGAGGACTGGACCCGCCATCAGGCACGTAATGTGTTGAGCGAGCAGGAACCTGAAGAAGTGGTGAAGGCACTCGAGATGTGGGTGGAGAAACTCGATCCTTCTCTTCCCGACTATAGTCATCATCTGGTCGAGGCGATGTGGGCTTGTCAGAATGTGGAACAAGTCAGCGAAAAGATTCTCACCATGGTGCTCGACGCGAAAGATGGGCACGCACGATCGGCTGGAGCACGCATCTTGCGATACTGGCATCAGGAATTGTCGGACCCGATCGCGATGCTTGCCAAAGCTGCCGGTGATTCATTCCCCCGCACAAGGATGGAAGCCGTTCTCTCCGCCGGGTTCATTCCCAGGGCGGAAGCATTTGCCGCCGCACTTCATGTGACAGACCACCCCGGTGATCCGGTGCTCGATCAGGCATTGCCGCAAACGACTGTTGCCTTGGAGGAATTTTGGCGTCCAGCGATGGAGGCAGGAACCTTGAAATTCGCGAAAGAATCGCACAAGAGCTACATCGAGGGGAAAGCCGGAATTGGTTTCGAGAAACGCTTCGCCGGGTTCCTGGAGGATCCTTCGACTGATCCTCAGGAAACTTCGGAGGTGATGGCTCAGTTGGTCGCTGTCGGCAAAGAGCGTGAAGCGCGCATGGCTATCAATGTCCTCATTGGGAAAAAAGGGAAACCGTCAAATGAGGTTTCGATCGCCCTGCTTGAAGCGCTGCAAAGTATGGCGGAAACGAATTCATCAAAAAGCATGAGCCGTGCCATCGGAAATCTGAAGCGACTTTTCAATCATGACAATGAAACGATCGTGCGTCTCGCCGCAGTTAACTTGGGCGAATGGAAGGCGATAAGAGCGAGCCCGCCACTGATTGGTCTTCTCAAATCAAGTGAGCACTCTCTCGAGGTCAGACAAGCCGCCGGTGTTTCCCTCGCCAGGCTTGGAGGGAACATCGAAGAATTGAAGACCCTCACAAATGGAACGGATATCTTGCAGCGGTATGCCGCCATCCCCGGGTTTACTTTAAGCGATCTGGATGATGGTATCGAATCCGCCGCAAAATTACTGACGGAGGATCCCGGAGGGATCGACCCCATTCCAGTTTTGCAGGCGATCTTGAAAAATCGAAAAGGCGGAAAGCTACTTACGGAGAGTCTTAAAGGTGTGACGATTCACCCGGATGTCGTTTCCCGGGTCGGTGAATTCCACCGGACCACCGGACAATTGCCGAAATCGCTCGCGCCGCATTTTGTATCCAGCAAGGGAAGCTCGAAATCTCTTTCTGCGAAGCTCATCGGGGAAGATCAGGACAAACTCACCGCCGATGTCGAAAAACTGGGCGACCCTCACCGGGGCGAGACCATCTACAGACGAAAGGCTCTTGCCTGCACCAGTTGCCATGCGATCGGGGCGGCAGGTCCTGCCATTGGCCCAAACCTGGTTGCAGTCGGCGCTGCGGCAACGCCGGAATATATGGTCGAATCGATCTTAACGCCGAATTCCGCGATTGCTGAACATTACGAGAATCGCCTGTTCACTCTAAAGGATGGAACCATCCAAATGGGTGTCATTGCCTTTAAGAGCGAGAAAGAAGTGCTTGTGCGAGATTCCGCTCAAGGAGGAAAAGAGATTCGGATAGCCGCTGCCGATATCCTGCGCGAGCAAGCTGTGCCGTCCCTAATGCCAGCAGGTCTTGCCGACCAATTGAAAAGCCGCCAGGAGTTTCTCGATCTGTCCAAGTTTCTAGCTGTGCTGGGCCGCCCCGGTGACTTCGCGAACGACGAGAGCCCGGTTCTTCGGAAATGGCGGGTCGCGGGAGGAGTTGCTGAGGCTGACACTAACGAAATCACCACATGGATGCCGGCCTACAGCAAAGTGAACGGTGATTTGCCCGACGATGAACTGAAGCTCCTGGGGGATCATGTTTTTGCCAGAAGTGTCGTCGACATTCTTGTAGCAGGGCCGGTCACTTTGGATATCAACACCACCGCCGGCCTTCGCCTTTGGAAAAACGATATCCAAATTAAGGATCTCAGCGCACCGATCAAATTTTCCAAAGGAAAAGTAAACCTGACATTTGCTATCGATCGAGCGACACGGGGAGATTTCGGATTGAGAGTTGAACTCAAGAATGTGCCCGGTTCACCCGCGAAGTTTCAGCCCGAGGGTGGAATGTGAATGTTCGCGTCGGACCGATATCATCAGACGAATCTATGAATCAAAAAAACAACTTTTGGGCGCTGGCCATTCTTGCGCTTTTCGCCAGTTCTCAAGCGGCGTCTTCTCAGGATAAGCTCAAAGAAACTCTCCCTCCGCTAATCGAAGGGAAGGCACCGCAAACCCTTGATGAATTGTTAAACGGATTCGATCCGCGGCTGGAGCCTTTGGACATTGAAGTTCTCCATGCCTGGGAAGAGGACGAAATAGTATTGATGGTTTTGCGATATCGAGTCGGGGTTTTCAAAGGGAAGAAAGCCATGGTCGCAGCAGTTTTTGGATATCCCAAAGACGGGAAGGAACTGCCCGGATTGGTGCAGATTCATGGCGGCGGCCAATATGCTGATTACAATGCGGTGCTGACCAATGCAAAGCGGGGGTATGCTACGATCTCAATCTCGTGGGCCGGCCGAATCAGTGCTCCCGATTACCGGGTTTCACCCAATGAAGTCCAGCTCTTTTGGGATGGAAAGAAAGACGACTCTGCCTACAAGGTCACAACGGACTGGGGAGCACTCGACGGATATCATGCACCTTCGAGAAATCCTAAAAATGTCTTTCCGGGAATCCCGACAGGCGAATGGACTCTGGATGGCGAGATTGCTTCCCCGCGAAACAACAGCTGGTTTCTCTGCGCAATGGCAGCTCGCCGTGCCCTCACTTTGCTGGAGAAAAATCCAAAAGTGAATCCGGAGAAGCTTGGGGTTTATGGCCACTCGATGGGAGGAAAGTTAACGGTTCTCACAAGTGGTTCCGATGAGCGCGTCAAAGCTGCAGCGCCTTCCTGCGGCGGAATCAGTGACCGAAGTAATGCCGATCCTTTATTCCTGTCTCTTATACACATCTGACGCTGCCGACGAAGAGG
>CAJXQE010000205.1 GCA_913058215.1 uncultured Verrucomicrobiales bacterium
CTACACTATCCTCTTCGTCGGCAGCGTCAGATGTGTATAAGAGACAGGTATAGGCTTTTGCGAACGGCTTCCACACTCAGTCCCAGAGATTCAGCTGCTGCGCCGTAACTCATTTCCGTGGTGTAAACGGAAGTAAGAAGCTTTCGGGCTTGATCAGAAAGTCGTGCCAAACAGTTCTCGAGCTTCCGGCGCCTGATGATGATCTCATCGGCGTATGAGCCTGAATCGACGTCCGTGAGGGCGGCATCAACAGCATCGGTGAGCATGCGATCAATAACTTTAGCGCGGTGTTTCCTGGCGTCGAGCGCCTGCAACACTTTGTAACGAACAATGGAGCGTGTCCACGCCAGCATCGGAGTGCCCTCCTGGAAGGCCTCGTATTTCTCCATCACAACAAGGAAGGCATCCTGAACCACGTCCTCCGCCCCGGCCCGATCCCTCAGCATCCCGAAAGCATAGACTTCAAGGGCCTCTCGACACTGGAACGCTTGTTTGACGATGCGATCCCTCGCTTCATTTTGGTCAGATAGATCCATTACACCAACTTATCAGAACAGAGAGTGAATCGTGGACAACTATTTTTCCGCCAGCCTGTTTATTCGACCGGCATCGATCAATCACTGCTTCACTCCTGGTCTGAAAAAGCCGGGATTGAAGTCGACGTGCTTACGCCGGAACGCGCCAAGCCTCGAACCGCGTGGACAGGCTCCAATCCTTACGGCTTATCGTTCACCGGGAGCCCTTCCTCATCGGCGTCGATGACTGCCTGAGGCACGGTTTTTACGCCAAACCAACCAAGCTTGCGGAAGTGGGCCTCACCCCCATATGCCACCATCGGGGCATTCAAAGCCAACGGTTCTTCGCGAAAGATGCGCCGCATCAAGAGCCACTTTTCCTGCTGAAGCTCGAGCAATTTCTCATTCTCCTCCGCGCCCAGCGCTTCCACCATGTGCCGGTCGTGGTAGTCGAAAGCGCGGTTCTGCAAAGCTGTGAACTCGAGCCCCCGCCGCAGGAACTCAACCCGCCGGCGTGCGGTCTCATCGCCGCCGGCCGCCTCTGCTGCCGCGTCAAGCATCCCCCCCAACTCGGCGACCACCGCCGGCGTATAGGGCGCCGTGATACTCGACTCGTCTTTCGCAATCCCGTCCGTTAACTCTTCAATCCTCGTCAGGTATCGCCGCATGTCGCGCCACCCCTCCCCGAATCCCGATTGGCAGTAATCGTCGAGGATCGCATCCACGCTGGCATCGGGATTCCACAGCAATCGGGCGAGCACGTAGTAGTTGAGGCCTTCCGTCGCCCAGTTATGCGTGCAGGTATCGAAGTCCGTCCCGATCAATGAATGATGCGCAAAGTAGTTCAGATCCTCACTGAGCTTGTGGGCATAGATCGCAGGCGTTCCTTCACTTCGCGCAAAGAGCAGCAGGTTCGGGCGCCAGTAGAGCATCTTCGTCATCTTGGCCCACGCATCCCAATCCTCGAGCGCCTGCTTTCGGGCGGCGTCACTGCGGTAATTCATGTGGACGAACCCCACCGCCAGGTTCGGATGCAACTTCTCCCGGATCGGTGGTGCGTGGTAGACGCTGTAGGCGTAGACCGTGAGCCGAGCATCGGGATGCTTTTTGGTGATGCGTGTCGCAAGCTGGTTCCAGAACCAGACCATACGGTCGGTGAGCGAGACGTAGTCGAAGAGGATGTAGCCCCTTTCCTGGGAGGCATAGTCCCGCAACTTGATCGCACGTCCCTCCGCCGGGTCGAGTTTCTTGCATTCCGGACACATGCAAAAAGTCGCGTAGCCACCATCACTGGGTGCAAGTGAAACGCTCTTCTTACCTCCCTTATCCAACTCCGCGATCTTGTCGGCCGCGATGGCATCGATGAGGTCGATATTGGATTTGCAAAGGCGTGTGCGATTCGGCGACAAGTCCGTGAGATCGCGCGAGCCGTTGGATTGCAGCGCAAACCAATCCGGGTGTTCGATATGATACTTCTCCCATGTGTAATTGTAGGCATGCCCGGAGACGAGCCCTATGTTACCGCCGAGCCGCTGCCACCCGAACCAGGTCAGTAACTCAGCGCCGCCACCCCTGATCACCTCTTCGACCTTATCGCTGTCCTCCTTGCTCAGGCCGAGAAACTCGAGCCCGATCCGAAGGCGTTCATCGTAATGCGCGCTGCGGATATAGCGCTGACCGATGATCGGGGTGAACTCCTTGTCGAGCGCGGGAACCTTCACGGTTTTGCGCGGTGGCGCAACCAGGCCCAATTCCCCGGGCCAGAGAAAGCGGAACCCGAGCACCTCCTCCAGGAATGTCGTCACCGCGTAGCGCGTCCCGTTCGGATCCGAAGGTGTTTCATCATCCGTCCCGAGCAGCACGAGCGCGTTGGGAAAGGTGCGCAAAAGAATACCACCCGCACCGAGGCCTTCCGTTTGAACTCCAAGCATTTTCGTCAACCCGCTTTCGCCGATCAGGATAAAAACCTCCGGCGTAAGGTCCCGCACCGTTGCCTGGATCTCCCCGTCGACAAGTTTTACATTTGTCAGGTAGCGTTCAGGAAGGATGGGGGGCTTCGCGCCCGAAATCCGCTCGATCTGGGCTGCCATCATCACGGCACCCACTCTCGCCGCCGCCGAGGGTTTATCGGCGAGTACGATCAGCGACTTCACTTCTCCGTTCGCGACGAGCGTCAGATCCGCTCCGGTCGCCGCCGTAGCGCCGAAGATCAGGAGCAAAACAATTGAAAGGATTCGCTGAATCTCCATCGCGTGACCGACCGAAATTTGTTTACTGTCAGGAAGTTGTCTTTCCAATTCTGAATTTTGAAGGGCTGCAGTAGAAGGTATTGGAGGGATTACGGAGCAAATGGAAATCTTCATCTTCTCGGACAATGGAACAGTTCGGGGGAGCTTGTGTCAAACGACAGTGAATCTACTGTAAAAGTTCCGTAAAAATGGATATACAAACGAAACAAGGAGTTAACTCTTTCCCTCCTCTTCAAGTCCGGCCCATAGAATGCTCACGCCAAAATATCTTTAATCACCCGGGCGGTTTCTACGCCGGTCAGCTTTTGGTCAAGGCCCTGGAAAGGAAAGCTCAGTTTGTCGTGATCGATTCCTAGTTGATGAAGCATGGTGGCATGGAGGTCCCGGATAGGAACCGGGTCTTTAGCAATGTTGTAACTGAAATCATCCGTCTCGCCATAGGTAATCCCGCCTTTAATTCCGCCTCCGGCAAGCCATCCCGAAAAACAACGCGGGTGATGGTCACGGCCGTAGTTGGTTTCGGTTAGGGTCCCCTGGCCGTATACTGTTCTGCCAAATTCTCCTGCAAAAACGATCAAGGTATCGTCGAGCAGGCCTCGTTGTTTGAGATCCTTGATCAAAGCTGCGGCAGGCTGATCAACGTCAAACACCTGACCGGGTAACTGTTTGGGTAAAATCGTGTGGTGATCCCAGCCCCTGTGAAAAAGCTGCACGAAGCGGACTCCACGCTCAACCATACGGCGGGCTTGAAGACAGTTGCGGGCAAAGGAACCGTTTTTCTCCACTTCGGGTCCGTAGGATTCCATCACGCTCTTGGATTCCTGAGAGAGATCGGTCAGCTCAGGAACAGAGGACTGCATTCGGAACGCCATTTCCTGCTGTGCAATTGTCGTCGCGATCTCATTGTCGCCGATTTCAGCAAGGTGCTTCTGATTAAGGTTACGTGTCGCATCCAGCATGCGACGCCGAACATCTCCATCAACGCCCTTCGGGTTTGAGAGAAAAAGCACCGGATCGCCAGTGGTTTGAAATGGCACCCCCTGATGCTTCGAGGGAAGCGGTCCGCTGCCCCAGAGTCGGCTATAGAGACCCTGAACATTGCGGGTTCCGCCGGTCCAATAAGCAGAAGGCAGAACCACAAACTCGGGGAGATTTCTATTAATGGCTCCAAGGCCATAACTGAGCCACGCCCCCATGCTGGGACGTCCCGGGATTTCGGATCCGGTGCAGACGAAATTCTTGGCCGGATCGTGATTGATCGCGTCGGTGTTGAGCGACTTAATGATACAAAGGTCATCCGCCACTTTCGAGAGATGAGGCAGGAGATCGCTCATCCAAATTCCGTTCTTACCAGCTTGATGAAATTTGAACATCGAAGGCGCAACCAACTGCTCCTTGCCGCGCGTCATCGCAGTCACTCGTTGTCCCTGACTGATGCTCTCAGGTAGAGGTTTGCGAAACTGTTTCCGCAAATCCGGCTTGTAATCGAAAAGATCGATCTGGCTGGGGGCACCCGCCATGAAAAGGAAGATCACGTGTTTGGCTTTGGGCGCCTTATTGACCTGCGCTTGCAGGTTTTGGGGTAAAAGCGAACCGAGAGCAGTGAGACCAATTCCTGTCCCTGAAGTTTTCAGAAACTGGCGACGCCCCTGATGCATCATCAAATTTTCTACAGATGTCATTTTCATTACTGTCGGGTTTTGGTGATATCGAGGTTGTAGATCGTATTGATGACCATCGTCCAGGCGGCGAGCTCGGCCTTTCCCTTGCCTTCGGTGAGAGCCGTAGCGAGTTCCGGTTTTTTTAGATAACTGGCTTCCAGATCAGAGAGCAGCGCATTCAAAGCGGCCGACTCTTTTTCGTCAGGAAGCTGTGAAGTGATTGTTTCATATGCGAACTCCATGCGATTCCCCGGTTTTTCCTGCAATACCTGCTCCGCAAAATGCCGGGCGGCTTTCATGTATTCGGTCTC
The DNA here is from genome assembly GCA_913058215.1 of uncultured Verrucomicrobiales bacterium. GTDB lineage: Bacteria > Verrucomicrobiota > Verrucomicrobiia > Verrucomicrobiales > DEV007 > Arctic95D-9. The sequence continues at coordinate 4,737 of CAJXQE010000205.1, forward strand.
GTTTAACAAAAGGAGGGCCTGCAAGGGTGTGTTGGTTCGCTCTCGGCGAGCGATACAAGACTCACGATTCGGTGCATTCAAAATCGTCATCTGCGGCGGGGGAAGCCCTCGTTTCCAAAATGTATAAAGGCTTCGCCGAAGAGTTTTGTCTCCTGTGTCGGGTGTGAATTGATTGGGGTATGAGCTGGGCAAAGCAACCGCCTTCCACAGACCTTCGGGTTGTGGAGTTTTGACGCTCTTCCCGAACATCTCCTTTTTCAGCAGTCCGCTTGTCGCCAGGATCTGATCCCGCACCGCTTCCGAATCGAGACGGTATCGAGAACCTCTCGAGAGCATCCGGTTTTCAGGGTCTGCCTTAAATTCTTCGGAAGTCGCGACGGACGATTGCTGATAGGTTTCCGACAATAGCATTTCACGAAACAGCGCTTTCATATCCCAATTGCTCTCTACAAAAGTCGACGCGAGATAGTCCAATAAATCGGGGTGGCTGGGCCATTCCCCCTGAGCTCCGAGGTCTTCCGAAGTTTTCACAATGCCGACTCCGAACAGCTGTTGCCAGAAGCGATTGACGGCTACGCGAGCCGTTAGTGGGTTCTCCGGTGCGACGAACCACTTCGCCAAATCCATTCGGGTTTTGGCTTCGGGATTGGCAGCTTTCATTGGAGGCAGAAATCCCGGTGTGCCACGACCGACTTCTTCTCCCGGATCATCGTAAGCCCCGCGAATCATAATATTCGCAGGCCGAACTTCACTACGCTCTTTCATGACCATCGCGGCCGGAATAGTCATTTCCAAATCGGTCTTCTCCGACTGGATTTTCTTCAGGTTTCCTTCCGCTGCTTTCTGCATTTTCTGGAGAGCAGGTTTCTCGCCATCCTTTGCACTGGCGACCTGTTTCTTTAACTTTTCCGCCTCAGCCTTGGCCGCTGATTCTGCTTTTACGATTTCAGCCCGCTTCTTTTCCTGTACGGGTGTGGCCATCTCAATATATGGCTGCTGCAATCCTCTCTTGAAATCGTTCCCAGAGCGCCCACCCGTTTCAGGAGTGGCATCGATATTATTGAAAAATGCCGAGAGCTGATAAAAATCCTTAGCCGTAATCGGATCATACTTGTGATCGTGACAGACCGCGCATTGCACTGTGAGCCCCATGAAAGCTGTACCCACTGATTCCACGCGATCAATCACGTTCCGTGAAAAGCTTTCTTCTGGAAGCATCGTCCCGCGATCAATAATCAGATGAAGCCTGTGGAATCCAGACGCGACCAGTTGGTCATTGCTCGGTTTGGGGAAAAGGTCACCGGCCAGTTGGAAGATTACAAATTGATCATAAGAAAGGTTCTCGTTGAACGCCCGGATTACCCAGTCGCGGTAGGGGGACAGATCGCGAAAATGATCATGATGAATTCCGTTGGTGTCTGCGAAGCGAACCAGATCCAGCCAGTATTTTGCCATGTGCTCTCCGAACTGAGGGCGGGCCAGATACTGATCAACCACGCGCTTCCACGCATCGGTATGTTCATCCGCGAGGAAAGCGGCGATCTCTTCCCGCGTTGGAGGAAGTCCAGTGAGGTCAAATGACAATCTGCGAATCAAGGTTCGGCGATCGGCTTGCTCTTTCGGCTCAAGGCCCTCGACCTCCAGTTTTCGCATTACAAACGAATCGATCGGCTTTTGACTCCACTTCTGATTTTTAAGAGTCGGATTTGCTGGTTTCTTCGGCGGAACAAACGCCCAGAAGTCCTGATATTTTGCACCTTCCTCAATCCACTTTTTGAAGAGTTCCTTTTCTCGTTTTGTCAGAGCCTTTTTATGAGACTTCGAAGGCGGCATCACATCGTCGTCGTCGTCAGTGATAATGCGATACCACAATTCGCTTTCGTCGAGTGATCCGGGAACAATACCCGCAACTCCCTTGTGAACGCGATAGGCACCGTCTTCTCCGCCGGTCTGATCCAGACGGAGTTTTGCCTTTCGGTCGTGCTCATCCGGGCCATGGCAGTGAAAACACCGATCCGATAAAACCGGACGAATATCCCGATTAAATTCAACGGTGTCTGCCGCGGATACGAAACCTATCGTGAGAAAAGAAAGAGCGATGTGTTTCATGGAACTGGAAGATAAGACTGGCCCGCCTTCGCATTCAACATCGAATTCGAGTTATTCTAACAAGAGAACTACAACTGCCTGATCGACGCGTTGAAAGAGATCATTGAAAATAAGAGACAGGGATAAAACACCAAATAGCCCGGGTCGTCACCTGACCGCGCACGGACGAACCCTTCCTCACTGTTTTTTTGGTGAAGCATCCATTCTTAGCGCGTGTTCTGAATCATGGAACGGTCCAGAAAGTGCCACCGCTCTCTTCGGCCACGATTCGCATTGCTTCTTTAGCGGAGTCGATTCGTTCCAGAAGTTCAGGGGGGAGGGGGACCTCCGGGGGATCTCCATCATCGGAGATATAGACGGTATGAAACCGCACTCCGAATTCTTCATTCAATCCCAACACGAGGTCCGGGAGGCTCTCGTTTCCAAGATCCGAGGGCACCCCGTCACTCAGTAAATAGATGGTATCCACTTTGTTTCGGGGAACCACTTTTTTAAAGGTGTATTCCAGAGCGGCCACCATTGGTGTATCACCGACTGCGGCCATCTTGCTCACAAGCTCCATGCTTCTTTCCCGATGTCGCTCCTTGGCCTGTGCGTAATCCCTGCCGGGAACTCTCATATGAGGGAAACAGACGATCCCGAAATGGTAGTCATCGGTCATGTTCTCGATGATGGCTTCCATTTCACTTTTGAGACGAGTCATCCGATCATTCAGGATCATGCTTCCACTGGCATCCAAAATGAAAACAATCTTTCTGCCCTCAAGTTTGCGACCATAAAACTCCCCGCCAAAGCCTATGCCATTTCCATATTCTTCAATCATCGCTTTTCGCTTCGCTAAGAATGCCTCATCAGAAAGAATGGTCGGCTCGAATCCGTGTGAATCATTTTCCCACCAGTCCTTCCAGCCTTCTTTGTCAGTCCAGTGGTCGAGGCCTGTCATTCGCAAAAGGGCATCGCGAGACTGTTCACCAAGGAGTGGATCACCCAGCATCTCGATAAATACCGGAATGTTGTTTCGCTCCGGAATCCCTGCCAGAGCATTGGCAGCGGAACGTCGAATCCCGTGAAACTCGTCCTTGTCCCGGACCCACTGCCTGAGGGCCTCCAGGTATCCAGCTGAATTCCCTTCCGCTCCAAGTTGGGATATGCCCTCGACGGCAAGGGCTCGAATTCGAGGGGACTTCTCATCGTTGACGAGGTTCAGAAGGAAAACGCGACTGTCGGGATCTCTTCGAGCCAGAAAGGCTGCAAGCAAATGTCTGTTCAATTTCTCCGGAGAGTTCACTTGTTCCTTGATGAGGTCCAGAGCATCCCTGCTGGTGAATGCAGATAGAATTTCGGTCGCCTTCTTTTTGAGAGTCGGAGAAAATGACTTTGTTCCGATCAACTGAACGAGGTAACGAGCCGCATCTTCACCATCGAATTCAGATGCCAGACTCAGCGCTTCCTGTTTCTCTTCGAGCGATGCCTTAGAGGATCGAAGCACCTTCTTGATTTCTGCTTCTTTAGCCTCCCACGTATCACTTTCATCCTGACATAACCCGAAAGAGAAGAGCGCTGTGCTCAGGATGATCAAGACTACTGCGTGTGCCCTCATCCCTTCAGGATAAACTGTCTGGAGCAATAAGTGGAGTGAAAATTCATCGAGGTTTGAACCCTGAAAAGTGAAAGATTCCGTTGCGGATTAGCTAATATTTAAAAAGAGTCGATTTGGGTTGAGAGCTATTCGGGGAATACTGTCTATTCTCTTTCCACTCTCTCGATCAGTGCCGCCATGTCCTGAGCCAGCATGGTGCCGGATGCGGCCTGGAAACTCCGGTCGAGATGTTTGATCGCGTCCTTTGCGAGCTCGTTCTGTTCTTCCTGGAGGCATGTCAGGGTGTAGGGCTGGATAAGGTTGTAAAACAAATGGCCGCCTGCTTTGGTGCGAAACCTTCGCATCCCATTTTCGAAGGCCTCTTCAGCGCCCTCGAAATCGCGGAGGCGCAGCTTTCGAAAGACCGGGTCGGCGGCGATGGCGATACCGAGGTCAAAGCGTTTTGAGCGGTTTCCACTCATCACGGAAGCACGGAGGCGTTCGGCTTCGGACTCCTTGCCCAGCTCTTCGAGAATGGCGATGACTCTCATCTGACCTTTGACCTCCATGTCCGGGTTCCGCGAGTAGTTCCGGGCCCAGCTTTCCCAGAAGCCCAGACGAGTCTCAGGATCGGCTCCCGATTCTTCCAACCAGTCCGCCTCCAACTGCCAGGGTCGGGGGTCTGCGCCCATCGAAATGCGAGCTGCTTTCACCGTTTCGTGATACAGCTTTCCTTTTTCGTTCAGGGCCGCCCATTGCATAAGTTTCTGGCCGATGCCAAAAGTGCCATCGAAATCGGTTCCTTTTTGGAGGGCCTGCAGTTCGGAGTCGGTGATCCTTTTCCAGGTTTGCGGGTCAAAGGCCTGACCGATGGGGTAATCTTGACTTCCTGACTTGGCGACATCCATTTCCCAGCGTCCTCCATTCCCCAAAAATCCGACCCAACCATGGTCACCCGACAATCCCTGACCGGTAAATAAAAGAGTTGGGATTCCCTTCGCCTTTCCAGTTTGTGCTACAAAGAAAGCCTGGTCCATGCAAATTCCGCCTTTTGTTCCGATGTCGATCAATCGATAAGTAGCGTGAGGCCAGATGTAGGTCTTCTTGGTAATTCTGGACATGTCATAGGGCACCTGCGGGTAGAGTTGGGCGAGGCGGGAAGGGGTGCTGATACTCATCTGCTGAGCGTATTCAAATTCGCGATGTTCGAGAGGGGAGTCGACGAGAAATGTGAGGTCTTGCACTCCGATCCTTCTCAGATCGTGCACAAGAGCTTTTGCTTCCTGCGCGGCGACATAAAAAGCGAATCGTTCCGCTGGATTCGAATTGCCTATCGGCAGCTTCCTGCTTTCAACGAAGGGATGCGGCCACTGATCCGGGATTGGCTGATCAAAGACGATCGCATAGGCGATGGCGAGATTGCCATATTCCATGATTTTTTTGGGATGTGCCTTCGCGATTTCTACAAGAATCGAAATGGCTTCGGGCTCGTCGTCATCCGGCACAAGAGCCGCGAGAAATGCGTCACGCAGCTTCGGGGTTCGTCCCAATTTTACGAATATATCCCGACCTTCTTGTTGCTGGAATACAGGGCGCTTTTCCCAGTCCTTGGGGAAGAGTGAAAGCCAGCGCGTGTGCAGCATCCACCCCAGCCAGTGTGGGTTCTTGATCATCTTCCCCAGACCGTGCCTGGTGTGAGCCTCCCGCAGGGTGATACTCATTCCATCGACGAGGTCGAACCATTGTTGCGGTTCGGTATTTTCCTGCCACCAGAGTGACTCGACTTCTTCGTTCCAAACTCCGAGCTTGGCGCCTTCGGTCTCTTGGGACAGGACTGGCGAAGTGAGGAATATCCCGATTGAGGCCGCTAAAATCCACGCTGCAGGGAACGAATTCATCCTGTAGGCTACCATCTCGTGGCGAATCAAACACTACAGAATATCGGTAAATTGGCGATGGCCCTTCCGCTGATGGCGGTGATGCTTTCTCATTGCACGCGGGCCACTGAGTCGAGTTGGGAAATTGTCGAGATTTCAAAACTTCCCCATCCTGACACTGTTCCTTATCCGAATGGCGCAGCGGTTTGTCTCTGCCAAAATCAGGAGGGGGAGAAGGCCCTCATTGCCATCATGGCCGTCGAGAAGCGATCCGTTCGAGAGAAGTTTCAGGACCTAAAGACCGGGCAGAGTTTTTCAGCGAATCTCGTTCCCTGGGCAGAACGTCCTCCAGAGGCCCGGGCCATGTTTGTTGCCAATGATTTTGAAGATCACTTTGATCTGCCCTTCCATTTTGCCATTTGGTGAAAGGGAGAGCATAGTGATTCTGCTTCATCGCCTCTCACTATTTCAAGATTTTCACCAAATCCTTTTGGGACCGAATGTAGAGGTGCGTAGAATCTATCCCAGGTTCACCAAGGGTCCAGGATTGCCCAAGAGGATCGACCGATCTCCATGACAATGCTTCGGGAGAAAACGGCATGGTATGATCAATGATATACAAAACTCCGGCAGCGCCCTGCCAATACAGCTTGTCGCCGTCGACGATTGGCCAAGCTGGATTGGTGTGGCCGAAACCTCCGCGCTGAATGCCACGAACCGATCCGACACGATTGTTCACATTGTTGCCCGCGCTATTGAAAATGCCTTGGGTGAATTGAAAATCGGATTTGTTCCAGACCGTTTTCTCCGCCAATAGTTGAATCGGTGCTTCGACCAATACCGATTCCCCGGTCGTAGTGTCGATACAGCCGATGTCTCCGCTGTCGTACCTCCAAAAGTAAATCCGGTCGCCGACGACATGAACGGTCGATGGGGTTGGCTGGCCTTTCCCGCGGAGCGTTCGATCGGCATATTCGGGTTCGAATGCTGTCTCGGCATATTTGCTCCCATCCCACCCAAAATAGTGATCCGGTTTTTCAAACGAGAATTCAGTAGTCACTTTCGAGGATTCCGGATCAACCAATTGAAAGGCGGTCTTTCGTCCGGCTGAGGACGTGACGACGAACTTTCCACGGCACAGCTGATTCTTCTGATGAGGAATCGCAGGGGGAAGATCGAATTCGAGAACCGGTTCCCCATTTTTCAACGAAATAAGAAAGCCCTTTCTACCCTGCCCGAACTTCCAATGCGACAAGTCGATCATCGAAGCCACCATCACGGGTTCGCCTTTCCATTCGTCCAGGGAATATTGTGTCGCGTGGGTGATCAAAACCGTCGATACCCAGTTGTCTCTTCCGGTCTTCAGATGAATCGAGTGAGGTTTGTAGAATGGAAGATCGGGATGTTTTTTACTCGCGGGCACTGCAATTTTATTAGAAGGCAACGCCGTTATCAGATTTTGGCCGTGGAGAAACATTCGGCAATTTTTGATGTCTGGATCCGGTGCTTGCCACATCCGATTCCAAATAAATTTCCCCTCAATTGAATAACAGGCCAACATGCCATTGAGATTGTGAAAGACGACAAACTCCTCATTGGCAACCGGCGACAGACTTGTGGAATCGTGCCAGGATTCTAATACCCTTCCGTCATAAGTTCCCGGCAGTTCCACTTCCCACAGTAGTTTTCCCGTTGCCTTCTCGAAGCACTGCCCCACGATATTTCCGTTGAAGTAGAATCCGCCCTTAGGTTTCCCTTCGAGCTTTTTGTGAACCGTCAGAAAAAGTCGATCACCCTGAACGCAGACTCCGGATTGCCCGGCCTCGCTCAAGGGAACCCGATAGATAGGCTCTGCGATTTTACGTTCCTGAGAGAACGCAGGATGGGAGAAAACAACCAGCAAAACGGTCGCAAAAGCTAGACGAAGATCACTCATGCGAGAATTTCTTTCACAATCCCGGAGCTGTCGGAAAACCGCTCCGAAGGAACGTCGAGCTGCTGCAAAAACGTCAGGAACAGATTGGAGAGTGGCGTTCCGGAATTTGCCATTTCGTGAAATTGTCCCTGCGCAATTCCGAGGTTCTTTCCGCCGGCGACTATGAGCGGATACTGGCGATTCACGTGCGTCTTGCTGTTGCTGCTTCCAAAAAAGACGATCGTGTTGTCTAGCATTGAGCCTTCACCTTCGGGAGACTCGGACATTCGCGTCAGAAATTTCGCGAGCAGATCGGCCTGAAATTTATCAAACGTTCCGAGTTGCTCCATTGCTTTTGCCCCTGTCCCGGCAGCATTGTGAGCGAGGCGGTGGTGATTCGCACCAAGGCCCAGCGCATTCTTCGGCATATCATCCCATTCCCCGCCGCCCATGCTCTGGAGCATGTAGGTGGCGTAACGGGTCGAGTCGGTTTTGAACGCCAGGTAAATCAGATTATACATGGTCTCGATAAAAAGCGCCGGCTCGGTGACTGTTGCTTGCAACGCCAGATCCTTAGTGTCGACGTGCGGCTTCGGCGTATCTGACCACGCTTTCATCCGCTCGATATTCTTCTCAACATCCCGGACGGACTCGAGGTAGGACTCGATTTTCTCATTGTCGGTCGCGCTGACTCGCCGCTTCAGATCTTTGGCCGAACCCATCACACGATCAACGAGATCGCCGTTCCGTTCATAGAGCGCTTTCTCCGACTGGATGATCGCCGGATCGGAATTGAAAAGCTGGTTGTAGATTTTGGGAAGATTATTGATCGAAGGAATCGCCCGGCCGGAACGGTTGTAGGACAGCGTTCGCGAACCTCCGCGAATTCCGAGCCCTCCTTCATTGCCCAAAACCAGGCTCGGGAATCGCGTCTTTTTTCCATGAGCCAATGCTGCGATTTGATCCAGTGACGGACTGACAACTGCTCCCTGAGGATTGCTGCCCGTCAAAAACGAATCAGCCGATGAATGCCCGTTTCCCGTAACAACTTGCGGGTGATCAAGCCCATAGAAAATGGAGAGCTGATCCTCTAAAGGCTGAAACGCTGTGGTCGACTTTCCAAATTTCATCTTCCCGTCGATCAGTCTCGGATACCAGCTCCAGTCCCGCGCTGGATGATCGTCTTTTCTCGTGATCGCAAAGCCATGGCCAACATCTGTCTCTTATACACATCTGACGCTGCCGACGAAGAGGATAGTGTAGA
>CAJXQE010000206.1 GCA_913058215.1 uncultured Verrucomicrobiales bacterium
GAGATCAGCCTCGGTCTCGTGGGCTCGGAGATGTGTATAAGAGACAGGTCAGTTCAACAGCAGCTGGGACGTCCGCGTTCGTCGTGACGATCTCTTTGTCATGAATGTCGACGGGACAAAAGGATCCGCGACGGTTGGTCTTCGGAAATGCTGGGCACAATCACTGGGAACCACGCCCAAGCCAGTCTGGAATCCTGACATTGATCAGCCGATCGATTTCTACGATGGATGGCAGGAAGTCCCCGATGCGACCAACTACGAGAACGCTTTCAAGATCCAGTGGGAAATGTTTATCCGCCACGTTGTGCTTGATGAAGCCTACGCCTTCGATCTCATGGAAGGTGCCAAAGGCGTCCAGCTTGCTGAAGCCGGGATTGATTCCTGGGAGCAGAGGAAATGGGTGGAGCTGGAAGAGTTGGGGTGAAACTTATCCGGAAAAGCTAAGGTCCTTGCGGAACTTAGCTCCCGGATGACCGTTTCGGCTGACTACTCTTTCTTCGGCTCTCTATTCAACACGGCATCTTTGGTCGATGCGGCAATGGCCATTACTTCACCGATGATTTTTTCATCGACTTTCAGTTCGGTAAGACTTGCCTGAAGGTGCTCGGCAATGGCGCCGAAATGTTTATCGGTCAGATCGAGTGATTTGTGAGCCGTGCGAAGGTCGCGCCCTTCATAAGGAACAGGTCCGCCAAAAGCTGCGGCAAGAAACTGCTTCTGCTTCGCAATCTGACGCTTCATGTTGATATCTTCGAAAAGATAATTCACGCGATCATCAGCCAGCACTTTGACATAAAAGATATCCACTGCGGCATCAATCGCAGCCTGTCCGCCAAGACGTTCATAGAGGCTTTTGGTCTCAGCTTTCTTATCTTCTGCAATCGCATTTGGCGGAGAAAGCACAGCAGTTAAAGAAAGAGCTGCGATGAGAATTGTAATTTTTTGGTTCAGTAATTTCATGATGTCTAATCCGGAATCTTCCGGCGATTTAACATGTAAAATGAATGCACCTATTGTCAACGGCGCGAATTTACAAATTCGAAAGCGATGTATCGGCCTATTTTTCTTCGGCTAGTCCAAGTCGCTTTTTCAGCTTCAACTTAGAGTCGACCAGGTCCGCCAGCGTCACGGTGTCCAACTCTGCAAGAAATGCGCTGGCTGCCTTTCCCAGAGCAGACTGGAGATTACAAATTCCGGCGATGCAACAGACCCCGCCCCGCTCGGGAAAGCACTCGACTAATCCCATACCCTCCATCTGGCGCACAACATCCCCTACACGGATGTCTCCCGGAGACTTCTTCAGGGAGATACCTCCTCCCCGCCCGCGAAAGGTATTGATGTACTCCAGCTTTCCCAGTTTATGAACCACCTTCACAAGATGATTCTCTGAAATCCCGTAAACACTCGCGATATCTTTAATCGAAGACAATTCACCATCTTCACGAAGCCCCAGATAAATGAGGGTTCGCAATCCGTAGTCGGTGAAACGGGTCAATTCCATCTATGGAACTGTGAAGGATGATTAAAAGGACCGCAATCCCTCTTCTTTCACAATCCACCGAATCTGCGATGACGCTTCTGATACTCACCGATCGCTGTTTCGAGATGCTCACGCCGAAAGTCAGGCCAGAATGTCTCAGTGATGTAGATCTCCGCGTAACTGATTTGCCAAAGCAGGAAGTTGGAAATGCGAAACTCGCCCGAAGTCCTGATTAGCAAGTCAGGGTCCGGCATTCCTCTTGTGTAAAGATGATTGGAAAACGTTTCGTTATCCAGATTGTCAGCTGACATTTCCCCTTCAGCAGATTTTCTCATCAACTCCCTGGTCGCATCGACAATCTCTTCCCGGGATCCGTAACTCAAGGCCACGACGAGTGTCAGACCGTCGTTATCCGCAGTCTTTCGAATGGATTTCTCCAACTGCCGACGGCTGGAACCCGGAAGCTTTTCGATCTGGCCAATCACCTGAAGGCGAACATTTGCCTTTATCAGAGTCGGTGTCTTTTCTTTCAGGAAATGAGCCAGCAAGCCCATCAGGGCATTTACTTCCTGTTCCGGACGCTTCCAGTTTTCAGAACTGAATGCATAAAGAGTCAAATACTCGATCCCCAGATCGCCGCAGGACTTCAGGCACTCCTCTACAGATTCCGCCCCCGCCCGATGACCTTCCCGGCGGGGAAGGTCGCGCTCTTTCGCCCAACGACCGTTGCCATCCATAATGATGGCGATGTGGCGCGGAATCTCACTTTCGGGATCAAACGCAGCCATAGTTGGGTTTTCAGTTTTCAAAGCCGGTAACCGACCGTCACCGCATGATCGTCTGATCGCGGGCCGGTCCGATTCCTACCATACTGACATTTGCGCCGGTTTCTTTCTCAATCCGGTCAATATAAGCCTTGGCGTTATCCGGCAAATCTTCGTATTTCCGAATACCGGTTGTGTCGGTCTGCCATCCCGGCAAAGTTTCGTAAACAGGTTTTACCAAATCAAACTCAAGTGCGGACGCCGGAGGTAGATCCAGTCTTTTCCCGTTCAACTCATAATGAGTGCAGATGGGGATTTCGGCAAATTCGTCGAGTCCGTCCATGATCGTAATCGCAAGATCATCAAAACCATTGACCATGGTGGCGTAGCGGAGAAGAACCAGATCAAGCCACCCACACCGACGTTTCCGACCTGTGGTTGCTCCGAACTCCCGACCCATTCCATGAAAGCGCTGCGCCAATTCGTCATTTTGAGTCGGGAAAGGCCCGGCTCCAACGCGAGTGGTGTAGGCTTTGGCGACTCCGACAACCTTGTCAATGCGGTGAGGAGGAACCCCGGAACCGGTGCAGGCTCCGCCGGAAGTCGTGTTCGATGAAGTAACGAAAGGATAGGTTCCCTGATCAATATCGAGATAGGTCCCCTGAGCTCCTTCGAAGAGCATCGATTTACCGGCTTTCATTTGTTCATGAAGCTCGGCGACGGTGTCTCCGACAAAGGGCTTGAGTCGCTCGGAAGCTTCGAGAAGGGCTTTTCCAATTTTTTCGGCGTCGAGTGTTTCCATTCCGGCCGATTCGAAAAGCGTGTTGCAACTGCTGACCCGCTCGTAAAGCCGCTCACTGAATGCTACTGGATCCCCGACGAGATCGTGCAGGCGAAATCCCACTCGATCTACCTTGTCTCCGTATGTTGGCCCGATTCCGCGCTTCGTCGTGCCGATCTTGCCACTGCCCCGACTGGCTTCGCGATAAGCATCCATCTCGCGATGATAAGGCATCACAAGATGAGCACGGTCGGAAATTCTCAGTTGCTCAGGGGTCACATTAATTCCCTTTTCAGCCAGACCATCGATTTCTCCGAGAAGGGCTTCCGGGTCCATGACCACACCGTTCCCGATGACACAGAGTTTTCCCGGCCACAGGATTCCGGAGGGAATCAGATGGAGGATGTATTCTTTTCCGTCGGAAATAACAGTGTGCCCTGCGTTGTTCCCGCCCTGGGCACGAACGACAACATCGGAAGACTCAGTCAACCAGTCGACAATTTTTCCTTTTCCCTCATCGCCCCACTGGGCACCGATCACAATCGTATTGGACATAACTCTGGTAATTTTAAAAGCAGTTTCAGTTCCGACCCATAATAGAAATCGGAACAAAAGTATTCATTGGGCTCACGAAGAGGTGAGCTTTTTAATAGAAAAACGAATCAAGGTTTTTACATTCAGGCAGCAGTCATCATCGCAGACATCACGACTAGACCAACAGCGGCGATAATAGCAAGTGTTCCGATCAAAAGAGCAACCGTTGCCACAGTGTCTTTCTTCTCGACCTTTTCAATGGGTGAAAGATCGTTATAACCGGCCGGCCGGACCGAAGTCTCAGCAACACTTCCTTCAGGACCTGCGGCATACCCGCCGCCATCATCAAAACTTTCTGCGGATGCCTCTTCAGCAGGAGCCTCTTCGGAAGATTCGTAGTCCGCTTGAATCGTTCCGAAAGTGATCTTCGAACCGTTGACGAGTTGAACTTCGGAAATGCCTTCTCCTTCAACAAAGGTTCCGTTGGTGGAACCGAGATCTTCGAGATGATAGGAATCGCCGACCAGCTTCAAAAGAGCATGTGAACTGGAAATAGATGCGTGATCCAGAATGATATCTTTATCCGGGGCACGCCCCACAGTTACTTGAGTTTGACCCTCAAGGCTGAACTTCATCGGATCCTGATCCGGCACGAAAATGGTGAGTGTTGCCATAGCTAGGTGGTGTTTTTACTACAATTTACCGTGTTTGATCAATCAGATTAGCAAATTCCTCGAAAAAATACGACGCATCGTGGGGTCCGGGAGCTGCTTCCGGGTGATACTGGACCGAAAATACGGGATAATCACGGTGTCTCATCCCCTCAACGGTATCATCATTAAGATTGATATGAGTCACTTCAATGTGTTTTGGAAGTGAATCTGAATCGGCTGCAAAGCCGTGATTCTGGGAAGTAATCGCAATCTTCCCGCTTCGAAGGTCTTTTACGGGATGGTTTGCTCCGCGGTGTCCGAACTTCAATTTGAACGTTTTGCCGCCGAAAGCGTGAGCCAGCATCTGATGACCGAGGCAAATCCCGAAAACTGGCTTTTTATCGATGATCTGCTTCATCTCACCGTGAATATAATCGAGAGCAGCAGGATCTCCCGGCCCGTTGGAAAGAAAAACACCGTCTGGATTCTTGCTCAGCACTTCAGATGCCGGGGTCCGGGAATTGACTACTTCCACTTCGAAACCGTGCTGTCTCAAACTTCTCAGAATGTTGCGCTTAATGCCAAAGTCATAGGCGACGATGCGGTATTTTGGATCGGGCAAAGGAAGAAACATTTCCCCGTCTGTTTCCTCCAGTTCCTCTTCCTTCGAAGGATTCACAATCGTCCACTCGCGACTCAAAGTGCTGTCCGGATCCCACTGGTATGCAGATTCCGTGGTCACTTCTTTGACAAAATCTGATCCCTCCATCGGAGCGGCTTCTCTTGCTTTCGCCACCGCTGCGTCTTCATCAAGTGATCCATCCGTGCAGAGAGTTGCCCGCATTGCCCCGGCTTCCCGCAAGCGCTTGGTTAGGGCGCGAGTATCAACGCCTTCAATCCCGGGTACACCGGCATTTTTCAAATAATCATCCAGCGATCCTTCGCTCCGCCAGTTACTTGGAATATTGCAAAGTTCCTCCACCACGAAACCGCGAACATGAACTCCCGCACTTTCCGCATCCAGATCGCATACTCCGTAATTCCCGATCAGCGGGCAGGTCATCGTAACGATTTGACCGCGATAAGAAGGGTCGGTCAGGATTTCCTGATACCCTGTCATCGAAGTATTGAAACAAATCTCTCCAGTTTGAGTCACTCCCGCGCCGAAAGCAATCCCTTCAAATACCGTTCCGTCCTCAAGGGCGAGGATTGCTTTGTTGTTTCGTTGTCCCATGGAAGTGTAGGCCTCAGGTAAAAAGACCTTCGGAGCATTGCAGAAAAGCAAGGGGTTTCAAATGGTTTGTCGGGTATCTTAGATCCATCGGTTCGCTTTCATCAACTGGATTTTCGGCTGGATTTCCTCCCCATCACATAATTGACAAACCTTGATTAGCTGAGAAGTTGAGCGATTCCCCGCATCTGAACTTCCCTGACCCAAGGTCCTGCGGATGAATTACAAATTTCACATCTGCCTGCTGACTGTGTCCCTGACACACTTATCGCTGGCTCAGCCTGTAGTCTCCACTCTGGATAGCGGGAAGAAAAACCGAATCCACTTCCGTGCCGGGGTAAGCATCCGCAAAATCAGCGCCGATTTTTCCGGCACATTGTCATCCTCTTCCAATGTGCCGACGATATCTCAGCTCTTGAACCGACAGAGCGGAACCGGTGATGTGGGATTGTTTCAAGGAGGTCTTGGGAAAGTGACCTACGACGACGGATTCGCTGGCGGAGATTTTGGATTAGCCAATGGCGGGCTGGCTTCCGGAGACGCACAAACTGTGATCAATACTGCCGCTCAGGTCTCGGCAACCAATCGCATAGCGTTCGGACTCAATCAGGCAATCCAGGAGGTCGCGTTTTCCACCAGCGATTTTACTTACAATTCCACATTGTCTCCTCAAAGCGGCAGCCTCACCATTTCAGATGACCAAACTACGGCCGGTGCTTTTTTCCAATTGGTCTTCCCTCTAAAAGAGAAGGACGACCGGTTTCTCAACGCCTTGATTGGCTACAGCATTTACAACACTTCACACCAGGGAGGTGCCATCCCTTTGGGGACCGCGAGGATTAATGAGACGGAGCGGACCCACACCTATACCTACGACTACCTGGGGCCGGCAAACCCGAACACCTCCTCATTTCCTTTTGATGGAACCGGCAGCGGAGGCTTGATTTACGATGCCGCGCTCCAGATAATTACCATTTCCGATTTGCAGGGAGGGGTCCTCGATCCAAGACAATCCACCAGTTCAAATTCGACTCCGTTCAACTTTACCGGAATTTCCCGGGCGAGTTTGAACGTGGAGCTTCACGAAATCCCCATTGGACTGGAGTGGGGGAAAAAATATGGAAAGACCAACATCGCCTTGAACGGCGGAGGTACCATCAACATCGTCGACTACGACCTCTACAGCCGCACGGACTGGTATCAGGCAGGCAACCCGAATCCAGTGTTTTCTCAGATGTACCACGATTCTGACACTCCAGTGAAAGGGGGCGCCTACCTTGGTTTGAACTTCACCCGGCCACTCAATAAAAAAGGAACAGTCTATCTGGAAGGCCACGCCAGCTATCGGTGGGTCGATACGATTACCGCAAGAGCAGGAGAAACCAGCGTCGAAATTGATGCCTCTTCCTGGGAAGGCGGCCTTGGAATTGGGATTATTCTGGATTGAGCAGACTCGACACGGGCCGCTTTAAAGCACCGTTTTTAATCGCCGTCGTCGCCTCCGTATTACCGGGATCCAAAAGAAGAGATTCCCGAAGTTTTAGCGGATCCCCCGTGGAAATCAGACGCTCCACGTAGTCCTTTACTTTCATTGGAATTCCTGGTGACAGGGTCCTCTCCTCCATATTTGCCACGAGCCATCGCGCATAGCGGTATTCGACCTGACCGGACTCCGCGACGCCCTCATTAAGAATCACTGAAGCGTCACTCAGCGAACTCAGATCGACGGCGCGAATCTGCCCGCCATCCGAGATCTTTCGTCCACCAATCCTTTCACAAAAAGTGAGGAACCACGGCATGAGCTTTGGCTGTTCCGGAGGAATCGACCACAAAACCTCGTCACCTCTTTCCCCGACCACCGTCAACTGCTCTTCGTTCCCTGTAAATCGAATCGCAGTCGCCACATCTTGAAGCCGGTGCTTGGGTGTCAATGCCTCTTCGGTGTAGACATCGAAGAGCTGTATCGTTCTTTCCCCGGTAAGAATTGCGAGCCGTCTTCCATCCGGATTCATTGCGGCCGATGTCACGAGCTGGCTTCCCCGGAAAGTTCGCTGAATGCCATCGGGCAAAGTCACCCTGACGGAAAATGGAGGAACAAGCCTTGCCTCAATGTGCGCTTCACCGGATTCGCCCACATTCACTTGCTCCTCTACCGGGAGAGCTTCCGTTCTGACGGGGTGAGATGAGGGCCGACTCAAATCGAAAAGCGTGATTCCCTTTTTCAAATCGGACAGCACAACAAGAGCATCCCCTTCCGTATTGGTCGCCACCGCAGTCGCCCGTCCTCCGCCGGCCAGCGCTTCACCCCGCCCCGATTCCGGATCAACAACCCGAACGCTTCCTTCCTCCTCAGCCAAAACCATTTTGCCACCCGCCCTGATTTTACGGACAAAATTCACGGACCTCTGAAAAATATCCACCGAAGATTCGAGACGACCGCTACGCGGGTCCCAGAAATTTGCCACTCCCCGGGAGTCTCCGCTGAAAAGTTTCTGACTTCCCGACTCCAGGGCCAGCACTCTCACTTCCCCGGAATGATGCATCGGAGAAGTCGTGGAGATCATTCGGCCGGATAGAAATATCTGAACGATTCCCGATTCGTCGCCGCTGGCAACAGGCCCCCCGCCGACTCCCACGGCAAGAGCAGAAATCGGTGAAGTATGAGAAACAGAATTCCAAAGATGCCTACCGTTTTCCGGATCCCATACCCCAACAAAACCGCTCCCATTTCCGTAGGCAATCGTTCGAGCATTTCGGGTAAATTGAAGAGCTGTGATCGAAGATCCTCCAATCTTCAGAGAGGCTTCAGGTTCCGTCCCTTCCAGATCCCACATTTGGATAGCGCCCGGCTCCGTCCCCAATGCAAAACGCCTTTCCGTAGAGTCGACAACGAACGCGGAAATTGCCGCTTCCGTTTCAAATTTCTGAATTACTTCAGTTGGAGCATCACTCGACCGCAACTCGACCGAGGCTCCATCTGAAATGAGGAACCTGCCCGAATCATCAGCGGCAGAGAGATAGCGAACCGCACCTTCAAATCCAGTCTCGAAGGTTTGCGTCCCGGCGTTTTCCAGATCGCTCACCACTATTCGTTCCCCATCTTCTCCATCCCCGATAAACAGGGAATACTTTCCGGTATGCCCGACCACAGGGAGCCTCCCCGAACTGATTCCTTGAGGATATTTCAAGGGTGGATAGGCAACTTTGTAAAACTGGTCGTGCGCCAGAATCGAAAGCAAACACGAAGCCGAAGGATAATGTTCCGGGTCCGTTTTCAAGGCGCGGCAGAGATGGGCAATGGCATCACCGGTTCGCCGACGCTCATGCAATTGCAGAGCCATCCGGTAGTCCGAATCGCGAAAAGACTCGCGAAGTTCCGATTCACTTTCTACCAGATCGCGACCGAGACGAGTTGCCTTTCCATACTGGATCGATGCAACGATAAGCCCGCTGACCAAAGCAATCACCGCAATCGATGCAGCGGCAACCATAGTTCGATGCCGCTTCACAAAAAGACGGAAAAAATAAAGGGGCGGAGGTGACCCGGCGCTCACGGGACGGTCTTCGAGGATTCGTCCAAGATCTTCTCCCAAAGCCGAAGCACTCCCGTAGCGATCTTCCGGATCTTTCGCCATCGCTTTGCGGGTGACCCACTCCACTTCCCCTTTTAGGGCCGAAGAATGAGAGGAAAGGCGGGCCGGTTCCTCCTCCCGAACGAGCCGAAGTAATTCGAGCACGGAGTCTTTGCGCTTTCCGGACATTGGAAAAGGAGCCTCTTCCGCAAGAATTTCATAAAGGAGAACCCCTAGACTATAAATATCACTCCGCGCATCCACCGGCCCGGCACTGAGCGTCGCCTGTTCCGGACTCATGTATCCAGGCGTCCCCACCAACTGAAAAAGATCGGTGTAAACCGTTCGATCTGTCAGCGATTCATCGAGAGCGCGAGCAATTCCAAAGTCGATCACCTTCGGAACCGGCTCACCCGACACCGTCGTCACGAGAACGTTGGAAGGTTTTAAATCCCGATGAATGATCCCTTTCAAATGGGCATGATGAACGGCCTCGCAGACCTTTTTCATCAGATCCAGTTTCTGCCGGCGATCCAGATTATTGTCTCTACAAAAATCGGTGATCGGCGTTCCCTCGACCAGCTCCATGGCCACAAACGGGGATTCATTTTTAGTTTCCCCCGCCGAAAAAACCGTCGCGATATGCGGGTGATCCATCATCGCGAGCGCCTGTCTCTCGCCTTCAAACCGCGCCAGCACCCGGGGAGAAGAAATTTCACGTCGCAATATTTTCAGCGCGACTTTTCTTTTTACCGGATCGTATTGATCCGCTTCAAAAACCTCGGCAAATCCCCCTTCACCGATCTTCTTCAGAATCCGGTAACCCGGCACAAGCTCACTCCCGGAATCGCTGTTTCCGTCCTCATCGGCTTCCTCAAAAGACCCGCCCAGAAGACAGGAAGGACACATCCCCAAGGGGGCATCTTCCGGAATTTCCGCCTCGCAATCAGGGCACCTCGACAAGTCTTCCATTCGAATCGCTCAGGTCTGAAAAGCTGCCATCATCCATTGAATTTCACCTTCAACCTCAGCATCGGACTCAACCGTCGCAGCAATATGACGATGGAGAAAATTGCGAAAACGTTTCCGGAGACGATGCACCGCCATTTTTACCGCATCCTCGCTCAGGCTGATTTTTTTTCCCGCTTCCGCATAATTCGAAGAAGCCGGTTTCCCGGTGAGAAATCCGGAAAGCTCGCTAAAGATCTCCTCTTTTCCCTGATGAGAATAATCCTGCTTCAACTCATCGAGGACATTTTCCAGAACCGTTAGTGCCCACCTTCGTTCAAAAAGTTTTTCCGGAGTGAGCTTGTCTACCGGTTCGTGTTGGTACTTTTCCTCCGCCAAACTCGCGTCGATTGAAAAGACCGGCTGCCCGCCGCCCCGTTTCGCCGCCCTGTCCTTTCGATAGCTTTGAGAAAGAAAGTGGCTCACTGCTGTTGCGAGATAAGAACGTAATTTTCCGCGCGCCCGATCCGCATTCGCAAAATCATTTCGTCGCAAAAAGTCCGCGAAAAAGGCCTGGGTCAGATCCTCGGCATCATGAGAGTTACGCCCCCGCCGACGGATATAGGCGTATACGGGATACCAATAAAGCTCACAGAGATCCGACAAAGCGTTGGTTCCCAGCGTGTTGTCGTCACGAGCCTGGATCAGCATCGTCCACGGCGTCTCGGGGAATGCGTTGGGTGCTACGGGCTCTTCTTCAGTCATTAAGATCATCTCACACTGGACGGACGGCCCGGGAAGATAACTCAAAAAAAGTTTCCTCCGACCTGTTACCTCCGCCGCTGGATTGCTCAATACAAGGTGAACAACCAACAACAAACAATGAAACTGAACAACTCTCTAAACTGCATTTTATTACTCACCGCCCTCCTGGCTTTTCCCGGGAATCCGGTCCGGGCAGGCGAAATCTGGACCGATGGCCAGGATGCTTCGCTCGTGCTGGGAACAGCCACCTTCACCTCCTCAACGATCGGGACAGGACCGGAAGACCTGAATCACTGCAGCGGGATCGCTACAGATCCGGCCACCGGAAAAGTTTTTGTCACCGACACTGCCAATCACCGGGTGCTGCGATATGACTCTTTTGAAAACCTCAGCAATGGAGGTGACGCCGAGGCCGTTTTCGGGCAGGCGGATTTCGGAACGGGTGCCTCCGGCCTTTCCGTTTCAGCGATGAACATTCCCTTCGGCTTGACCGTGGGACCGGACGGTGAACTCTGGGTCGTCGACCAGACAAATAACCGGGTGTTGCGCTTCGACAATGCCGCTACTGCTTCCAGCGGAGCAGATGCCGACGGCGTCCTCGGGCAATCCGACTTTTCCACGAGCACGGTGGGAGCCGGCACCACAGGTCTGAACGAGCCTCACGATGTCGCAGTAAACAGCGACGGTGTTCTCTTTATTCTCGATACCGACAACAACCGCGTCCTCGTCTTTACCGATGCAGTCAATAAATCTGACGGTGCTGCAGCGGATGCGGTCCTTGGTCAGCCCGATTTCGCTACCACTGATCCGGACACCTCACAATCCACCCTGCGATACGCCCGGGGAATCGCAGTTGATTCTAACGGAACCTTATTTGTCAGCGATCAGTCCAACAAGAGAATCATGATCTTCGACGATGCCGGAAACCTGAGCAGCGGCAGCAATGCTGACCGTCAGATCGGACAGCCCGATTTTGATACCTCGACCGCAGGAACCGACGATTGGAGTTTCGACTCCATCGATGGAATTGATATAGGAACAGACGGCAGCCTCTACGTTTGTGACAACTCCAATGCCCGCATTCTAATTTTTGAAAATGCAGCAAGTCTGTCCGGAGTATCCACCCCTGACAATGTTCTCGGTCAGCCCGATTTCGCCGGCACCTCATCGAACCGCACCGCAGCAGGGTTCATCGGACCCAATGATGTAGCGATCGACAATGCCGGCAATCTCTGGATGGCCGACGTTACCGGAAGACGCGTCCTCGCTTTTGAAAAATTCATCCTTCAGCCCGATCTCACCGTGGGAAGCAGCGCTTCCGAGCTCAAAGGTGATGATGTCTACAATGCCAACGCCGCCGGCCAGAGGAAGAGCATTCGAACAGACGGACGGAAAGTAAAAGTCTACTGCACGATTGGGAATGACGGAACCATCGACGAAGCCTACACCCTTCAGGGAAAAGGTACGACCCGGCGCTTCAAAGTAAAAACCTGGCTCATCAGCGGCGGGCGAACCAACGTCACCAGTGCGGTTAAAAACGGGATTCACAGCACTACCGAACTGGCCAACGGCGAGTCTTTGAGATACCGGATCGAAGTCACCCCAAAAGGGAGAACACGAAGCCAGCGTGCAAATTTCAACGCCTGGCTCCGCGCAAGCTCTCCCACCGACGGGGAAGTCGACAAAGTCATCGGCCGGATCCAGAACCGTCCCTGATTTCTGGATCGGTTGATCGATTCGACCCTCTTGCCTGCTCGATCCAGCCCTCTGGAACCACTTTTAAAAACATCACCTTCGCGCTGATACCTCCGCCTCTCGATTGCTCAGCAGAGGGTGAAGAACCAAACAATCAAAATTGAATGAAAACCAAACAAACTCTTTTTACATTATCCGCACTTTTCCTCTCCGCCCTTCTCCCGCCAGACTCGATCTCAGGGGATGTGTGGCCGACGCAAACTGCGGCGACGACAGCATTCGGCCAGGGAAGTCTCGGGACAGCGACATCCGGAAACGGCGCCGCTCAAATGAACTTCCCACTCGATGTCTGCGTCGATCCTGATACGGGAAAAGTCTTTGTCGCCGATGCGGGAAACAACCGGGTCCTTCGCTACACTGATCTCGACAGCTATACCATCGGGGACGCCGCTGAAGCGGTGTTTGGCCAGTCGGGTTTCGGAATGAGTTCAGCAGCGACAACTTCCACGGGAATGTCGGAACCCAACGGCCTCGCTATCGGTCCGGACGGATCCCTCTGGGTCGCCGAAAATACCAACAACCGGGTTCTTCGTTTTGACAATGCCGCGACGAAGACCAGCGGGGCGGCCGCTGACGGCGTGCTGGGTCAGTCTGATTTTACTTCCGGAACCGGCGCTGATGGTGCCGGTGCATTGGACCGTCCCCGTGACGTCTCCGTCGACGCGAGTGGAAATCTTTTCATCGCCGACATGGGGAACAATCGCGTTGTCATTCATCTCAACGCCTCCTCCCAATCCGACGGATCAGATGCAGACCAGGTTTTCGGACAGACAGATTTCGACAGCGACGGCAACGGAACCGACGATTCCAGTTTCCGCAGTCCCAACGGGGCGTATATCGCAGACGACGGCACTCTTTATGTTTCCGATTCACAGAACAACCGGATCATGGTCTTTGAAGATGCCCTCAATCCTGTCTCTTATACACATCTCCGAGCCCACGAGACCGAGGCTGATCT
>CAJXQE010000207.1 GCA_913058215.1 uncultured Verrucomicrobiales bacterium
GAGATCAGCCTCGGTCTCGTGGGCTCGGAGATGTGTATAAGAGACAGGTTCCAGCGCAAGAGTCACCCCGCAGTCTTCGATCACAGGCATCGCTAGTTTTATCGCGTCAGCAGCGAATTCCATGGCTTGCTCGTGAGTAATGCCGGGAAGTAGGTTTCTCTGGAACGGTGAGCCGAGCACCATGATAGATCCATCGAGATCGCGGCACATCCGGGCGAGCTCAGCGAGGTATTCTCCCGTCTTTTTCCGAACCAGCTCGTCGGGAGTGGTCAGGTAGTAGCCTTCGGTTTTGGCGAGTAGCCAGTGAAGTCCGATACACTCAAGTCCGGCGTCCTTGATCTGTTGCCGAACTTCAGCCCGTTTCTCTGAGGAAACGTTGTAGGCCGAGTTGTCGATCGTGAAAGGCGCAACTTCGACGCCGGTGAATCCGCACTCTTTCGCGTAGGCGAATGCTTTGTCGAAAGGCCAGTCCTGAAATGTTTCGTTACAGATCGCGTATTTCATAATTGGAAAAAATCAACGGCGACGCTTGGGTGGACGTCGCTTGCGCAAAGGCTTGGCCGGTTCGTCATCGAGAAGGGCCGAGTAATTGTAATCAAATCCTTCGACCTTCTTACGGTCGATTTTTTGGTCAATGTAGTGTTCGACGGCGCGGGCCTGATCGAGTTCGTCAGCCGTGAGGATTGTGAACGCATCACCTTCCTGTTGGGCGCGACCGGTCCGCCCGATACGGTGAACATAGTCCTCAGGATTTTCGGGGACGCGGTAGTTGATCACGTGAGTGACGCCGGAAACATCGAGTCCACGCGCAGCGATATCAGTGGCGATGATTACATTAAAGGTGCCGTCGCGAAATCCCTGGAGCGCTTTGGTCCGGTCACTTTGACGAATGTCTGAGTGAAGGGCTACGGCGTTAATCCCTTCGTTACCGGAAAGAAAGGTAAGCAATGTGTCGGCTTCTTTCTTCGTCCGCGTGAAGATCATCATGCTCTCAAATCCGGTTTGAATCACAAGTGCTTCGATTAAGGCATCGCGCTGATCCATTCCCACCGGGTAAAAGGCGTGAGTGACGGTTTCCGCAGGAGAGCGCCGTCCGCCAATTTCCACTTCGACTGGATCTTTAAGAGCCCAGTTCGCCAGAGTTTCAATTGCTCCCGGCATGGTAGCGGAGAAGAACATGGTCTGACGTTCGGGAGAGCATTTGTCGATGATCTTTCGGACATCGGGAAGGAATCCCATATCCAGCATGCGGTCGACTTCATCGAGAACCAGAAAGGTGATCTGGTCGAGTTGCAGGGCGCCTTTCTCCATGAGGTCGAGAAGTCGGCCCGGCGTGGCGATGATCACATCGGTATTGTTCTGCAGAGCTTCGATCTGGTGGCCGTATCCGACTCCACCATGAATCAATAACACGTTGAGAGGGCGATAAAATCCGAAGACACCCATTTGATCTTCCACCTGTGCTGCGAGTTCGCGTGTCGGTTCGAGGATGAGAACCTGAGGTTTCGTTCCGGGAATCAGTTGGTCGACAATGGGAAGGGCGAACGCTGCAGTTTTGCCGGTGCCTGTTTGCGAAGCCCCGATAATATCCTGCTTGTTCAGGGCAACCGGAATGGCCTGAGCCTGAATATCGGTAGGTTCGGTATAGCCAGCTTGTTCAATGGCCCGCAGAAGCGGTTGAGACAAGCCGAGTTCGTCAAAGGAAGGCATGGTTGATAAAGGAGGAGACCGACCCTGCTTGCAAGGGGAAAGTTCAAAGCTTTCCTCGATAGTTTTTGGCTGGATTCCCGATTAAAACGGGTTCTGAGCCTTGGCTTTCCGACCAGCGAGTAGGAAATCGAGCGAAAGTTTGCCCGCTCCTCCAAAAAGGAAAACAACAAAAACCCCAAGATAGAGAACAAGGGTTTGGGGAGCAAGGCTCTTGGAAAGTTCGATCGGTGCAACCAGGATGAAACCGATACAAACCAGCATGGCTGCCGAGCAGATACGGGTAAGGATTCCAAGTGCGACACCGGCTGCGAAGATGGTGATTAAAAACAGAAAGGATACGGCCAGTGGTCCGGGGAAGGGGATTGAGAGATTGGCGAATTGTCCGACGACATTCCACTCTGTCTTGTTCCAGAGATATTTGGCCGCACTGACGACATTGTCCCAGCATTGATAATACATGAGTGCGATAACGGTGATCCACCGCAGCAACAGCAAACCGACATCCAACCCGTTTGGGTTGTCCGGCTCGGAATCTGACATGATATTAAAAGGCATGGATAGCGTACTGAAAAAATGAGGGGTGCTCACTCAAGCATAAATCAGCGGATTCGTGCAATTCAATTCGCCGGATTCTAGCGAAAAAAGGTAGAAAGCAGATAATCGAGAACCTTTTCCCGTTCATTCGGGCTCAAGGCCCTATCGAATAAGAGGATGTCTCCCATCTGCACATCCTGGGCTTCTCCCGGTCCGGAAGGTCGGAAAAGATTTCCAAATTCGTAATCACGGATCATGAATTCATTTTCAAAAACCGGTACTGCCGTAAAACTTTTCTCCGTTCGCTTGTCTTTGTATTTTAGAAAAAGCTGTTGGGTCTTTGCTGCCCCATCCCAGATCCCAAGGACTGCGGCATACCGGTCTGCTAACAATGGAATGGATACTCTTTCGGATTGCTTCTTCTCGTCCTCTGTATCGAGGTGAAGCATATTGACGTGATGGTTCATCCGGATAATCCGGATGTCCTCTTTTTCTTTGGAACCTTCCAGCACCACTTTGGCGAGAGCGGCGATTGACTCACGCTTCACTCCCAATACAAAGGCAAAGGAAATTTGTTGGGTGCGAAGGTTCTCCTTACGCATAGGACCTCCCCGCGTTCCCATTCGACTGTTTGGGGGGAACTCCAGGTAACGGCGACTATTTTCATCCGTAATGAGTTGAGGAAAAGCTTTTAACCAGTGACGTGTTGAAATCTGATGCTGCATGTCCCGTTCCGGAATCAGGTTTTCGATCGCCCCCACATACCCTTGAGGAGTCTTGAGGAGATCTCCCTCCAGATTGTATACCCTTCCCTGAAGAGAATAGTGAGAGAGTAGTCCGTTCGTGACCGGGGGTTGAGGAATGCCTGCGGGTCGGTCAGATTTGTTGATGTAGTCTACTGCTACCGGGTTAATCGGCGGAGGAGGGAGCGTAGATTTCGAGCCTCCCTTTGATGTAGCAATGGCATCTTCCCTTTTTTCTCTTTCGTATTCGTAAGGGCTTGAAGGCTTATCATCGCCAGAATTCAGAAAAATCAAAAGCAGGATAACCAGGAGGGTTCCCCCGGCGCAGGCAATAATAACTTTACGCTTACCATCGTCCTGTTCGGCAGGCTTTGTTGGATGAACGGGCTTTGACCGGCTTCGCGAATTCCCTTCCGGGGCCGTCTTCTGGGAAGCCGTTTTGCGGGAAACTGTTTTCTGTCGCGCTGTTGCTGACGAAGAATAGCCCCGCATTGGTTTGGCCGGACCGGTTTGGATTTTTCTGGCAATCTGCTGCTGGGTATCATGCAGTTCCGGTTTCTTCTCGGTGGGAGCCGGAGTTGCCAGAGGAACGGCGACGGCGATGGGAGTAGCTTCTTCCACTTTTTCAGCAGGAATTTCATCACCTCCGTCCCTTGCCCGAACGTATCCCTTCATCGCTTCAGTGGCATTGGTAGGGCGATCGTCCGGATCCAGAGAAATCAATTTCATGACCCATGCAGAAATCGCCGGAGGTAAATCCGGTCGAAGTTCTTCCAGTGGCATAGATTTCCCACTGAGGTGATTGGTCATCGTCTTGGCAACAGACTCCCCTTCAAAAGGAGGTCGTTGCGTTAGAGAAAAATAATAGACGCACCCCAAAGAATAGAGATCCGTCCTTTGATCCAGCGGTTTCAGGTCGATTTGCTCAGGGGCGATATAATCGATCGAACCGAGGAAGGAGCCGCTTTGATCCAGAGTCTGCGTGGAAGGGGCCTGGCTGAATTTGGCGAGTCCGAAATCGAGGATTTTAATCTGAAACTTACCTGTCGGCAGCCAGCGAAGCATGATGTTGGCCGGCTTGATGTCCCGGTGAAGGAGATTCAAAGCCTGAGCAGAGATGAGCGGATCCAAGGTCTGTTCAACCATCAACTCGAAGTCGGAAGTCGAGAGCGCCCCGTTGGTAACGATGTCCTTGAGAGTGTCCCCGCGGATCAGCTCGAATACCACATACGGTCCGTCTTCATCTTCAGAAAACTCGTAAATGGTAACGATGTTAGGGTGCTGGAACTGTGCCAGGGCACGGGCTTCCCTTTCCAGAGAATCATCAACCGCGTCGTTCAGTCGAGTATGTTCAATGGGGAGCAGGCGCTTGATCGCGACATCTCTACCCATTTTATTGTCGTGGGCTTCGTAGACAGCGCCGATGCCTCCTCGACCGATTCGACCTTTAATCTCGTAACGTTCTGCCATTCTCTATTCGCGGGGAATTTCCGGTTGATTCAGTATATGTTGAAGATCGTGGCGTTCAAAACCATAATGTTTCTCATTCGTGTCTCAACCCGAAGCGTTATTTAAACACGTTGCAGAGAGTTTGCGAAGAATAAAGGGTGCAAGGTGCTGGTTTTCAGTGACCTCGCAGCCAATCCCCGGATATGGAAAATCAATTTTACCAGGCCTTTGATTATGGGCAGTTTGAGAAAGTGGCCCGTCCTCCTGCGGATGACTATCGAACGCCATTCCAGGTGGATCGGGATCGCATTATCCATACATCCGCTTTTCGACGCCTCCAGAATAAGACTCAGGTTTTCTTTTCCGGAGAATACGATTTCTACCGGACCCGTCTGACCCATTCAATTGAGGTAGCTCAAATTGGCAGAAGTCTTTGTTCGCGGCTCGGCAAGACTTCGGACCATCTAAACGATGATTTTTTTGTCGACGCGGATTTGGTTGAGGCCGCCTGCCTTGCCCATGACATTGGGCATCCGCCTTTCGGGCATACAGGCGAACGGACTCTGCATCGCCTCATGAAGCCTTTCGGAGGATTCGAGGGGAACGCCCAGACACTACGTATTTTGACGCAAACGATCTTCGGCTCCGACCGGGGGATGAATCCGACACGGTCATTGATTGACGGAGTCCTGAAATACAAGACGCTGTTTGGTGAAGTCGAGGATTTGAAGAATCATTTTGTCTACGACACTCAGGATCCCTGGCTCAAATTTGTCCGTGATGGAAAGGATTTCCCTGAAGAATATTCTCCCGGGAAAAAGCGGGATTCCTTTCGCTCTATTGAATGCCAGATTATGGACTGGGCCGATGATACCGCCTATTCGCTGAATGATATCGCTGACGGAGTCCATGCAGGTTTTGTGACGGTCGAAAAAGTAGAGGACTGGGCCGCGACAAAATGCCTTGATGCCGAAGGGGAGGCGCAGATTAAGGAGCTACTCAAGGCCATTCGAAAAGAGCGAATTGAGCCCACTTTGGGAACAAAAATCGGAGAATTTATCGAGGCTGCTTCCCTCGAGAAAACGGAAGGATTTCTCAGCGAACTGAGCAACCGGCATTCTTTCCGCCTCGTGATTGATCCGCGTATAGAGAAAGCCTGCGATCTATACAAACAGATTGCGTTCGCCCTTGTTTTTAAGAGTCAGCAACTGCAACAGCTGGATCGAAAATCAGATTTCATTCTGACCCGCCTTTTCGATGTGTTGGCAGAGTATTATATTCACAGCGGACCTCAAAAACCTTCCCACTTTCATCTGCTTTCCGATTCTGAAGAGAAGCAGATCTTCGCGACTGATTCAGAGAATGATCGTGCCCGTCTCGTCTGCGATTTTCTGGCAAAAATGACCGACAGTGTCGCCAGTCGCACCTACAAGCGACTTTTTGATGCCGATTTTGGCTCGATTGTCGATCTGCTTTGAAGATCGAATTTGTTGATCATAAAAGCGAGCCTTTCTCCTATTGCATTAAGAAGTGCCTCGTCCTGAAATGACGGCTCAGTGTGATAGAGCGCCTGGATAGACACGTGAACACCTCTTCCCGTATCGACTGTTCGAAAAGTTACACGCGCCTCAGAATCGGGATCCCGGGTGATTCCTGAGCGGATGGTGCAGGTCTGCGAGTCTGAATATGCCGGGGAATTCTTCTCGGGACGTCTTTTGATGCTGACCCCGTTTGAATTCAAGTTGGACTCCAGGAAGCGCCGGGCAATTTCCATCGCCGTGGATAGCGTTCCTGCATTTCCCATGCTTGCCGAAGCCTTCCAAACAGCCTGGCGTCGATTTATGCTAAGTATTCCTGATCTTTTTTGGTTCCTCATTCTCAAAAGCAGTGAAGTGAATTGATTCACACCTTTCTACTTTCTATATTGTCTTTTTTTTCCCAAAGGTTAGGAAATCCCCGAACTTTTATTGAAAAAGTTAGAATTAAGGCCCGGAAACGAGTTCAAGAGACCTCTAAATCCCTTTGCAAGAATCACCGCGGGCTATGAATCGAGAGAGCGAAAGAATTCGAGAGAACGCTTTACGCCTTCGTTTGTTTCCGTCTTCGGCATCGTCGGAAACGCCCTGCAAATAGCTGTTTCGTCGAGATCACAAACAAAGGGCATTTTTTTTGCATCCGAAGCGGTTGTGAGACGGCTTTCAGGAAAATCGAGGGATGAAGCAGTGGAACCGATCAGTTTAATGAACTCGGAATTCTCCATGGAAAATCCCCGGATATTGAAAACGCCATAAGCGGAAAAATCCGCAGTTGCCGCGATAGCAAATGCGGCTCCGACATCGTCGACAAAATGATAGTGCTCGCGGCCTTGATAAGGCATTGAAAAATCTTCCCCGGCAGCAGCACGCTTCATCGCTGTGGTTGGAGCGCTGGTCAGTCCCAGGTCCCGGCCGGGTCCGTAGGTGGTTGCCAGTCGGAGCGAAACTGTTGGAACGTCGGTCTCGAGATGAAAGGCCTGGGCAATTCCTTCTCCGGCGACTTTCCAATGGCCATATAGATTTGGAGGCAATAATCCGGCATCTTCCTTCACAGTTTCACCCGGATACAAAGAGCGGGGTCCGTAAACAGCAGCAGAACTCGCGAATACGACCCGCTGCAAATGTTCCTTCTCCAAAGAAGCCGCAGCCCGAAGCAAATTGGCAGTGCCCTCAACATTTACTCCATATCCATCAAAGGGACGGTTCTGACAGTCGGGAGTCTGAAATCCTGCCAGGTGGATGATCCGGGTCGGACGGACGTCCTGTATCGTTTCGTTCAGGAATTTCGGGTCGGTGATGTCCCCGGTAAAAACCCGATCAGGACCATCACTCTCCTTCCGCGCGATACCGACAATTTCCCCTTCAAAATTCTCGCGAAGCCAGCGCAGGGCGGAAGAACCAATGCAGCCGGAAAATCCTGTGATAAGAATCGTTTCCTTCATCATCACTTAATCCTCAGGAATCATCACTGCCTTCGGCGTCGTCTTCTCAAAGCTCGCTTCGAAGGCGTCGATCGCCCGTGAAAGTGGAAACGTTTCCACGAGATCATCGACCGGAATAATTCCGTCCCGCAGATGTTTCATCGCCGCTTCAAAGTCATCCCACGCTGCCGCCATGCATGGATGAATCTTCTGCTCGCGTCTGACGATGTTGGTTGCAGGCCAGTCGATGTTGCTGCCATAGGTTGCAATGATTCCAATGAGGCCGCCCCATTGAACCGAATCACTGGCCGCAGCAAGAGCTTGTGGTGCTCCGGATGCTTCGATAAAACGATCCGCCAGTCGCGGGATCTGATCAGCCAGGGGGGTTTCGTCACTGACCACCAGTGTTGAAAAACCCAGGTCGCGCGCTTTTTGTAGACGCACTTCCTCGTCCCAAGAGGCTCCCGTGACGGTGACGTTCCCACCGGCAGCGCGAGCGAGAAGGGCACAAAGAAGGCCGATAATTCCGCAGCCGGATACAATGACATCATGCCCCGGTCGTATTTCGCACATTTTCAGCACACACCGACTCGCAACAGCAAGGGGTTCGACCAGTGATCCTTCAACAAACCCAAGACCATAGCGGAGAGGGATGATGTAACGTTGATCGACGCAAACAGAGTCAGCCATTGCTCCCGACATGTGAAAGCCGAGAATTTGGCGGTCCTCACAAATCTGAGTATTCCCCGCCCGGCAATTGTCGCAGGTGTGGCAGGAATGGATCGCGATCGCGCAGACCGGGTCACCTTCAGAAAGTCCTTCCACCTTTTCCCCGAAGGATTCCACGGTGGCAGAAAACTCGTGTCCGAGAATTCGCGGCCGAATCACAAAATCGAAATTCGGTTTTCCCAGCGCAGCGCTGACATCGGAGCCGCAGATTCCCACCGCCTTCACCCTCAGCCTCACTTCCGTAGGCCCCGGTTCAGGAACTGGCGCTTCGATGACAGACAGGTCTTTGGGTTGATTGGAATTGAGGCAAAGGGCTTGCATAGGTGATCTTATTGAATGTCAGCCCAGCATCAGACGATCCATCATTTTCTGGAGTTTCGCCGCGCTGATTCCTGGGACTCTCTCGACATCGTCGAAAGTTTCGTAGGGGCGGTTTGCAATAAGCAACTCCGCCAATTTCGGCCCGACACCGGGAAGTGTCTCAAGCTCAAACTGCTCTGCGTGATTTAAATCCACGACCGGTCCTTCGGGATCACATCCGTCATCGTTGAAATAATCGTCTTCTTCCTCTGCGGAGTCATCTGACTGATCTTCACCGGCATCCGAAGATTCCGCTTCGTGCTCGGACTCAGCGTGATCACTTTCCATTCCGTCTTCCGCCAGCGTTTCGCGATCCGGCCAATCTTGCACCGGTTCGTGTTTTTCCTCTCCGTGATGAGGATCATCCGCGTGTTCATCATGATGATACTCGTCGTGATCCGGATTGGTTCCTTCATGCCAGTGGCCATGATCATCGTGCCACCCTTCATCGTGATGGCTGTCATGAGAATGATCATCACCATGATGCGGATCGTAGGGCACATGCTCGCTGTCCTCTTTGTAAAGGTCGGCGTGATCTTTCTCGTATTGCTCGATTTCAGCTTTGTGAAGTTCCTCTTTTTCCTCTTCGGTTAAATCGTCGGCAGGTTTCTCATGGAGTTCCGCCATTCGTTTCTGATAGGCGGCTTCTTCCGCGGCCCGCTTTTTCTCACGGCGTCGCTCAATGATCGATGCGATGACGATACAAATCTCGTAGAGAATAATCATCGGGCCGGCGAGAAGGCCGAGCGTCATGATATCCGGCGGCGTCATAATCGCGGAAGAAACGAGAATGATGATCCATGCGTAGCTGCGGGTCGATCGCATCACTCTTGCGGTGAGCAGCTCAAGTTTCACGAGAATGGTAACCACCACTGGCAATTGGAAACTAATTCCGAAAACCAGCACGAGTCGGGTGATAAATTTGATGTACTCACCGATTCGCAGGACACTGGAGCCACCTTTCACCTGAAGAATTACAATCTTGTCGCGTTCCTGATCGTATCGGAGCGCCAGGTTGGTTCCTTCCTGCACAGCAAAGAGTTGCGTCACATAAGTCCGAATGTCGGCCTTCATCTCCGGAGAGAGGGTCATGAGGGGCGCTTCTTCAGCGGAAGTCACTTCTTCGCCATTTTCCGTTTTCTCCAGTTTTTCGTTGGCTGGCCGGTATTCTTTACCATCGACACCGAGGAGAGGCATTTCCGCGATCGGCTTTTCCAGGGCCTCACGTCCGGGGTCCAGTTTGGAAATCCGTTCGTTTTCAAAGACGTAGAAAAATTTCAGAGCAATCGGCGCCGCCAGGAAAAAGGCAAAGGAGACACCGGTAAGAAAAAGAAGGAAACCAACGGTTGCGCCCGGAACGATAGCTTTCTTTTCCACCTGCTTTAATCCGGGAAGAATGAATTGGAAAAGAAAGACGATGATGATGGGAAAGGAAACAATGATCCCGGCAAAGAAGGAGACCTTCAGCATCAGCATCAGCATTTCCTGTGGAGCCAGGGTAATGAACTCGGTTCTCTCCCAGAGCGTTACTCCTTCGCTGACTTCCGTGATTTTCGCCGGATATTGAACCAGATCAAAAATTTGGATGTGAAATGTGAATGCCAGAATCGTGAAAATCACCAGGGTGATCGCGATCTTCATCAGGGTGATCCGCAGATCCTCGAGGTGATCGAGGAACGGCTTTTCATGGGCGTCGTAGCCATCATCCGCACCCGGCCGGGAACGGCTGGCTTGTTCGCGAATTTTGAACAGTTTTTCGAAAGCGGTTTTCAAGAGCATGGCTTCAAAAGGGTCACCTGCTTTGTTGCAGGGTTCGGAATCTAGCGCGATTTAGAAAAAGGGCAAAGGGGCGTAAGCATTGATCCCTGTATGGGGGTCCGCAAAAGCGGTGAAGAAAAACGCATTTACGCTACAGAGTCGGCTTGCATTGAGTAGGGAGTCAGGTGATAACCGATCTTGTGTCGCAAGCTTGTGTATCTGCCGGTTTGCAACTTACCTGGCACATACACGAGGACTGAAACACAAATGATTGGTTACGAAGAGGATAAAAAGCATTCCGGGGATGATCCCATTCACACAGAGAAAATTTTTGCCGACCGCAAGATTTTTTTCATGGATCTAAAAGAAAATGATCGCGGCCAGTTCGTGAAAATTACCGAAGATGTTCGGGGAAGACGCGATACCATTATGGTACCTGCCGAAGTGCTCGACGATTTTATCGACGCTTTGGAAAACGTGCGGGAAGCTTCGTCGAACGACTGACCCGAATATCGGGAAAACATTTCAATCTTGAAACGGAGGGAGATTGCTCTCTCCGTTTTTTGTGCCCTAGTATCAAAGAATTATGCGAAGCATGACGGGATTCGGGCGGGGTGAAGCCACCGCCCACGGATGGCAGGTATCGGTGGAGCTCTCAGGAGTAAACCGGAAGCAGATTGATATTTCTCTCAATCTGCCTGGATCACTGATCGAGTTGGAAAGTGACCTTCGCCGACAGATTTCCGGAGCAGTCTCCCGCGGCCGCGTCAATTGCCGCGTGAATTTGAATCATGTTGAGACAGGGGATAATCATCTCCGATTTGATGATGCTCTCGCCCGTCAATATGTCGAAGCTGCAAAATCGGTCGCGGAATCGACAGGGATTGAGACCCGGATCACCGCAGCGGATCTGTTTCGCGCTCCCGGTGTTTTCCGAATTGAAGAAGCAGGACTCGACGCTGGAGCCCTGAAGGCTCCGTTGGAGGAAGCCGTCTCTTCGGCGATTGATCAGTTGATCAAGATGCAGAGTGAAGAAGGGGAGCATCTTCGCGATGATCTGAACGCGCGACTTGTTCTGATTGCCGAAGAAGTGGAAGAGGTAAAAAAGCTGTCACCTCTGGTTGCGGAGAATTTTCGAAAAAGCCTTTTCGCCCGGCTTCAGGAATCCGGTCTCGAAATCGACCTGGATGACGACCGGGTGCTTCGGGAGATTGGAGTCTTTGCCGAACGCAGCGATATCAGTGAGGAATTGACCCGAATTGATCATCACCTCGCACAGTTTCGAAAATATTTTGCCACGGATGATGCTGTTGGTAGATCGCTGGATTTTCTTTGCCAGGAATTGAACCGCGAACTCAACACCATTGGCAGCAAAGCCAACGATGCCGGCATTGCCCAAAGAATCGTAAATTCAAAAACCGAACTCGAAAAAATTCGTGAGCAGGTGCAGAATGTTCAGTAGACGGGGTTGAACCGAACGCCTGACCCTGTTGAATCGATGAGTGAATTGGCATTACAAAGACGCGGGATTCTCTGCGTGGTTTCCGGACCTTCAGGGTCGGGGAAGACAACCTTATGTCGACGGCTCAGTTGCGAAGACGAAGAAGCTGTTTACGCGATTTCCGCGACGACGCGTCAACCGAGAACGGGCGAATACGACGGGACGGATTATTATTTTTTAAGCCGCGAAGATTTTGAGGCGCGGGCAACCCGGGGCGAGTTTCTGGAATATGCGGAAGTTCACGGTAATCTTTACGGCACCCTTAAGAGCGAAGTGTTGAATCACATTTCCGCCGGCCGCGATGTGCTGATGGATATCGATGTGCAGGGAGCAGGCTTGATCCGCGAAAATTCAGACCGGGGAATTCAGGATGCACTGGTGGATATTTTTATCCTTCCCCGTAACGAAGAGGATCTGCTGGACCGGCTCAGGAACCGGGGCACGGAAAATGACGATCAACTCAAGCTGCGTCTTCGCAATGCTCTCGACGAAATGAAGCACTGGGATGAGTATGCCTACACCATCATCAGCGGAAATAAGGAAGAGGACTTCGCGATTTTTCAGTCCATGATTGAAAGTGAACGCTGCCGTTCAAAGAGGCTCAAGACTGTCGAGACTACTCAGCTTGAGCAGGAAGAGCTGGGTTTGTGAGGATTCGGAAATGAAGCACTGACGGGGCCAATGATTCATCGGCTGAAACCGACGCTACGCAAATTCACCTCAGCAATCGCCGAGGATCTTGCGATTTTTCCAGACGTAACTGAGCCCGGAGATAAGCGTCAGGAAAAAGCTGATCCAGATCAGGGCAAGCCCAAGCCCTCCTGTTCCGAGGACGAAAATGTTGAAGACAGGCTGGAGCCAGGCGAAAGATGCTTCCGAAGAGGCGAGATAGAGAAGGAAATAAATCACGGTGACGATCTGGAAAATCGTTTTGTATTTCCCCAGCCCTTCAGCGGCAAGAACGACTCCCTCTGCCGATGCAAGAAGTCGCAGGCCGGTGACGAGAAATTCGCGTGAAAGGATGATGATGACAACCCAGGCTGGTATTAGCTCGAGCGAGCAAAGCATCACGAAACCGGCGCACATCAGCACTTTGTCCGCGAGCGGATCCATCAGTTTCCCGAAGTTGGTAACCAGATCGTGCTTCCGCGCTAGATAACCATCTAGAAAGTCGGTGATTGCGGCGACGGAAAAAACGAGCAATGCAATCGTCTTCCCGAAAGGTAAAGAACTGATCGAGAGGACTCCGACAAAAACAAAAGTCAGAATCAATCTGAGAAGAGTGAGCTGGTTGGGGAGATTCATCGAGGAACAGGGACTAGCACAGCATAGACCCGCCTCTCCGTTCCGGCAACCAGTCAGCGAGTCCAGCTTGGCTCAGAGATTCTCCCGCGTCCGCCAATGAGGACCAGTGACTGATTTGAAAACGTGTCGAGCATTCTCAATTCCGGGCCGGTAGTGTAGACGATATGTCTGGAGTCAGCGCCCCAGACAGGGTTGTTGCCGGGGCCCAGTTTATCCACCCGATTGGCTTTGAATGAGTAGACGCAAACGGATTTCAGTCCGTTAAGGGTGGAAACGAAGGCTATTTTATCGCCATCGGGTGACCAGTTGGGAGATGATGCATGAGGCTGTCTCTTATACACATCTCCGAGCCCACGAGACCGAGGC